>JBEKQG010000027.1:0-26480 GCA_049519955.1 Terriglobales bacterium
GGCTTGCCATCGAAGGCGCGAAAGTGCTGGTGCTGGGTGCGGGAGGCGCGGCGCGCGCCGCGGTTTTCGCGCTTAAAGAGCGCGCCGCGGAAGTCTGGATATTAAATCGCACTTCGGTCAAGGGGCAGAAGCTGGCGCGCCAGGCCAAGGCGCGCACCATCCCAAGCGCCGGCCTCTCCAAGGTCGCTTTCGATGTGATCGTTAACGCCACTCCCGTTGGCATGGGGAATACGCGGGACTGCCCGCTCAAGGACGAGGAGATTCAGGCGCGTGTCGTCTTCGACATGGTGTACGACCCGGTCGAGACGCACTTGCTGCAGGTGGCGCGAACCAAGGGAATCGCCGTCATTCCAGGGATTGAAATGTTTGTGCAACAAGCCGCCCGGCAGTTTGAAATCTGGACGGGAAAGCCGGCTCCCGCCGGCGAAATGCTGCGCGCAGTGGCGGCCGCTCTGCAGGAGCGCCCAACCGCCGAGAAGCAGCCGAGATCCTGAAGTCTCGCTGGCGTGGATGCCGCGGGCGAGTGTTGGATGGGCATTTCCGATTGGCATCGCATTGGCCCGGTGATGGCGTGGGGCTGGCCATTGCGACGGGCCGCCGTCGTCGCAAGTTGAGATTTTCGGCGATGCAGTCATCGCAACAAAGGTTGCAAATAACCCAAACCGGAAGTACTATGACTTTGGACACAGTATTCTGGGTCTACCTTGTCAAATAACCAAATATCCCAGGTAGAAACGCAGCCCTAGTAGTCAATGAACGTCTAAAAGGGGCACCCAAGGCCCCGATGCAATTCGGAGAGACTGCATGTCGTGGTACGCGTACTGCCTTACGGAACACCCGACTCTCGCTAACGGTGTTCGCGCCCGCCGTCCCTTTCTTCTAGATGGAATTCAGGGTGTGAATGGTTCTCCGGTCATGAGCTACCCGAGCGGAGAATTTGCGGTTATCGTCAGTGAATTTGACCGGGCAACCTCCAAACTGGACGAAAAGTCGGTGCTGGAGCATGCGCGCGTCGTGAGCCAGAGCTTTCGAACCGCCACTGTCTTGCCCTTCCGGTTCGGGACGATTTTCGACACCGAAGACGCCATTCGCCAGGCCGTTCGAGCTAACCGCCGCACTTTTTTCGAGAGCGTGGAGCGGCTGCGCGGCAAGTCCGAGATGCGCATCAAGCTGGTGGTGCGCGACGGCTCTGTCGGCGGTTCCATGGAGGAGATTGTCTTGCCCGATACCGTCGGGCGCGAGTACCTCATCAAGCTCCGCGAGAAAGCGTCTCGCGAGCGCGAACGCCAGACCAAAGCCCGCGCCCTGTCGGTGCAGGTACACAAGCTCTTCAACCCCCTCGAGGAAGAAGTTAGCTGCAAGAAGGTCAATACCGATGGGATGTTGCTCGACATCGCTCACCTCATCGACACCAAGTCGATCGAAAAATATCAGAACCGGTACAGTACCGCCGCTAAACAGCTCAAGAATTGTCAGCTATTCGTGACCGGCCCTTGGCCACCCTATCATTTCCTGCCGGGGAAGGTGCGCACGGTCGCCGGCGACAGCTAGACATCTTCAGCGGTTTGTCCCGAGCCCCCTTTCGAGGGGGCTTTGCTTTTGTCGGCTCCCATGCGGGAGCCGGGCCAAGCCCCGTCTCTACAGGGGGCTTTGTCCCTCTTCCACCCTGCTTCTTTCAATGTGCAGCGTTGTGCATTCGGCGGTGCTTTGTGCCGACGAACTGCCATCCGTTCTCCGCCAAGGGGAATCACTCTAACATCCTGATTTTGAAGACCTTTGCAAAAATGGAGATGCCCGGTCGCCTCCGTTACCATTTTGGTTCCGCAAGTGCTTACTTCTGTAGCACCAAAGAGGCGTCAACCGTTGGAACAACTTCACTCTCGATGTTCTCGGCATCACACCCTGTCCGTTCTACTCCCCGGAACGGCGTCACATTGATTTTCCTCTGATTCCCGCCACTTTGCCTCTTTGAAAAGGCTGGCCCCGAAAGGGGCCGCTTTTTTTGTTAGTGGCGCTGCTGTACACTCACGGTTCCCCATGAATACCGAAAAAGTGAACTCTAAGAGGCTCGTTCCCGCTCTCCTTCTTCTGCTGGTTGCGCTGCTTGGGCAGAAACCGCTGCACGCTCAAAAGCCTGTCAACCCGCCCGAAGATCCCCTCCTTGCCACCATGGAAAAGGAGCTGCACCGCGGCCAGGCCGAACTGACCAAAAAGGACCCCGCGCCCTACTTCACAAGCTACAACGTGACCGATGGGGAGTCGCTGGTCATCCTCAGCGCCCAAGGCGCCATCCTCAACTCAACTCACGCGCGCCGCCGCGTCGCCGACGTGAGCATGCGCATCGGCGGCCCGGCCCTCGATAACACTCACGACAAGGAACGCTCCTCCGGCATCACCTCCGGCCAGCTTCCGCAGCGAGACGATCCCGACGCCATCGCCCGCGTCATTTGGAAACTGACCTACGAGGAGTACCGCAAGGCGCGCCAAGCCTATGCCAAGGTGAAGACCGAGTCCGCCGTCCGCGCCAAGGAGGAAGACGAATCGCCAGACTTCTCCGAGGAGAAGCCCTCGACTTACATTGAAGTCGAGAAAACCCCGTCCCCCGCCTTCCCCGAGCAGAAAGCCTGGGAAGATCTGGCGCGCCGCTACTCGGCCGCGTTTCGCCAGTATCCGCAGGTGGAACAGTCGATGGTCTTTCTATACGCCGAAAGGGACCATAGTTACTTGGTCTCAACCGAAGGTACGAAAGTGGTCACCTCCGACGCCATCTTCCGCGTCGTCATTCAGGCCGAAACCCGCGCCGACGACGGCATGGAACTGATGCGCATCGAAACATTCCAGTTCTCCGACCCGGCAAAAGTCCCCTCGGAAGCGGAAGTGGCGGCGAGCGTGAATAAAATGGCGAGCGACTTGAGCGCCTTGCGCGCGGCTCCCCTCGCCGAGCCTTACAGCGGTCCCGCGTTGCTCTCGGGCCGCGCCGCCGCGGTCTTCTTTCATGAAGTGCTCGGCCATCGCGTCGAAGGGCAGCGCCAGCGCGGTCGCGACGAAGGCCAGACTTTCACCAAGAAGGTCAACGAAAAAATCCTGCCCGAATTTCTCAGCGTCACCGACGATCCCACGCTGTCCACGCTGGCGGGCACGGAATTGTCGGGCTTTTATCGTTACGACGACGAAGGCGTTCCCGCCGCCCGCGTCGAGGTGGTCAAGGACGGCATCCTGAAGAATTTTCTGATGGGACGATTGCCGGTAAAGAACTTCAGCACCTCGAATGGGCACGGCCGCGCCCAGTCCGGACGGATGCCGGTGGGCCGACAGGGCAATCTGATCGTGACTTCTTCGAAAACCATGCCCGACGCCCAACTGCGCTTCCGCTTCATCGAGGAAATCAAGAAGCAGGGAAAGCCCTACGGCCTCTACTTCGAGGACATCCAGGGCGGATTCACCCTGACCACGCGCACCGCGCCGCAGGCCTTCCAGGTGCTGCCGGTCATGGTGTGGCGCGTCTATGCCGATGGGCGTCCCGATGAACTGGTGCGCGGAGTCGACATTGTGGGCACGCCGCTCACCGTGCTCACCGAGATCGCCGCGACCGGAGACACCACCAGCGTCTTCAACGGCATTTGCGGGGCCGAATCGGGCAGCGTACCTGTGTCCGCCGCCGCTCCCGCCATGTTGTTCTCCGGGATTGAAGTCCAAAAAAGAAAGTACGGAGATGCGCGTCCTCCCATTCTTCCACCACCGCCCGGAGCCATCGACGATAAGGGAGGCAAACAATGATCCGGCATAGAGCGACTGCGGTGTTGTTCTCAGCAATCTTTTCCGCGATCCTGCTCGGCACCCTCGCCACATCCGCCCGCGCCGCCGATCCCGCTTCCGCCGATGCCGTCCTCCGCGCGTTGCGCGAGGAAATGGATCGCTCGAAGGCCCAGTTGAAAATGGAGAACGTCGCGGCGCCCTACTACATCGAATACCGCGTTACCGAACTCGACGAGTTCGAGGCCAGCGCGGTTTTCGGCGCGCTGTGCAATCTGCAGCGCACTCACGGGCGCCTGTTGCGCGTCGTGGTCCGCGTCGGCGACTACAAGCAAGACAGTTTTTACGGCATGGGAGAAGGCACAATCGATCTCGTCCCATCCGACGACGACGTCTTCGCCATCCGCCACCGCATTTGGCTCGCCACCGATCGCGCTTACAAGGCCGCCGCCGAAGCGCTCTCCGCCAAGCAAGCCGCCCTGAAGCAGATGAAGGTCGATGAACCCACCGACGATTTTGCCAAATCCTCGCCGGTCGAAGCGATTGAGCCCGTGGTGCGGCTATCGGCGGCCGATTTCACTCCCTGGGTGAATTTGATCGAAGAAGCGTCCAGCCTGTATCGCTCCGATCCAGACCTGGAAAACTTCGAATCCTCGCTGCATTTCATCGCCGAGAACCGCTACTTGCTGAACTCCGAGGGCACGGTCGCCCGCTCCGGTCATGCGCGTTATGTCATCTACATCGCGGGCTCAACCCAGGCTCCGGACGGCATGCTGCTGCAACGCTCACACGCTGACCAGGGAAACGATCTTAAGGAACTCCCCGCCCGCGAAGAATTTCTGAAGACCACGGCGCGGATCCTCGAGACGCTGAAGTCGCTGCGTAGCGCCCCGGTCGCCGACGAGGAATACCGCGGTCCGATCCTGTTCTCCAACGATGCCGCTGCTGCCGTCGTCACCGAGCTGGTTGAGCCCAACGTTCTCGGCAGAAAACCCAAGCTCGGCGAGAATGCCCGCACCACGGGCAAATGGTCGACGAGCTACAAATCTCGCGTGCTGCCTGATTTCATCAATGTGTTCGACGATCCGGCCATATCGGCCATCTCGGGCAAGCGGTTATTTGGCAACTACTCGATTGACGACGAAGGCGTAAAAGCGCAGCGCGTTTCCCTGGTCGAAAAAGGACAGCTCGTCGGCTACCTGGTGGGGCGCGAGCCGATTCGCGACTTTCCCGCCTCGAACGGTCATGGCCGTGCCGCCGCAACCGCTGCGCCCGCGCCCTATCCCGGCAATCTCGTTTTGCAATCGACCGACCCGCAGCCGGATGCCGGACTCAAGGCCAAGTTGATCGAACTCTGCAAGAACCGCGACTTGCCCTACGGACTCTACGTCGAAACCATGGGGCCGAAGCTCGAACCCCGGCTGCTCTATCGCATCTGGACCAAGGACGGCCATGAAGAACTGGTGCGCGGCGGCGTGTTCGAAGATCTCGACGTCCGCTCGCTGCGCAGCGATCTCATCGCCGCCGGGACCGCGCTCGATGTCGAGGACCGCTTCGAGCCCGTCTGGTTCAGCGTTGCCAGCCCGGCGCTGCTGTTTGACGAACTCCAGGTGAAGCGCACGGAAGCCAGCAAGCAGGAACTCCCCGAGTACCCCGCGCCCGCGCTCAGTCAGGGCGCGAACCAGCCGTGATCCCGGTGCGAAGAAGATTAAACTGAGAGTGAGAATTTACCCAATGAGAATGTTCAACTTGAAAACCCTGACTCCGATCAGCGCGCTTTTGCTCTCCGCCAGCTTCGCCGCCTGGGCGCAGACTCCCCCGTCCAAGCCGCCCGCCGCTCCGCCCACTCTTTCTTATTCCAAAGAACTGCACGACCAGTTGGCGGCAGTGCGCGATGCCGCTCTAACCAGCGACTATGCCTGGCATCAGCTCGCGCACCTGACCGAAAACATTGGCCCCCGCCCCTCTGGATCGCCGCAAGCCCAGGCCGCCGCCGAATACGTGGCCGCCGAGATGCGCAAACTCGGCCTCGAAGTTCGTCTCGAGCCCGCGCAAGTTTCCCACTGGATTCGCGGCGAGGAAAAAGCCCAACTCGTCGAATATCCCGGCCAGGTGCCGGAAACGACCCAGCGCATCGTTCTCGCCGTCATCAGCGGCAGCTCGGCAACCCCCGCCGAAGGCATCACCGCCGAAATCGTCGTCGTCCACAACTTTGCCGAACTCACCGCTCTCGGCCGCGAAAAAGTTGCCGGCAAAATTGTCGTCTTCAATGTTCCTTACGACGAACGCAAAGCCCTCGCCGGCATGTCATTCGAAGCTTATGGCGAAGCCGTTGTCTATCGCGGACGCGGCGCAAAAGCCGCCGCCGAACTGGGCGCCGCCGCTTCGCTCGTCCGTTCCGTCGGAGGAGCCGACTATCGCTTGCCGCACACCGGCTACAGCGCGCCCGCCGGAATTCCAGCCGCCGCTCTCGCCGCCGAAGATGCCGAACTCATCGAACACCTCGCCGCCCAGGGCCGCGTCCGCATGCACCTCACGCTCACTCCGCAAAGCCTGCCCGAAGTGACCGGATACAACGTTGTCGCCGACCTCAAGGGCAGCGAGCATCCCGAGCAAATTGTTGTCGTCTCCGGCCACCTCGATTCCTGGGACCTTGGCCGTGGCGCGATTGACGACGGCGGCGGCTTGGTCATCTCTATGGCCGCCGCGGAAGTCTTGCAGCGCCTGCACCTTCGCCCCCGCCGCACGTTGCGCGTCATCGCCTGGATGGACGAGGAAAATGGCGGCGGCGGAAACAAGGCCTACGCCAAAGCTCACGCCGCCGAATTCTCCAACCACATCGCCGCCATCGAGAGCGACGCCGGAGTCGCACATCCGCTCGGCTTCTATCTCAAGATGCCGCCTGCCGCCATCGCTGCTCTGCGCCCGCTGGCCGACATTCTGCGCCCCGTCGGCGCCACTGTTTTCCGCTGGTCCGAATACAGTCCCGGCTCCGACATCGATCCGCTCGTGGAAGCCGGCGTCCCCGGCATCGGCATCATGGCCGACGGCCGCAAATATTTCGACTATCACCACACCGCCGCCGATACGCTCGACAAAGTCGATCCCCAGGAACTGCGCGAAAACGCCGCCGCCATGGCCGTCATGGCGTACGCGCTGGCCGCCATGCCCGATGCCCTGCCGCGATAGAGGTTAAGGACGAGAGGCTGAGGCCGGAAGTTTGAACCCGGGAATCCGCTTTCCACAAATCGTCTGTCATCCTGACCCTGAGCGGAGCGAAGGGGAAGGATCTACGGGGCTTGCCCGCCCTTTCACTCATTTTAACTCCCGAGGGTGCCTGTCCTTGTGTCTGCGTCCTTAGCAGACACAGGGCGGGGATTCTGACTTCTTTCACCGATCGCGCATGAGAGATCGGGTTAGGGTAGGGCAAGGCTTCAGCCGTGCTGTTGAGGGCCAGGAAAAATGCGGACTTTTGTAGTGCACCCCTTCACTGAGGTCACTATGCGTGCTATGCTTTCCGGTCGCATCTGGCGAATGAGGAATAGCATGAGTCTGGAATCTATTAAACAACAGGTCAAGGCAGAGATTTCGAAGCTGACACAGGTGTTGCATCTGCTTGAAGGCACCGGGATGAAACCAGCGAAGAAACAGCGGCACACAATGTCAGCAGCAGCCCGCAAGCGCATCAGCCAAGCACAGAAAGCAAGATGGGCAAAGGCGAAAGGTCACGCGCCCAAACCCAAGCGCACAATATCAGCGGCAGGCAGGAATAGAATCGCAGCCGCACAGCGAGCACGCTGGGCGAAGATCAAGGCAGCGAAGACATAAACTGGTGCGGGGCGATGCTGGGCCGGTAGCCCGAGATTGGCGCTTGATACGTCCCACAACAGGAGGGTTATGTCCAAGGAAATGTCCGAAAAAACAAAACGTCTTTTCGCGATATTCAAAGAGGCGATTGAAGGCGAGCGGGCTGCCCAAGCGATGTACAAAGAGGCGGCGGAGGTTTGCGAAGACCAGTCGTTGAAGAAGGTCTTCGAAGGCTTTTATGAGGACGAACTACGTCATGAGCAAGAACTTCTCAACCGCTACACCCTTTTGAGTAACGAATACGGCGTGCGGGGCTGATCCAGCTCCATGAATGCTGGGCGACAATTCTGGTCGTGTCACTGCCGGGTGCCCCGCCCTTGTCGCGTTTTTTGCGACAGGGCGGGGATTTTGACTTCCTATCCGCACCACGACTCCCAAGCCGGGTGCCCCATTCTAACGTCGCGCCTTTTGCGACGTTAGAGTGGGGATTTTGACTCTCGTTTTTGCCGCGATCATCGCGAGTATCCGCCCGGACGGCCCGTGCCCACGCGGTTCTTCAAGAAGACCGATTCCTTAAGAATCGCAATCCGCCGCTATGCGTGAGTTTGACGTGATGCGCGAGGCCCACTCATCGCACGGTGCGCGATGACTGGGGCACCCGGCAGGAGCGAACGTAGGCTCATCGAGCGAGTGCAAAACGAAGTATCCTGTATACAAGCCAACAAGAAGGGCCGATGACAGCCGCTAGGAGCAAGGCGGGAAGCACTGTCTGACTCTCAGGTACTTCCGGCTTATCAAGGTAAACAATCGAACCAACAACGGCAAATATATAAAACGCAAGAACCTCCCGCACGGCGCGGCGGAATTTTTCGCGCAACCGGTCGCGGCCTGTTCCATGAAGATGCGCCTCGTCGTAAAGAATCGAGGCACGCGAGCGTTGATCTGGCTGCCGTAAGTATCGTGCGACTAGGGCTGCGATAAAATTCATCTCGCGCTCCGCATTTACCCCTCAAATCTATCCACTCAATTCGCCGGCGACAAATCCGGCTTAACATCGTGCTGACAAGAAAGCTTGGGGTTTTTGGCGAGTACCGCTCGTATGGTATCGGCCTGAGATGCAGTCGCCAAGTACCAAGTCCATAGGGAGTAGCGTCCTCCGCAATTCTCTCGGGCGCAACCGAACTCAAGATGCCAGAGAGCCGCTGAGTCCGAAGCTTGGTCAGAAATTTGCAGATGTTCCGCAGGAGCAATGTCCTGAGCTGAATATTCCGACATGTGTCCGCAAATCGCGCACGCGAATGTTATCGGCCAGATACGCCCCGGTTGCTTTTGTGGGTAGGCAAATATTCCTAACGGGCCTTGACGTGGGAGAACAGCAGGAGAATCACATCCCTTACATCGGAACCGATACCAGTAGCCAGCCGTCGTCATGTGATGGTCACCCGAGTATGTTGTTACTTTAACCCCAACCGTTTTAGTAACCAGTCGCCGACCAGCGCCAGAACTGCCGCACCGATAGCACTGGTGGCTGAGATAAGTATCTTGTCGCGCCGTTCTAGTTTGTTCTGCAATAGCGTCCGATGTCCGCTTGGAGTCCATCCGGGCCGATACCGCAAGAAACCTTCGCAAGGTCGGCGTTTCTTGTTCACTTCGTCAAACAATCCCTCCCTGCCGCTATCGAAGATTCCCAACTCGTAATCGACCCACAGATTTCTGTCACAGTGCAATTTGTCCAGAGGCGGACACCCTGCCTGTCCACGACACGCGAGAAGAATCCGGTCTGACTTGCGGACTTCAAAATCATCGCTGCCCAGAAAGCCGCATTCGAGGCAGGTTATTCCCTTAGGGTGGCAAAGATAGGCAAAAGACCCGCAGACTTTGTTCCAAAACTTCCGACGGGCGGGCGGCCCACCTTTAACGATCTTTGCGTGCACCATTCCCACTGAGGGTGCCCCATCCTTGCGTTTTTTGCAAGGGTGGGCGGCGATGCTGCGCGTGCTATTTGATTTTGTTGTGGACACGTGATCAAACCCAGTTGGCGCAGGCATTTCCGACTCCCGCCCTTCGCAAAAAACGCGAAGGAACGGGCCACCCACCGTGTTGGTAATGCCCGCAAGATCAAAAGCCCTGGGCCACCCGGCCGCATGTTTATAGACTTCCCGTTGGGACTCCGCCGGCACGCTCGTAATGCACGAGAATGACGCCTTTCGAGGTGACTGTGCTTTCCGTCAGCTTGAATGCCGCCGTGATCGTGCCCTCGGCAAACAATCGCTTTTCACCGCCCAACGTGACCGGCAATATCGTCAGCCAGAACGCATCCACCAAGTCATGCTTCATGAGCGTCTGAACCAGATTTGCGCTTCCACAAACGTGCAAATCCGGCCCTTCCTGTTGTTTGATTTTGGTGATTTTTTCCGCAATATCTCCGTTTAGAAACACGGACGGCTGCCATTCGTGAGAAGTCATGGTATTCGAGGCGACGTACTTGGTGGCTGTGTTGACGCCCGGCCACATGTCACCATGTTGCGGCCAGAATTGTGCCCAAAGTTCAAAGGTCCTGCGCCCTAGCAACAAGTCAAACGGCAGGTTCATTTGCTTTTTTATCGCCGCTCCAGAAACAGGGTCGCGATATGGACGTATCCACCACGGCGGGCCACTGGTATCTTTCTCCGGCCCGCCGGGGGCTTCTATGACACCATCAAGGGAGACAAATTCGATCACATTGATTTTTCTCATGACTGAGTTCCTCCGAGTCCTATCTGATCTTGTTTAATTTACGGAGCCAGAGATGGCTAGGGTATCCCCAACTTTTTCATCACATTTTTCTCGTACGCTCATCACAGACATGCACCCCAATCGGTGCGATGATACTTCGACAGCGCACCATCGAAAACTGCGCCCGTCTCCAGAGACGAACGCATTTTCGGCCGCAAACTTTTCACCGCTATTTGACAACATATGTCCCCGGTCAGCACCCCCGCAAGTGCACGCCAAACAGCAAAATTCAACGCTAAGTCCCATCTTTTGAATACTTTGCCTCTAACTACTTTACTATCATCAACTTGACTCATTTTTGGGGTAGGGGGGGTACCCCCCACAAATGGTACAGACCGGGCGCATCCCTGACAGAACAGACCGAGAGCATTCCTGACACTGCAAACGGCGGCAGCCGCCCTACTTCACTTCCACGCGCTCCATATATTCGGCAATCTGCACATTCCACCCCAGTTCTCTCTTCATACGGTCGCGAAGTGCCGATGCGGCAGCGGGTTCTCCGTGGACGAGGTAGGTTGTGGCCGGTTTGTTCTTGAAAGTCCGCAGCCACTCCAGCATTTCCGGCGGATCGGCGTGATCGCTGAACTGCTCGAGCGTCGCGACCTGTGCGCGGATGGGCACGAACTGCCCGAAGATCTTTACTTCAGGCGCTCCGTTCTTAATGGTCGCGCCGCGCGTTCCGGGCGCTTGAAAGCCTATAAAAATTACCAGGTTCTTCGGATCGGGCAGCCGTTGCGCCATGTGATGCAGGATGCGGCCACCAGTGACCATCCCGCTCGATGAAACGATAATCGCGGGATAGTGGTTGTCGTTGATTTTCTTCGACTGCTCAGCGGTCAGCGCAAACGTGAAGCCCGGCCAATCGACCGGCGATCCGTATTTCTCGATCAAATCGGCGGCCCGCGCCGTGTATTCTTCCGCGTGCTTCATGAAAATTTCGACCGCCTTGATCGCCATCGGGCTGTCGCAAAAAACGGGCAGGCGCGGAATCTGTCCCGTCTCCATCAGCCTTTTCAAGATGAAAAGAAATTTCTGCGTCCGCTCCACGGCAAACGCGGGAACGATGACAGTGCCCCCGCGTTGCGCAGTCTCGCGAATCAGGCTGGCTAGTTGCGGACGAGGATCGGTGTCGGGATGCTGGCGGTTGCCGTAGGTTGATTCCATGACCAGCACGTCGGCGGTTTCGTTTTCCTGCGGTCCGGTGTGTACCACTTTGCCAGGCGCAATCACGCTGTCGCGCACGCGGCCCAAGTCGCCGGTGAAGAGCAGTCGGCGGTTTGATCCGTTCGTTCCGAGCGTGATCTCCACCATGCACGAGCCGAGAATGTGCGCGGCATGAACGAAGCGAAACGCCAGCTCGGGGCTGAGTGCGGTGGTTTCTCCGACGGCGACCGGCTTGAAGCGCTTGAGGCAATCCTGCGCTTCTTCGAGCGTGTACAAGGGCAACGCGGGATCGTGCTTCGATATCCTTCTTTTGTTATAGAACGCCGCGTCTTCTTCTTGGAGGTGTCCGGAATCTGGCAATACAACGGAGCACAGATCGATGGTGGCCTGCGTGGCGTAGACTGGCCCGCGGAAGCCTTCTTTCACCAGGCGCGGAATCCAGCCGCAGTGGTCGAGATGCGCATGGGTGAGAACAACCGCGTCGATTTCACGCGCCGGCATCGGAGTGTCTTGCCAGTTGCGCTCCCGCCATTCTTTTTGTCCCTGGAAAAGTCCGCAGTCGATCAGAACCTGAAATCCCCGCTTGCCGCTCGTATCGCCGGGCGTGCTGATGAGGTGCTTCGAGCCAGTCACGGTTCCGGCAGCGCCGAGAAATTGAATGTAGGGCAAAAGTACCTCCTTGGAGTATTAGTTCGACGGCGCGGAAATCTTGAACACATTATTCGTCAAGTCGACTTCCGGAACGCTGCCGTCGTTGACCACGATCTCGCTCGCCGTGCCTGGCACCTCAACTCGGGTCGTAGCGGTGCTTTTGGCGCGCACCTCAATTCGCTTTACGATCTCGCCGCCTTCAAAAACTATCGTGACAGGTACTTCGGCCCCGGCGCTGCCCAGGTTCTCCAGGGTTACGGTGAACATCTGCGCGGCTCTTTCCGTTTTCCACGGATGCACCGACTGCACGCGGAAATCCGGCAGGCCGCGATCTTGATACACCCAATCGTCGAAGAACCACGCCAGGTCGCGCTGAGCGGCGGCTTCGATCAAACGCTCCACATACTTGGGATCTTTATCGTTATCGTCCTCGGCGCGATACTTGCGAATCGCTTGCTTCAGCGCATCGTTGCCAACCATGTCGCGTAACATCCACCATACATAGGCAGCTTTGCTCCGATAGTAAGTCTCATCGAACGTGCCGACGAGCGGCTGGCCGACGCTCTTCTCTCCGATGTTTTTCTGCAACGCAGCCGACACTTCTTTTTCCGAGTCGAGAAACGCCGCCCGGTGCAGTCCCAGAAAATCAAGCGCGGCCTGACGTCCACCTTGCTCCTGGCGATACAGCGCCTCGGCAAAGTGCGCCAGACCCTCGTAAACCCAGGGCCGCGACGAGGGCAATGCGGAATGAACGAGTTCGTGGACTAGGTTGATGCCCGCGAGCTTTGAATCCTCCACGGCCATTGACGCCATCAACAATGTGCCGCTCTCAAATGGCGCGGAATGCGGATCGGCAAGATCGGCGATGGCAATGGGCGCTGTCGGCTGGCCAAACCATCCGGTGACAAACTTCGCTGCCGGGTCGAGCGCGTTGGAGTAAGTTGCCGCTCCGGCCTCGTGGCCCGGCAGACTGTACACTTTCAAAAGCGACTTGGACTGGCCGACATATTCGGCCATCGCAAACGTTGGAGTTATCGTCCCCAGTGGAGTCCAGCCGCATTCCACGCGAATCGCGCGATCGTTTCCAGCCTCAGCGGAAGAACCTCCAGCTTCAGCGCCGCAGAGCAGAGTCGGGACCGCTCCCACACTCCCGCCCTGCAAACTCAGCGCGAGCTTGAATTCGCTCCCGGCTTCCCGCGCCTTCCACCGATCCACGACCTCGAACAAGCTGTTTCCTTCGGAGAAATCCGCCGACTCCGTCGCAATCGGATACCACGCCACATATCCCGCGCCGCGCATCGCCGTGAATGATGGACCGATCTGGTCCCAGCTTGAATGTCTTGCGATTTCCTCCGGCACGCCGACTCGAGTCAGCCGCGTCGCATCCAACGGAATAACGCCCTCGTAGCCGATTTCGATCTCCGCGGAATCTTTCGGCTTGACCTCGGCGGGCAGCGTCACGATGGCTTCAGAAAGCGCGCCGGTGTGGTCGATGTCTGAAATGTAGGGTTGCGAAACGTATTGCACGGCCTTGCCGTTCACCCGAATCGAACGCCAACTGAGAGAGGAGGAAACTTGCAGCGCCGCGATCCTCTGCGGATGCGCCGAGTCGTTGCGCAAAGTGATCTTGCCGCGCGCTCCCAGCCTCTGCTGCTCGGGCTCCAGGCGAATCTGCAAATCATATTTCGCAATGGTGAACGCTTCGCGGTCCAGAGCCCACGCCGCTGAAGCGAAAGCGCACAGAACACAGAGGATGCAGAGGATCTTCATGATCTCTTGGATGCGTCCAGCCGCCGTTGCCGCACGACTTCATACAGCACCACGCCCGCCGCCACCGAAACATTCAGCGACGGCACTTTCCCGAGCATCGGAATCGACACCAGGAAATCGCAGTGTTTGCGCACCAGATCGTGCACTCCCTTGCCTTCGGCACCGAGCACGATGGCGCAGTGCATGTTGTAGTCCACCGCGTCATAAGTCTGCTCGCCGCGCTCGTCCAATCCAATGATCCAGAGGTCCTTCGCCTTCAATTCCTCAAGCGCGCGCGATATGTTCGTGACTTTCGCCACCGGAAGATGTTCGCTCGCTCCCGCCGAAACCTTGGCCACCGCGCCGGTGACGGCGGCGGAGCGGCGTTCGGGAATGACGACGCCATCGGCCCCGGCAGCGTCGGCGGTGCGCAGGATCGCTCCCAGATTGTGCGGATCTTCGACGCCATCGAGCACCACGATCAGCGAATGCTCGCCACGCCGCGAGGCCACAAGATCGTCGAGGTCGCTATATTGTTTTGCCGAAGTCGCGGCCACCAGGCCTTGATGCGCGGCGTTGCCGGCGATTTCGTCGAGTTCCATACGCGACAAAACACGCACCGGAACGCCGATCTTGCGGCATTCGTCGATCACGCGCTTCAGTCGGATATCTTTCCGCTCCTTCGCGACGCCGACCCATTCGAAGTTGCGCCCGCGCGCCTTGAGGGCTTCCGTAACCGTATTGATTCCGTAAAGAATGTTCACGCCGATTAGTGTACCGCGCGCGCCGTCGCTCGAGGTTGCCGCGGTCAGTACCTCACAACAGGGAACGCAGAGGGGCACAGAGAAAACATCGAGAAGTCCCGTGTGTTCCTCTGTGTCTCCTGCAGTAATGATTTTGCTGCTGCCTGCTAGACTGAAACGACCGGGAGGTTCTTGTGAACAGCGTTTACATCCTTGCCGCCGTCCGCACGCCCATTGGCAAGTTTGGAGGCGCACTAGCCTCGTTCTCCGCCGCCGATATGGGCGTGGTGGCCGCGAAGGCATCGCTCGAACGCGCCGGAGTGCAGCCGCAACAGGTGGAAGAGACGATTTTTGGCAACGGCCGGCAGGCTGGAGGCGGTCCAAATCCAGCACGGCAGATTTCCATCCGCAGCGGTATTCCTCAGGAAGTTCCAGCCTATACGGTGAACAAGGCTTGTGCGTCGGGCATGAAGTCCATCGCGCTCGGTTTTCAAGAGATTGCCACCGGCAACCTCGATTGCGTGCTGGCGGGCGGAACCGAATCGATGTCGCGGCTTCCTTATTATCTTGAGGGCGCTCGCTGGGGATATCGTCTCGGCCACCAGGATCTCGTCGATGGGATGTATCGCGACGGATTTTTCTGCCCGATGGCGAAGATGTTGATGGGCGAGACGGCCGAAATCCTCGCCGGGCAGTATAAGATTTCACGCGAAGAGCAGGACCAATTCGCGCTCGTCTCACAGCAGCGCGCTGCTGCGGCACAATCCAGTGGGCGCTTCGACGCCGAAATTGTTCCCGTCACCATCGAGGGCAAGAAGGGTACAACCGTTTTCTCACGTGACGAGCACCTGTTTCTCGACGCGACCACGGAGAAGATGGCCAAGCTCTCCCCAGTGTTTTCCAAAACCGGGACTATTACTGCCGGAAACTCTTCCGGCATCACCGACGGAGCGGCGGCGATGCTGCTCGGGAGTGAGAAATTCGTCCAGCAACATCATCTGAAACCGCTGGCGCGAATTCTGGCGGCGATTTCCGCCGGCGTCGATCCGCGCCTCATGGGCATCGGGCCAGTGCCGGCCATCCGAAGGATGGAACAGAAACACGGCCTCAAGCTTGGCGACTTCGACCTGGTCGAACTCAATGAAGCCTTCGCCGCCCAGGCGCTGGCCTGCGATCGCGAATTGCATTTCGACCGCGAGCGGCTCAATGTCAACGGCGGCGCCATTGCGCTCGGCCATCCCATCGGCTGCACCGGGGCGCGCATCACGGTGACGCTGCTCCACGAAATGCTGAAACGAAAAGCCCGTCGCGGCCTGGCCACGCTCTGCGTCAGCGGCGGAATGGGCATGGCGCTGGCAATCGAAACGTAGTCGTGAAGCAGTTGAGACTGGCGGCTTGCCCGCTGCGGTCGCTATACTCACCATGAAGGACAAGGCCATCGCCGCCGAAAATGCTGGCTTGACCGGCGGCGCTGCGCGGCAGCCTATGCCTCTCACCGTGGTCATCGTCGACGACGAACAACTGGCGCGCGAAGAGCTCGCCTATCTGCTCAAGAATTTGGACGATGTGAATGTGGTTGCGCAGGGCAAGAACGGCCTGGAAGCGGTGGGACTGATCCGCGAACATAATCCGGACGTGGTGTTTCTCGACGTGCAGATGCCGGGATTGGACGGTTTCGGCGTCATCAAGAAGCTGCTTGACCGCAAGGTCCCCCTGCCCAAGGTTGTATTTGCGACTGCCTTCGATCAATACGCGGTGAAGGCGTTCGACGTGAACGCGGTGGACTACCTCCTGAAGCCATTCGACAAGAAGAGAGTGGCGCAGTCCATCGAGAAGGTGCGCGCAAAGATAGAGGCGGGCGCCGGGCCGGAGGAGAAATTCGAAACGCTGGTACGGATGCTGGAAGCGCAGAAGCCGCAGACGGCGAAGATCCTGATCAAGGCGGCGGGAAGGTTGTTCCTGACCGATGCGAAGGACATCTGCTATGCGACCATCGAAGACGGTGTGATCACGGTGGCCACCAGCGGCCATGCGGGCATGGAAGGCCACTCGAACTGCCGCACGCTGGAAGAACTTTTCGAAAACCTGGATCCCAACTCGTTTTGGCGGGCGCACCGGTCCTTTCTCGTCAATATCCATCACATCCGTGAAGTCGTGCCCTGGTTCAAGAGCTCTTACCAGTTGCGAATGGACGACAAGAAACAGACGGAGATTCCCGTAAGCCGCGCCCAGACCCGCCGCCTGCGGGAGCTGTTCAACCTCTAGAAATTGGTCGTTCGCTGTTCGCTCTGCAAATGATTCTAGCGAACAGCGAGCGACGAACAGCACGCTCAAAAAAAAAGGGCGGGCGCGTAGACTGCTTGGCCCGCCCAGGGGAGGGATCCCTTAGGACGCAATGGCTTGTAAGGCGATCCGGTTGGGAATCACCAGCGTCGCACCCTCCAGCCGAATTAAATCCTTCCGTTTCATGTCGCTCAATAAGCGGGTCACCGTTTCTCGCGAAGACCCAATCATCTGGGCAATTTCTTCATGGGTGAATTCCGTGGATACACGGAGTTCGCGATTGCGGGGCTCGTCCGAAACCCAGGAAAGCAGGAGGCGGGCGAGTTTTTCCGTTGAACTGCGGGCGAGCAGCAGCTCGTGCACATCGTCGAACGAGGTCACGATCTCGTGGGCGAGCATGGCGGCACAGGCGAGCGCGGCGTGACTGCCGTGTTCGATCAGGCGCAGGAAGCTGTCGCGTTCGACGAACTTGATCTGGCACATCTCGATGGTCGTGACCGTGATCAGGGAGCTTCCGCCGGAGACGACGGCGCTCAGCCCCAGCACCTGGCGGTCTCCGGCGATTTTCAGAATGATGGTTTTGCCGTCGCGGGCGGTGATCGAGAGTTTGCAGCGGCCGGAACAGGCGATGTACACGCCGCGCGGGATTTGACCTTCCGTCAGCAGAGTGGCGTTGGTGGGATACAGGGTCAAGTGCCCCATGGCGCTGAAGTCCGTCATCAGAGGCTCAGGCAAATTGCAGAAGTCGCAGCTCCGCCTCAGTTCGCAACTGAGGCAGTCACTCGGAATCGCGAAGCGCCGGGGCACACCCATAACCGACTCCTGCTGTTCGGCAAGGTTTGGCTGGCGAATTTTCCCTCTGGGAAACCGGAAACTCGCCCGAGGAAACAATGCACCCCAGTTGCCACATACTCCACACCGGTAAGTGGCTTTCGCTTCACTGCTTCGGACACTTGGAACTCGCTGCGAGCGACAGGAGACGCCGCAATGCTGGCCTGGCCGCCGACAGTTGGGCAGGAAATAGTCTCGCGGTCTCGAATTCAGATAATTCATCAATTCAGATAATCCGTGCGCGAGATTCCCAGGCGCTGCATCTTGTACTGCAGGGTGGTGCGTTTTAGTCCCAACCGGATGGCAGCGCCTCTGGGCCCCGAGAGCGCGCCCCGGGTCTGGCGCAGAATTTCGACGATGTGTTGGCGTTCCTTGTCGCGCAGGGTGCCGTCGGACTGTGACATCGCCCGTAAATTCTCCTCGTGCAACTCGGCGAGGGGCGCGGTCAGGCGGTTGCCATCCGAGAGGATCACGGAGCGCTCGATAAAATTCTCCAGCTCGCGGATGTTCCCCGGCCACGACCAGCGCATCATCGCGTGGATCGCCTCGTCGGGAATGGTCTCGATCCGCTTGTGCAGCCGGGCGGAGCACTTCTCGACGAAGTGGTGAATGAGCATGGGAATGTCCTCGCGCCGTTCGCGCAACGCCGGCAGATGCAGGGGGAACACGTGCAAGCGGTAGAACAGGTCGCTGCGGAATTCTTTTTCTTCGACCGCGCGCGCCAGATCGCGGTTGGTGGAAGCGATCAGGCGGACATCCACATGGATCGTCTTCGTTCCGCCCAGGCGTTCGAACTCCTGGTCCTGTAAAAGGCGCAGCAACTTGGGCTGCAACTCCAAAGGAATATCTCCAATTTCGTCGAGCAACAAAGTGCCCTTGTCCGCCAATTCCAGGCGGCCGAGCTTCTGGCTTACAGCGCCGGTGAACGCTCCCTTTTCGTGGCCGAAGAGTTCGCTTTCCAGCAGTCCCGTGGGAATGGCGGCGCAGTTCAGCTTCATGAAGTTGCGGCTCTTGCGCCGGCTCATGCCGTGAATCAAGCGGGCGATGCATTCCTTGCCGGTCCCGGTTTCGCCGGTGATGAGGACGGTGCAATCGGTGTCGGCGACGATGGCAGCGTGGTCCAGCACACGTTTCAGGGACACGCTGTTGCCGACGATATCTTCGGACCGGTTCGCGCTCCGGATTTCGGACTCCAAATAGCGCTTTTCCTGGGTCAAGCGGTCCTTGAGTTCCGCGATCTCGCGATAGGCGTGCGCATTTTGGAGCGCAGCCGCGATCTGGTTGGCGACTTGCTGCAGGTATTCGACCTCCGGACGGCCGAAAGCACTCTCCATCGTGCTGCTCGGATTCAGCGCTCCCCAGACCCGATTGCCCGCGATCATGGGCACACTGCAAACCGATCGAATCCCGCCGTCGGCCATGACCTGCGCCAGGGGGTCATGCATGTGCCGCAGATCGCCTGCCGTGAAGAAGGCGGTGTTTCGCGTCTGGATGGCCTGCACCGAGAGCGATTGCTCCAGCGGAATCGCACTGCCGTGGTTGACGAAAGGCTCCCATTCCAGAGCATCTCCAAATAGACGCGTGTTTTTCCCATCCTTGTCCAGCAGGCACAACAGGGTCCGTTCGTAGCGCGCAATATTCCGGATGCTGGAAAGAATGACGGGCAAGAGTTTTTCCAACTCGAGAGAGGAACTGAGTTCCCGGCTGATCGCAACCAGGCTCTGCTGTTCCTCGAAGGCGCGGTAGACCCTATCCTTCTCCAGCACCAGCGCGCCCATTTGCGCAATGCGAGAGAGGAGTTCGACGTCCTCGCTGTTCAGGACCTCGGGGAGTTTCTTACCCAGCCCGAGTGCTCCAAAACAGTGCGCTGGCGTGCTCATGGGAAAGGCGATGTAGGACCGGACGCCTTGATTGAGCAACACGGGCACGAAGCCGGGAAAGCGCTGCTCATGCGCAACATCGGGAATGGCGATCGGCTCCCGATGTTTCCATACCCACCCGCTCGTCGTTTCGTCCACGGGGAAAGGGTCGAACTCTCCACTTTCATCGTTCCTTTTCCAGTAGTGTGTCACCATGCAATCCCGACGCGGGTCATGGAGGGAAAGCTCGAGCACCTCGCCTTCCGTCAAGGCCAGCACTGGCGGGGCGATTTCCTTGAATGCGTCGGGCAGGCTCTGGGCTCGCGCCACTAGGTCGGTGATCTCAAGCAGCAGCCGATAACGGTCTGGTTCAGGAGAGCGCTCCTTCTCGAGGGCGACTCCATTTTCTGACATACACTCCTCCAACATCGGCCGAGTCAAATCTGGTGAGCAACTTATGGCGAACGGAAACTCGGAACCAACGCAGCTCGTCAAGCCGTGGGACTAGAATTCAACACTGCGCTGTCCGCAGGCATCGGTCCTTCGAGGTGGAATTAGTCTCGTACCCTCACAGGCTCTGCGGTACCGTTTTCCGGGATTGGCGCTTTCCCGGGAGATTGCTCTCGCTCCGTTTCCGGGCCACGGGCAAGTTCCTTCTTAAACAAGCTGATGGAAGTCTCAAGTTAACATTCCCCCAAATGGCACGCGGCTGGAAGACTAAACCCGGAGGTCAACAACAAGCGGGAGGTCGCTATTGCCTCTTGGCGCTCGGGATCTTGTTCCCGAAAGCTTCCGATTGTGTAGGGTCGCCGGGATTCCTTTCCACCTTAGTGGCACAGCGGAGATGGTATAGGAGTCCGGGATCGGCTGGAGCGGCAGGGAATTTTCTGTTACGAAAACCGGACAGATGCTTGCAGGGACCTACCTGCTGGCTAGAGCTCGCGGTGTCCGCCGGGAACCGATCGAGTCGAATTGCACCGTATCCATGCGCCTCTTTCTGTTCCGAAATCAGGAATCCAAGTGGCAGAACATGTCCGTTGCGCCCGCGGGGCCGGTGATAGAATGTCCCCGTGGAGGTCGCTGGCTATGCAACTCAATGGTGGGCAGAGGCTGCGGGCGCTGCGAGAATCCCTCGGATACCGCATGAGGGACGTGGAAGTGGCCAGCGATCGGATCGCGCGGAGATTTGAGAACGAGGAATTCTCCATCCCGCCCAGCCGCTTGTCCGACATCGAAACCAAAGGCGTCATTCCCAGTATCTTCCGGCTCTATTCGTTTGCCGCCATTTATCGGCGGGAATATCGGGAGTTGTTGTCCTTCTATGGTCTTGAACTTGACGGCATCGCGGCGGACTTAGGCGTTGGGAGTCCGCAAAAGTCTCATTTGTTCGAAGCTCTGAACAACGTCAAGCAAGTGCGGATGCCGACCAAGCTCGATCCAGGATTCTCGCTCCAGAAAACGACGGACTTAGGGCGCGCCATCGAGCAATGGGGCATTGTGCCCCTTTCTTACCTTTCGCTCTTTGCCGACGACCGCTACACCTACGGGTATGTTGGATCGGAGGATTTCACCATGTATCCCCTTCTTCCGCCGGGCAGTTTCGTGCAGGTGGACGGAGCCAAGAGCAAGGTAGGGGAAGGAATATGGCGTTCGGAGTTCGAACGTCCGATTTACTTCGTGGAAATGCGCGATGGATATACGTGTTGCTGGTGCTCCGTCAAGCGCGATTCCATCGTCTTGCAACCTCATCCCCTGTCTTCGGTTCCGGTGCGAGTGCTTAAGTACCCGCAGGAGGCCGAGGTCCTTGGCCAAGTTGTCGGGATTGCCCTTCGCCTTGGGGATTGGCATCATCCCGACTCTCAACTAACGCCGAAAGTGCGCTCAGAACTGACCTAAGATGGGCCTTGGCGGCTGGCGAGAGGGGCTTGGGTTGGCAGCCGGTCAGCGAAGCCAGAAACTCCCTTTCCGTTAGGTGCTCGTTCGAGCACGAAGCCAGCAGGTCATTGAGCAGCGCACCCAGAGGCTTCTTCAAGATCTCCGAGAGCAGCTCCCGATGCGACGCGCGGATTGCACTTTGCGCGGCATCCGCGCCATACGCCTTCGCCAATCCCCAGTGATCGTACGTTCCACTGCCGTCGCGCAACCGACCCACGTAGGACAGCCTGCCCAATAACCCGGAGACCGCGTCCAGGGTGTTCGCTTCAAAATCCTCGAGAGCGGATTTCAGTCTCATTTTTTTACGATTCCAGAACAGACCCAAAAATTTAACCGACTGCTGAAAACCCTTCTGACGCAGGCAATATACCACGGTACGAACTTTCCAACAAAGGAGAACTTACCGTGACACAACTGATTCTGGTTTTGGTACTAATGGCCCAGCTTCTGGCGCCCGCGACGACTCATAAACCGATGGACGGCAATCCCACGCCCCTTCCGCCCATCGGTTCGCATTAGGCCAACTGTGAAAAGATCGCGGCGGGGTTCTTAGTTGAAAAGGAGCAATTCCAGGACTATAGTGCTCTGGAATGCTCGTAATGCATTGGTACAAAGCGCTGTTGCTTTTCCTGTGGATCACGCCGCACGTGCTTCTCGGCGTGCTTGCGGTCGTTCTTTGCAAGCGCCGTTTGTACCGAGAATTTCCGTGCTTCTTCGCCTATGTACTTTACGAGATTGCCGAGTTTATGCTGCTGTTCGCGTTGTATTACGTCCTAGGCGTGAATTTAGCGCGATATGGGTATGCTTGTGCTTTTTCCGCCACACTGCTGTTGAGCATCGCTCTGCGTTTCGGGGTGATTCACGAGGTTTCTAAGGACCTGTTTCGTGAATCCCAGTTTCTGAAGGTGTCAGCGAGGCGAGCGCTGCAGGGCGTAGCAGGTTTGCTGTTGGCGGTGTGTGTTTTGCTCGCTGTTTATGCGCCCGGGACCAACAGTGCCAAGTGGATTGCCGGTGTATACGCCGTCAACCGGGGAGCGGCCATGATTCAATGTGGCTTGACCCTTTCCTTGTTGCTTTTTTCCCGATTCTTGGGTCTGTCCTGGCGTCGCCCCGCATTCGGGATCGCGCTGGGTCTTGGGTTCCTGGCCAGCGCCGATCTTGCCATGTTTGCTCTGCGCGCGGAGTACACCAGTGTCGTAGGAGCGGAATTCCTGAATTTGCTGATTACAGCCGCCTACCTCGTTTGTGTTTCGATCTGGATAGGGTATTTGCTGGCGCCCGAAGTTGAACGTGTGTCCCTCACGGTTGTACCCCATGGTGCGGTTGTTCTCCACGATGAGGTCGGAACTTGGAACAGGGAGTTTCAACAATTTCTCAAGCAATGATTTCTTCGGCCATGATTTCTCCGACAATGACCACCGCCTGGATTTTTGTCGGCATTGCGTTCTTCGCGCTGCTGGTCCTGGCGTATGTTGCCATCCGCAGCCGCACGCGCCGGGTTGACTTGGAAAAGGCATTCCAGGCGTTCCGATCTCTCGACATTGAGGCCTTCAGAAACCTGGTCGACGCGGACGAGGAAGCGTTTCTTCGCGATAATTTGCCGCCAGGGAAGTTCCGCGAGATTAAGCGGCAGCGCGCGTGGGCGGCGCTCATCTACGCCTGGGAAGCGGGAAAGGCCGCGACGGCGCTGGCAAGGATTGGCCAAGCCGCGCAACGGAGTTCCGACCCGGAGACCGCAGCGTCCGGCGTTCAGATTGCCGAGGATGCTTTTCGGCTGCGCTTGCAGACCATTGTGGCCAGCCTCCGCCTGGTGACCGAAATCCTATTGCCCGACCGGCATAGCCGCTCGCTCCCGCCCTTGGTGGACCAGTATGAGCGAACGGCGGAAACGCTCTTTCGACTCGGAAGATTTTCGCCCGGCATAAGGAACGTCTGATTGAGTTCGTTTCCCGATGGCTTTGAAGGGGTATGGCTTCGCAACGTGCGGGGAAACGCGATGCTGCGCTTGTTTTTGCGTGGCGCAGCGCTTCAGCGCCGCGATGACCGCATCGTTTTGAATGCGGCTTGAGCCGCTGAGGGCCGTCCTCTCAAGGTATCCCGTCTCGCCAGCGAAGGCTTGATCAAGCCATCCCTCAGGTAAAATTCTCACATGGCGCGCGGTTGGGAGAGTAAGTCCGTAGAGCAGCAGCAAGAGGAAGTATCGGAGCGGCGCAATGCCGTCCGCGCGCCGCTTTCGCCCGGCGAGCAGCAACGCAACCGGCAACGCGGGGGCCTGCTCCTTTCCCGGAAGCGCCTCACGCAACAACTTCAGGCCGCCAGCAACCCTCGTCACCGCCACATGTTGGAGCAGGCGGTTGCGGATTTGGATCGTCAACTATCGTCTCTTGAACAGGTTACCGACCCGGCATCACGAAAGTGATTGGCCCGATCGCATACCCCCTATAACGAAAACCACGGTCCTCTGCGCCGCCGCCTGACGTATAATCGAACGGTCGATGAAAGCCTACGTTTACGTGTCGTTGAAGAAGAGCGTTCTGGATCCGCAGGGTAAGACCATCCACGGCGCGCTTAAGAAAATCGGCTTCAGGAGTTTGCAGGACGTGCGGCAAGGAAAGTATTTCGAAATTACTCTCAACGACGGCATCTTAAAGGACGAAGCGCAAGCGGAAGTGGAGCGCATCGCGCGCGAAGTCCTGACGAACCCGGTCATTGAAGAGTTTCGTTTCTCCCTCGAAGATTAGTAGAGACGGGGCTTGCCCCGTCTCCTTTGGACGCGGCGGGAGACACGGCAAACCGCGTTTCTACGCGAAGCATCACCGGTCCCCCCACCGTCATATTCAAGGAGCCAATTAGCCAATGTGCGGAATCGTGGGATATGTGGGTAAGAAGCAAGTCGTCCCGGTCATCATTGAGGGCCTTAGAAAGCTGGAATATCGCGGCTACGACTCGGCGGGAATCGCGGTGGCCGGGAGCGCCGAAGGCTTGCAGATCCGCCGCGCCGAGGGCAAGCTGCGCAATTTGGAAGAAGCGATCCGTCTCAAGCCGCTCGACGGCACCTACGGCATCGGACACACCCGCTGGGCCACGCATGGCCGCCCCACCGAAGAAAACGCCCATCCCCATCGCGACTGCACGGGCAGAATCGTGGTGGTGCATAACGGCATTGTCGAGAACTACCTCTCGCTCAAGAAGAAGCTGACCGCCGAAGGCCACAAGTTCACCACCGAAACCGACACGGAAATCATCGCGCACCTGATTGAGAAGCACTGCCTGCAATCGGGCAACGGTCAGCGCCCGGCCTCGTCCCTGGAAGAAGCCGTGCGCCAGGCGGTGAAGGAACTCACCGGAGTGTTCGCGCTGGTGGTGATCGCGGTTGAGGAACCAAACAAGATCGTCGCGGCGCGCAATGGACCACCTGTCGTTATTGGCCTCGGCAAGGACGAATACTTTGTCGCCAGCGACGTGCCCGCGCTCCTCGATCACACGCGCGACCTTTTTTTCCTGGCCGATGGCGACCTGGCGGTGCTGACGCGGGAAGGCGTGCGCGTCACCGATTTCGACGGCAATCCGCTGGAACGGAAGCCGCAGCGCATCACCTGGGACCCCATCATGGCGGAAAAGGGCGGCTTCAAGCACTTCATGCTCAAGGAAATTTATGAGCAGCCGCGCACCGTGCGCGACACCACGCTGGGCCGCATCTCGCAGGATACCGGCGCCATCTTCCTCAACGAGATGCACGTCGACGCAGCCGAGTTCAAAGCACTGAAGAAAATCAATATCGCCGCCTGCGGCACCAGTTGGCACGCGGGACTCGCCGGCAAGTTCATGATCGAAAACCTGGCGCGCGTTCCGGTCGAAGTCGATTACGCCAGCGAATGGCGCTATCGCGACCCGATCATGGGGCCGGACACGATGACGCTCCTGATCTCGCAATCCGGCGAAACCGCCGATACCATCGCGGCCCAGCGTGAAGCCAAGGCCAAAGGCTCGAAGACGCTTGCCATCTGCAACGTGGTTGGCTCCATGATCACGCGCGAAGCCGTGGGCACCGTCTACACCCACGCCGGTCCGGAAATCGGCGTGGCTTCGACCAAGGCCTTCACCGGGCAACTGACCGCTCTCTACTTATTCGCCTTGTATCTGGCGCAGGTGCGCGGCGCCATGACTCCCGAACAAGCCAAGGCCGCCGTGCAAGAGCTCATGCGCATCCCCGGCAAGCTGGAACAGATCCTTACACACGATGAGGCTTGCGACGAGTTGGCGAAGACTTACGTCCGCGCGCAGGATTTCCTTTTTCTCGGTCGCGGCATTCACTATCCCATCGCGCTCGAAGGCGCACTCAAGCTCAAGGAAATTTCCTACATCCACGCCGAAGGTTATCCGGCGGGCGAGATGAAGCACGGCCCCAATGCGCTGATCGACGAAAATCTGCCCGTGGTCATCATCGCCACGCGCGACGTGACCAGCCCGCAGTCCATGGTCCGTTACGAGAAAACGATGTCGAACCTGAAAGAAGTAAAAGCTCGTTCCGGCATAGTCATAGCGCTCGCCACCGAAGGCGACAAAGAAATCGCCGAAGAGGCCGATCACGTCCTCTTCGTTCCGCCCGCTCCGGATGAACTGTCGGCGATTCTGGAAATCGTCCCCCTCCAACTGCTCGCCTATCACATCGCCGTCCGCCGCGGCTGCGACGTCGATCAGCCGCGCAATCTGGCCAAGTCGGTGACGGTGGAGTAAGAAGCTGTCAGCGATCAGTCGGCGGCCCACGTGTCCAGCCGGTTTGTCATAAGGGATGTAAGGGTAATCTGTTCCGGCGATTTTCCGGCTTGCGTCCACGGGGCCGAGTTGCTAAGGTGCGAACATATTGTGCATCGAGCTGAGCATCGAGCCAGTGGCAACGGAGAAGAGATCGCGTCAGGTTCCCCGGTCA
>JBEKQG010000028.1:0-26304 GCA_049519955.1 Terriglobales bacterium
ATGACTCCCGGCCGAACGACTGTCGGATGAACGACCGTCGAACGATCCTGAATTGCGGCCGGCTCCAACCTCGCCGTACGAACGGCTGCCCGTTTCGTGGGAACCCGCTGCGGAACCACCGCGAACGCTGCCTTGGTGCCCACTTTCTCCGGCCGCCGGCCGCGAGGCGCCACTCGATCCGCCGCCACCGTGAGAGCCACCGCCGCCACTGGCGTGCCCGCCGCCGCCACCGTGCTGAGCGAATGCCACCTCTGGCGTGAGAGCAAGTCCGATGAAAACTGAAAATGCGATGAGGGATCTGAGGACACCGAATCGGCTCATAACCCGTACCTCCGGCCAAAACAGCGCGCCTTCGAGCGAAGAGCTCATGGGGAAGGGCGGCGCGCCTCTACCTATTCAGATTCTACTCCCGGGCCATGGGTTGCACCCAAGGTGCAACGGGTGCGCTTCATCAGCCCCGGCATTTTCGAATCGCGCTCTGGTATCGCCCAGCCGCGTTCGAGAATCGCCTCCAGAACGCCCTGCTGACGATCAAAATGTCCTCTTGCAAACTGCCCTGACTGGGAGCACAATTGTGGCGGAGGCAATCCACCATGAGTCCTAAGACGCCTACGCCAATCAGATCCAAACCACCGGATGCCGACGTCGAAGAACAAATCCGCCAACGTGCATATCAGCTATATGAACAGCGTGGCTGCCAGAATGGAAACGACATGGAAGACTGGCTGACCGCCGAAGAAGAAGTGTTGGGTTGCAAGCAAGCGAAAGCAGCCACAGCATAGCCCTGACCTTATTCTCTTGTTCTCATCGCCGCCCGCCCAGCCCGGGCGCTTTCCTCTGTAAGTTGCCCCCCAAAAAAAGAACGTTCTTGACGAATTTCTCCCGCAGGCGATTCATCAAGGCTTGCCCCAGCCAATTTCCTTTCCAACCCCTGTTACGTCCGGGCAACGGATCCAATGCCAGACGTACCATATTGGTCTATCCCGCTCGCGCCCATGGCGCGCTATGTTTAACTCAAGCGTTTGGCGATGTCCTGTCGGCGCCCGTGAGCCCCCCGAGTCGCGTTGCTGAATCGGGTGTTGTGAAGAGATCGGGATTGAGTCCCTTTCTAAGGCCTGTTTTGGAGACGCCTGATGGCGCGTTATCTCTGTGTTCATTGTCACTTTTACCAGCCGCCCCGCGAAAATCCCTGGCTCGAGGCCGTCGAACTGCAGGACAGCGCCTCCCCTTACCATGACTGGAACGAACGCGTAGCCGCCGAGTGTTATCTGCCCAATGGCGCGGCCCGGATTCTCGACGAATCGGGCCGGATCGCGAAGATCGTCAACAACTACGCTCGCATCAGCTTCAACTTCGGGCCGACGCTGCTCTCCTGGATGGAGCGCAACGCTCCCCACGCCTATGAACGCGTGCTCGAGGCCGACCGCCAAAGCCTGCTAACCTTCTCGGGCCATGGCGCAGCGCTGGCGCAGGCCTACAACCACATGATTCTTCCGCTGGCGAATTCGCGCGATAAGGCCACCCAGATCGTCTGGGGCATGCGCGATTTCCAGCACCGCTTCGAACGTGATCCGGAAGGCATGTGGCTGCCGGAAACGGCTGTGGATGTCGAGACGCTCGAACTTCTCAGCTCGGTCGGTCTCAAGTTCACCATCCTGGCCCAGCACCAGGCCCGCCGCATGCGCCACCAGCCCTGGGAGGAGTGGCTCAATCTCGATGGTGCTGGCATCGATCCCACGCGCCCCTACGTCTGCCACCTTCCGTCCGGCCGCACCATCACTCTGTTCTTTTACGACGGCCCCATCGCGCGCGCCGTCGCATTCGAAAAATTGCTCATCAACGGAAAGAACTTCGCCAACCGCCTCCTCAGCGGCTTCAATGACGAGCGCCCTTGGCCCCAATTGGTCCACATCGCCACCGACGGCGAGACCTATGGCCATCATCACGCCCACGGCGACATGGCCCTCGCCTATGCCCTCGACTACATCGAACGCAACCAACTCGCCAATATCACCAACTATGGCGAATACCTTGCCCTGCACCCGCCATCGCATGAAGTCGAAGTCGTCGAGAAAAGCTCGTGGAGTTGCATGCATGGGGTGGAGCGCTGGAAGAGCGATTGCGGCTGCAACTCCGGCGGATGCGGCTCCTGGCGCCAGCATTGGCGGCGGCCTCTCCGCGAGGCCATGGACTGGCTGCGCGACGATCTCGCCAGGTTTTATGAAATCGCCGCGCAGGAACTTCTCCGCGATGCCTGGGCCGCGCGTAACGATTACATCGGCGTTGTGCTTGATCGTTCGCCCGCCAATGTGGACGCATTTCTTGCCCGCCATGCTCTGCGCGAACTTTCCCTCGATCAACAAACGCGCATTTTAAGACTGCTCGAAGCGCAACGCCATCTCATGTTGATGTACACCAGTTGCGGCTGGTTCTTCGACGAACTCACTGGGCCCGAGACCGTGCATATCCTCCAGTACGCCGGCCGCGCCGTGCAACTTAGCGAGCAGCTTTTCGGCGAACACCGCGAGGAGGAGTTCTTGCGCCGCCTCGAAGCGGCTTGGAGCAACATCGCCGATTACGGCAACGGACGCCACGTTTACGAGCGCTTCGTCCGGCCCGCCATGTTGGACCTGGCCGGCGTGGGCGCCCATTATGCCATCAGCTCGCTGTTCAACGGCTATCGCGGCTGGAACTCGATTTTCAGCTACTCGGTGGACCTGCAGGAAGCGCGCGAATTGGAGTCCGGTGAGGCAAAACTCGCTCTCGGTCGCGCCCGCATTGTCTCCAACATCACGCGCGCGCGCTCCAACGTAGGCTTTGCCGTGCTTCATTTCGGCGATCACAACCTGAGCGCTGGCGTGCGCCCCTTCCAGGGCAAGAATGCGTTTCGCGTGCTCGTCGAAGAAGCGAGCCGCGCCTTTTCCTGCGCCGACTTGCCTGAGTGCCTGCGTGTGATCGATCGCCATTTTCGGGGCGCGACCTACTCCCTGAAGTCCCTCTTCCGCGATGAGCAACACCGCATTCTCAGCCAAATCGTCAACTCCGCCATGGACGACGCGGAGGCCATGTACCGCCAGGTTTACGCCCACCACGCCCCATTGATGCGCTTTTTGTCCGAAGTTCACATGCCCCCGCCGCCCATCCTCCGCACCACCGCCGAGTTCGTGTTGGGCAGCGCCGTGCAACGTGCATTGGCGGACCAGGAATTGGATCTGGATCGTATCCGGATGCTGCTCGATGCCGCCCGCCACGATGGCGTCAACCTGGACATCTCCTGCCTCGGGTCGGCCCTGCGCCAGCGGCTGAACGCCGAGGTCGAGCAGTGGGCGCGCACACCCGGCGATCCCGAGGCGCTCGAGATGGTCGAGGCTCTGGTTGCGCTGAGCCGCGTCCCGCCCCTGGAAGTGGACCTTTGGAAGCCGCAGAACGTTTACTACCAGCTCGTCGAGGCCCTTTCCGGAGCCAGCCAAACGCGCATGAGTGGCGCGTGGCTGGACCACTTCCAAGGTTTGGGAAAATGGCTGGGCGTGGCCGTCCCTCAATCGTCGCCGGAATTGCCCAGTGCGCCGCAAGACCAGATCGCATGACCACATCCTGGTCAAGCGAAGGCTAACGATGCGGCATTCGCTTGCCGGAAACTGGAAAACCGTTTGGTTGACATCATAAAGAACTGTCATCCTGAGCGAAGCGAAAGAGCTGCTTTTGCCGCCGCCGATTGCACGCCTAGCTCGTTCCTTTTCAAACTCCGGCACTACCGGCAATTTACGACCCTTGACACTCCGAGAGCAAGGGAGCAATATCTAGCCGTGTATTGAACGCGTCTAATACGGACGCCCCCTCCCCGGCAGGACAAAGCCATGTCGCCTCCCAGCCGCCTTTCGCCCCGCTTTCCCCTCGTCTCGGCCGCCACCATGTTACTCGCGCTGCTTGCCTATACCGGGCCCGCGCGGGCCCAGTTTGCCGCGCCGTCTGCCTATGTCCGCGTCAGTCAAGTTGGCTATGAAGCCGGCGAGACGCCTTTTCGCGCGTACCTCATGTCCACCGCGCCGGAAAGCGGCGCGACCCTTAAGGTGGTCAACTCGAACGGAGTTACCGCCTATTCCGGACACGTTGGCGCTTTGCTCGGCAAGTGGAGCCATAGCAAAACCCGCACCTACGACGTGTACGCCCTCGATTTCAAGGTCCCGGCTGCCGGCCTCTACACCATTTTCGTATCCGGTCCAGTGGCGGCGGCTTCGCCGCCTTTCCCAGTGGATGTGCCGGATACGCTCTATTCTGGCTTGCTCTTGAACACGTTGTTCTTCTATCAGACGCAGCGCGACGGAGCGAACTTCGTCCCCAATGCGTTGCGCACGGCGCCCGGACACGTGAAGGACGAGAACGCGCAGGTTTACCTGACGCCTCCGCTCGACAGCAACGACAATATTAATAACGTGCCGCCCACGCCTCCTTTAGCATCGGCGAACCTCCCGAACCTCGATGCTTCCGGCGGTTGGTGGGACGCCGGCGACTACGAGAAATACGTCGAAACCGTCAGCTATACCGCGGCGCTTATGCAGATCGGGATTCGCGACTTTCCCAGCCAGATGGGCGCGTCCGCTCCAGCAAATCCCCCCGCGCCACCAGGCTCCGTTTCTTATGCGGGCAGCAGCGGAGCCGGAGCGCCGTCGTCATCCGACTTCACCAGCGAAGCCAGCTTCGGCGTCAATTGGCTGATGAAGATGTGGAATGACGTAACGCAAACCCTCTACTACCAAGTGGACAACAGTCAAGATTGGAATTATTACGGAGAGGGCGATCCCAGTTCGGCCACCGGCATCTGCGGCGGAACCTATGCGACGCCTTACTGCCTGATCACCGAGTACGACATCTGGACCCTCCCTCAGGCCGCCGACAATTACCAGCAAACCGGAGATCCGCAACCTTGCGATCCGTACACGACGTTCTTCGTCTGTTATCGCCCGGTCTATGTGGCCGGCCCCGCAGGTTCGCCCATCAGCCCGAATCTGGCGGGGCGTTTGGCCGCGGATTTTGCGCTGTGTTACCAACTCACCCGAGTCGTGAATCCTTCTCTGGCGAATCAGTGCCTCAAGGATGCAGAGGACATTTTTGCGCTCGCGGATACCTCCTATCCCGACCCTGCGCCCACCGTGGATTCTGGTACATGCGGCAACTGCCTGTTGACCATCACTCCATTTGACGGCTATCCCGAAGACGTTTGGGACGACGACATGGAACTCGGCGCAACCGAACTGTACTTTGCATTGCAATCCGCAGCGGGATCCCAACACCTGCCGCCCGGACTGCCGCATACGAATCCCATGGATTACCTGCGCCAGGCGGCGCAGTTTGCCAAAAACTACATCGCCAACATCTACGACACAGGCAACGCCGACACGCTCAATCTCTACGACGTAAGCGGCCTGGCCCATTTCGAACTGTACCGGGCGCTCGGAATGGCGGGGAATCCCAGCGGCCTTGCGGTTTCGCAATCGAGCATTCGCAGACAATTCCTCCGGCAAGTGGGTGACGCGATCCGCAAATCCGCCAAGGATCCCTGGGGCTTCGCATATCAATGGAGTTACGGCGATGTCACTGCGCACGGCGCCGGCTTGTCGGTGATGGCCAGCGAAGCGTATTACCTTACTAAGTCGAAGAACTACGACACCTATGGGCGGAGATGGCTGGCCAACATTCTGGGCGCGAACTCCTGGGGCTCGTCGTTTATCGTTGGCGATGGGAGCACCTTTCCCAATTGCATCCAGCACCAGGTGGCGAACCTGGCGGGCGCGCTGGATGGGACTTCCGGAGCCGTGCCGGTACTTTGGGGTGCGGCGATCGAAGGGCCAGCCGGTTATGCCAGTTCAGGCCTGCTCGATGGCATGGTTCTGTGTCCGGCAAACGGAGTGGACGCGTTCAAGCAATTTAATGGAAACGCCGGCGCCTTTCACGCGTCGCAAGCCGCCGTGTATCGAGACAACATGCAGTCTTACAGCACGACCGAACCGGGGATCGACCTCACCGCAACATCGTTTCTCATGTGGTCCTGGAGAATGGCCCAGCACCCCAGCTTCTGAAATCGCTCCAACCTGTTAGCTTGACGGGGCAATTTTGGCGTAAGCTGCCATGCAGGAGGCCTTCATGAGCAAATCGCTCCTGCTCTTCACCCTCGTCGCCAGCATTGCCCTCCAAGCCCAGGACCTGAAACCGGTCCAACTGCCAACGCCACAGACCGGCGGTGGTCGTCCCCTCATGCAAGTGCTGAAGGAACGAAAAACTCAGCGCGAGTTTACTCCCGCGAAGCTTCCTCCGCAGGTGCTGGCCAACCTGCTGTGGGCTGCGTTCGGCATTAACCGTCCAGAGGGCGGACGCACCGCGCCATCGGCGATGAACTGGCAGGAAATTGACGTTTACGTCGCTACCGGCGATGGCCTGTTTCTGTACAACGCCAAAGCCAACCGGCTTGATCCCGTCCTGGCGCAGGATGTGCGCGCCTCGACTGGATTGCAGCCCTTTGTTGCCGCCGCCCCTGTGAATCTCGTCTATGTCGCCGACCTTAGTAAGACGGGACAGGCCGGCACTGAGGCGGAACTCTTCACTGCCGCCGACGCCGGTTTCATCGCCGAGAACGTTTATCTGTTCTGCGCCTCGGAGGGATTGGCAACCGTTGTCCGAGGCTCCGTCGATCGCCCCGCGCTGGCCAAGATCATGAAGTTGCGGCCAAACCAGAAGATTCTCTTGGCCCAGACGGTTGGCTATCCGAAGAAGTAGCCCGCGCCCCGCGCGAACACAGTTTTCATTGCAACCGCGTACAGGAGTCGCCCCGTGATGAAAGACCTGCCTTTGTCGAAAGTCTACGAGTTACTCGAACCCGGTCCGGTGGTCCTGCTAACGACCGCACGCCAGGGCCGCGCCAACCTCATGACCATGTCCTGGCACATGATGGTCGAGTTTGAGCCACCCCTGGTTGCCTGTGTCGTCAGCAGCGCCAATTACAGCTTTGCTGCCTTGCGGGCGACGAAAGAATGTGTGATCGCCGTTCCCGCCCTGGCCCTGGCGCCCAAGGTTGTCGAAGTCGGCAACTGCTCGGGCCGGGACGTGGCGAAGTTCGAGAGATTCGGTCTGACGCCGGTGCCCGCCGAGCGCGTGAAGCCGCCTCTCGTGGCCGAATGTTTCGCCAATCTCGAATGCAAGGTGGCCGATACCCGTCTCGTCAACACGTACAATCTCTTCGTCCTCGAAGTGCTCAAGGCTTGGATCGATCCGGCGCAAAAGCATCCGAAGACCATCCACCATCACGGATACGGCAAGTTCGCTGTGGATGGCGAGACCATCACGCTGAAATCGAAAATGCGATAATGGCCTGCATCCAACCGCTCTGCGAGAATCCTATCGCGGCCGTGCTCTCAGATTCGCGACAGGCGAAACGGGGCGCTGAGCAGGCGCGCCGGGAGCATCACTACGCTCCAGACCAGGGCGAGCGCTCCGTGGACGGCGATCCCAACCAGGCGGAAGGGCAGCAACAGCAGCCACACGATTGGATAGAGGATCAGAGCCAGCAGCGCCACCGGCCAGCAAATCACGAAAAGAATGCACCACAGCAGGAAGGCGATCATAGGCACACCTCGTCCTGACTTATGATACGCAGGCGCAGGCAAAAAGTTCGAGAAGGATGGGGCCGCCGGGCTTCGTCGGCTGGGGAGACTTCCACCTCAACAGAACCCAAACCTGACACCTGACGGCTGACGGCTGACGGCTGCTTCCCCTACATAGTCTTCAGCCCAGCACTCACCCGCAACTTCGCCTCAGTCGCTCGCTGGACGTCTTCGACCGTTAGGCCGGGAGCGATCTCCTCCAGCAACAGGCCTTCCGGAGTAACTCGGATGTACGCCATCTCGGTGACGATTGTTTCCACGACCTTCACGCCCGTCAGCGGCAGGGTGCATTTCTTCAAGATCTTCGGCTGGCCATCTTTGTTCGTATGTTCCATGGCGACGATCACGCGGCGCGCGCTCGCAACCAGGTCCATGGCTCCGCCCATGCCCTTGACCATTTTCCCGGGGATCATCCAATTGGCTAGGCTGCCGGATTCGTCAACTTCCATCGCGCCCAGCACGCTCAGGTCAATATGGCCGCCGCGAATCATGGCGAAAGATTCGGCGCTCGAAAAATACGCCGTGCCTGCCAGTTCGCTGATCGTCTCCTTACCCGCGTTGATCAGGTCGGAGTCTTCCGTGCCTTCCAGCGGATACGGCCCGATGCCCAGCATCCCGTTTTCGGATTGCAGAATCACGTCCATGCCCGCCGGAACATGATTGGCAATCAGCGTCGGCAAGCCGATGCCGAGGTTGACGTAGAATCCATCGCGCAATTCGCGGGCAACACGCTTCACGATGCGTTCGCGTTTGTCCGCGTCTTTTGGGGCCTTTGGCAAAGTGGACATAGTTTCCTTCGATCCCGTTTCGATTATGAGGACAAAAGTCGTTGGTTGTCAGTCGCTGGTCGTTAGCGAGCTCTCAGCCACCTGCTGTGAATTCCGAACGACTAAAGACCAACGACTGCTTTCCTCACCGTCCGTCTTTCGATTACCTTCTCAAACACTTCGCCCTGAAAAATTCTCTTCACATACACGCTCGGCGTATGAATCAGGTCGGGGTCGAGTTCGCCGGGCTCGACTAGGTGTTCGACCTCGGCAATCGTGATCTTGGCCGCAGTGGCCATCATGGGATTGAAATTGCGCGCGGTCTTGCGATAGACGAGGTTGCCCCACTTGTCGCCCTTCCAGGCCTTGACGAAGGCAAAGTCGGCGGTGAGCGCGCGCTCCATGATGTAAGTGCGGCCGTCGAACTCGCGCGTTTCTTTGCCTTCAGCGACCACCGTTCCCACCCCGGCGGGCGTAAAGAACGCGGGAATGCCAGCTCCCCCGGCCCGAATTCGCTCCGAAAACGTTCCTTGCGGTACCAGGTCGAGATGCACCGTACCGTCCAGCACCATCTGCTCAAGCAGTCTGTTTTCGCCGACGTAAGTTCCGATGTGGCGACGGATTTGCCCGTTGGCCAGCAGCAGTCCCATGCCCAGGCCGTCGATGCCGACGTTGTTGCTGATGGTGAACAGGTCCTTGACGCCCTTGCGCGCCAGAGCGCGGATCAGGTTTTCGGGCATCCCGCACAAACCAAATCCGCCCACCATGATCGTGGCTCCGTCGAACACGTCCTGGATCGCCTCTTCGGCGCTCGCGACAACTTTGTGCATAAGAGGAGAATTCTACCGGAAATTCAGCGCGCGCGAAATCAAAGCCGACAACCGGCACGAAGCTCTTGGCCGTTTGCGCTTGACCCTTGCCAAATGCCACAAGCCACAAGCCAGTTGTTTGCTTGCGCCTTGCGAGTTGCAGCCGAACCCGCGTCCGATGCTCGATGCGCGCAGCTCGTGACTCGGTCCCTATGAAGTCGAGGCGCTCGTGATGACCTCATGGTGGCGCTCTTCTTGGGCCGGCCACGCTCGGCTTGCGAAAACCGGCCGCCGCCATGTCACGGCCACCATTGACCCAACTTCCTGCAAGATGCTATAAACAAGTGCCTTGTGTTGAGGTGCATGGCCCGGTCCTTGGGCTATTTGCCGGAGGCATAAGTGTTCCAAACGCGGCCAAATCGGAACCCCTCTGTATCTTGGTAAACCTGGCGGTGGAAGCGTGTTCGGAGCGTCTTCGGAACCCTAGTGGCGGTCGTACCGGTGGCGGATCGAATCCTCCAATGAGCGGTTGACGCGCCAGAGAAAAATTGCACGTTGTGACCCTTGAAAAGGAACCTTAGGAGGCTTTTAATGCGCACTTTGAACGCCAATCTTGTGTCCGCCGGACGCTGGTTTGCGAATCGCCGCTTTGCGAAAACTTCGGCAACCTTTGCCACTCTGCTGCTTCTGACCGTTGGCTGCGCGCTGGCGCAACCCGCCGGGCAATCTACCGAAGCGGGCGGCGAGGCGGCGCTTAAACTGCCCGACCTTTCTTCCGTTTCCTTCCTCGGTGTGAATGGGCATAGTCTGCTGATGATCGGCCTGCTCTTCTGCGTCTTCGGTCTCGGCTTCGGCATGGTCATCTTCATGCGCCTCAAGAACCTGCCCGTGCACCGCTCCATGCGCGAAATCTCGGAACTGATTTACGAAACCTGCAAGACCTACCTCATCACCCAGGGCAAGTTCCTGATGCTGCTCTGGGCCTTCATCGCCGCCGTCATCGTGCTCTACTTTGGCGTGCTGCGGCATTTTGAAGCTCCTCGCGTCATCATCATCCTCGCCTTCAGCCTGGTCGGAATCGCCGGCAGCTACGGCGTCGCCTGGTTTGGCATTCGCGTCAACACCTTCGCCAATTCGCGCACCGCCTTCGCTGCTCTCCCCGGCAAGCCTTACCCCGTTTATCAGATTCCGCTTGAAGCCGGAATGTCCATCGGCATGATGCTGATTTCCGTCGAACTGCTCATCATGCTCTTCATCCTCCTCTTCGTGCCCGGCGATTATGCCGGCCCCTGCTTCATCGGATTCGCCATCGGCGAGTCCCTCGGCGCGGCCGCCCTCCGTATCGCCGGCGGCATCTTCACCAAGATTGCCGACATCGGTTCCGACTTGATGAAGATCGTCTTCAAAATTAAAGAAGACGATGCCCGCAACCCCGGCGTCATCGCCGATTGCACCGGCGACAATGCCGGCGACTCCGTCGGACCCTCCGCCGATGGCTTCGAAACTTATGGCGTGACCGGCGTTGCGCTGATTACCTTCATTCTGCTCGGCGTCAAGGATCCCTCCATCCAGGTGCAGTTACTGGTCTGGATTTTCGTGATGCGCATCATGATGCTCGTGTCCAGCGCGCTCGCCTATTTCATCAATGGCGCCATCTCCAAGGCCCGTTACGGCCACGCCGACAAAATGAATTTTGAGACCCCGCTCACTTCGCTGGTCTGGATTACTTCAATCGTCTCCATCGTTGCCACTTACTTTGTTTCGTATTTCATCATCCCCAGCCTGGGCGGCGGCGGCGACACCACGCAGTGGTGGAAACTCGCTTCCATAATTTCCTGCGGCACTTTGGCGGGAGCGCTGATTCCAGAACTGGTCAAGGCGTTCACATCGGTCGAATCCCGCCACGTCAACGAAGTCGTGACCTCGGCTAAGGAAGGCGGCGCATCCCTCGGCATCCTCTCCGGTTTTGTCGCTGGCAACTTCTCCGCATATTGGCTGGGGCTGGCGATGGTCGCTCTCATGTCGATTGCCTACTTCTTTAGCGGGATGGGCCTGGGCGTGGCGGCCACAATGATTGCCGCGCCCGTGTTCGCCTTCGGCCTGGTTGCCTTCGGCTTCCTCGGCATGGGCCCGGTGACCATCGCGGTCGATTCCTACGGCCCGGTCACCGACAACGCGCAGTCCGTCTATGAACTTTCTCTGATCGAGCAGGTGCCCAACGTCAAGGCGGAAATTAAGAAGGACTTCAACATCGACGTGAATTTCGACCGCGCCAAAGACTTGCTGGAAGAGAACGACGGCGCGGGCAATACCTTCAAGGCGACCGCCAAGCCGGTCCTGATTGGGACCGCCGTCGTCGGCGCTACCACCATGATCTTCTCCATCATCATGGCCCTGACCAACGGGCTGACCGCGAATGTGGAGAAGCTCTCGCTCCTCCACGCTCCATTCTTCCTTGGCCTGATTACCGGCGGCGCCATGATCTATTGGTTCACCGGCGCATCCATGCAAGCCGTGACCACCGGCGCCTATCGCGCCGTCGAGTTCATCAAGGCCAACATCCATCTCGAGGGCGCGGAGAAGGCCTCGGTCGCCGACAGCAAAAAAGTGGTCGAGATCTGCACCAAGTACGCGCAGAAGGGCATGTTCAACATCTTTGTCGCCGTCTTCTTCGGCACCCTGACCTTCGCCTTCGTCGAGCCGTTCTTCTTTATCGGCTACCTCATCTCGATTGCGATCTTCGGTCTCTATCAGGCCATCTTCATGGCCAACGCCGGCGCCGCCTGGGACAACGCCAAGAAAATCGTAGAAACCAAACTCAAGCAGAAAGGCACCCCGCTCCACGACGCCACCGTCATCGGCGACACCGTGGGCGATCCTTTCAAGGACACGTCTTCCGTGGCCATGAACCCGGTCATCAAATTCACCACGCTCTTCGGATTGCTGGCCGTCGAACTCGCCGTCTCGCTGGCCAACAGCCATGGCCCCAGGCTGACCCACATCCTGGCGCTCTGCTTCTTCGCCGTCTCCGTCTCTTTCGTCTACCGTTCCTTCTACGGCATGCGAATCACGTCGGAGTAAGAGAATCGCACGCGTGGGGACGGACGCCTTCGTCCGTCCCCGCCTCTGCCGCCCCCCTGCAGTCCTTCAATCGCCAGCTACTTATATTTGATGACGACGGCAATGAACAGCATCACCAACGCCGTCGGAAAATATACGAGTATCGCGAACTTGGCCGTGTGCCGGATATATTTGAAGAACTTGACGCCCGCCATCGAGCACACGGTAAATGCGATTCCGTCCCAAGGCATCCAGAAGTTGAAGGCGCCGGTGGCGAATTGAAATCCCAGTACCACGATCTGCTTTGAGAAATGCAGCACATCTGCGAGCGGCGCCAAAATTGGCATGATCGTGGCCGCCGTTCCAGAGGCGCTGCCCAGCAACGCCGCTGCTAAGGCGCTGATTCCGAACATCACATAGGCAATCACGACTTCCGGAACTTTGCCCAGATAGCCCGCGAGGTAATTCAACATCGTGTCCAGTATCCGGGCGTCGCTAAGAATGAAATAGAGGATTTGCGCCGCGCTCATCATTACCACCGCGATGACGACGCTCTTCATCCCGTCGATGTTCTTTTCGATCATCGTTGACACCGACATTCCGCCCACCACCGGGATGACGATCCCCATCCAGAGAAACAGCGAGCCGATTTCCCGGAAGCTCCAGCTGTGCACCATCAGGCCGTACATGAGAATGGCGAAGGAGGCTACCAGCAGGACAAGTACCAGGGCGCGGCGGGTGTTCATGGCATAGTCTTCGGCAGCGGTGGAATCCGTACGCAGCCGGGCGCGGTTTTCCACGTCGTCTTCGCGAGACAGCGACCGCGAGGGGTCTTTGCGGATGCGATAGGCGTAGTGCATGATGGCGATGCTCGTGATGGACATGAACACCACGAAACTGATCACTCGGAACCACGCGCCGCTATATAGCGGTACGTTGGCAATCGCTTGTCCGATGGCCACGTTGTAGGGGTTCGTGATGCCGCAGGCGAAGCCGATGGCAATGCCCCAATAGAGGATAAGGACGGCGACCATCGAATCGAGTCCCATGGCCAGCGTCAGCGGCGCAAGGATGAGGATGAGCGGGATGCCTTCTTCGAACATTCCGAAGGTCGCGCCACAGAGTCCGATGGCAAATACGATGACCGGGATGAAAGCGATTCCATGCCGGCCCGCTTTGCCGATCAGCGCGTGGATCGCGGCATTGATGGCTCCGGTGGCAATGATGGCGGTCATTGCGCCGGCGGACAGCATGATGACAAAGGATCGCTCCGCGCCTTCCATGGCCCCGCGCATGAATACGGTCCACAACTGCACGAAGCCCTGCGGACAGGATGGGACATAATGGAAAGACCCCGGCACAACCATTTCCCGCGCGCGTCCCATGATCATGACGCTATGACGTTCGAACTCGCCACCCGGAATAATGTAGGTCAGAATGGAGAATGCGACACACATCAGGAACACGATGACCAGGGGGTTGATGTTGCTCATGAAATCGAAAAACCGCTGACGAAAAGTCTGCATGGGTCCTCGCCGCTCGGCTCCTAAGCCGTTCGCTTCCTATGATGAATGGCAATTCCGCTGCGCCAGGTTCCGTCCTTCAAGCTTCGTAATATACCTTCGTTTTCACTTCGGGCAATAGCTGCTTCACCTGGAGGATGGCGGCAGCCGCGCGCTCCCGGTCGTATTCCGTCAGCAGCTCACATGCGGCGGAGTACTCGAGGGCCGCGGCGCGCGCTTCCACCGCCGGCACCGTGGAAAATGTCTCGGCTTCAAACTTCCGCCACGCGGCTGTGATCGTCTCGATGCACTTGCTGTAGCCGTAATCGGCGAGCTTCGCCAGTTCGGTGAATAGCCAGTAGGCCGAAGCCGGATCGTAGGAACCGGAGGCAAATGCAAAATGCGGCTCCACCGCGCCAATTCCCAGGTGAAACGGCAGGTAAACGCCGGTCAGCGAAGTTGACATGCCACACCACATCCGGTTGCCGATATGTGGCGCGAGATTACGGCGCAGTTCCACGATTACGCTCGCCTCGGTGTTCATGCGGGCGATGGTCCTTACCCCTGTACGAAACGGGGAACCGCTTTCGCCTGCCTTGAATTGCGGCGCGCCTTCGAAAATGTCGCGCATAAACCCCATCAGCTCGACAACACTTACTTTGCCGAGATTCGAGTAGCGGCTTTCGAGCACGGCATGACGGTCGCAATTGTAGGCGTCGCCCTGGTTCGCGGGATCACCATAGACTGCGGCGAAATCGAAAGCGCCATCCTTATACCAGCCTTGCTGCCGGGCATACTCCACCAGAGTTGCGGAGTACATGAAGTTGTCATGATCGTCGAAATCGACTGCGCCGATGCGGTAAGAGTTGGCGCGCATCGCGATTTCGTCGGGACCGACTCTCTTAGCCACCCATTGGCCGCCGCGCGCCAGTTCCACCCACCACGCGTTGTCGTAATCGGCGACGGCCAGCATGGTGCCGGAATCGCAACTCAGGCCGTATGTGCCGCATAACTCGCCAATCAGGGCGGCACCTTCGCGGGCTGAGGTGGCGCGTTCCATCGCCAGTTGCACAAATTCCGTCCAGATGACGCCGCCGCAAACCACGTCGTACGCCCGTGCCTCCGGAATTCCCCGCATCAGCGCCATGTTGTTGGCGACCGTGACGCCGTACTCGTTGACCCCAGCCGTATGCTCGCCCGGATAATGATGCTTGGCGAAGATCTTCGTGGCGATATAGCGTGGCAGTTCTTCCGGCTGCTGCAACGCGCCCCCGGAATACAGCGCGTACTGCTCTCCGGCAGCGCTCCGGCGCCGCGGGCTGACTTCCACCTTGTGCGCGGAATTCCGCCCCAGCTCTTCACTGTGGGCCACAAGCACGGAACCGGTGGCGCTGCGGTTTTTGCCCACAACAATCGTTGTACACATGCATGGACTCCGGTACTTATTCTGATACGTCAAAGAAAGCGTCTAAGACCTTTAAGTAAGTCGCGACGCGCTCGGCCAATGGCGGCGAATTCTCCGAATGCAGGATATTCTCCGCCGTGATCACCGGACAGCACGCCCGCAGTTTGTACAGCAGTTCGTCAATGGAGCCGTCTTCGGTGTTGACGACGATTCCATCGGCAAGCTGTTCTCCAAACCGCGTAGTGCCGTCCGTGATGAGTGAAAGTGAACTGTCTTTCAAACAACTGACCACGCGCTTTGATATGGAGTGGCTCAAGCAGTTTTCGCCGGAGATATAAAGATAGGAACCCCAGCCTTTGAGGTGATAATCCGGAGCTTCATAAACCGGATCTTCATGCAGGTCGAGCACCGCGGCGCCAGGGTTGATGGCAATGGCGTTCAAAAGAAACGAAGTGATCGCGGCAGCTTCCGGGGAAGCCGCTGCCGGAAGGCGGCCCAGCAAGTGGTCGCTGTCGGAAACGCTTTGGCCGTTCGGCCCATAGCGGATGTGCTGAAAATAACCCCATGGATTCAGTAACGGCAGCAGCAGAATCTCCCGGTCCCGTCCGATTCGTCGCAGCTTTCCAGCGTAGCGGGAGTTCGCGATCGCTCCCGCCGGTTCGCGGCCGTGGATTCCACCGATCAGAACATAGTCAACGCGGTCGGAGTTGAAGTAAGCATAAATCGGCAGCCGTTCACCCTCGGCTGTCGTTTGCGTGGTGACTTCCACTTTTTTCCAACCGGCAGCCAGCAGATCGTCGCAGTTACGATAAATCTCGGCAATCGCAGGCCGCCCGTCGCCAATCGAGGGAATGGAAAAATAGTCCTTGTTCATTAGGGTCCTAGCCCTTCACCGCATGGTCCGCAATCTCAAGTCCTTTGTCGATGATCGCGAACGCCTCCCGCAGTTGCTGCTCGTTGATGCACAGCGGAGGATTGGTGTGAAACGTGTTCCAGCGGACCATGGTATAGAGGCCGTTTTCCCTGAAGAATTTGCCGAGCGCCACCATTTCATCCGAGGTGCCGTTGAATGGGGCCATGGGTTGCCGCGTCTTGCGGTCCCGGACCAGTTCGACGATGCCAAATAGACCGATCGAACGCACTGCGCCCACCGAGCGGTGTTTCGCCTGTAACTCCGCGCCCAGCGCTTTCAGGATCGCGCCCATTTTGCGCGCGTTCTCGATCAGATTGTCTTCCTCGTAGACGCGAATCGTCGCCAGCGCCGTTGCGCATCCCATCGGATGACTGTTGTAAGTCAGCCCTCCTTGGAACACCTTGTCGTCGAAGTGCCTCGCGATATGTTGCCTCATGCCCACGGCGCCCAGCGGAATGTAACTCGAAGTAAATCCTTTCGCCATGCAAAGCAGGTCGGGAACCACCTTCCAATGATCGACCGCAAACCACTTACCCGTGCGGCCAAAGCCCGACATCACTTCGTCGGCGATCATCAGGATCCCATACTTGTCGCACAGTTTCCGTACGCCCTCAAGATATCCATCCGGCGGCACTAGAATGCCGTTCGTCCCCGTCACCGGCTCCAGAATGAAGGCGGCAATCGTGTGCGCGCCTTCCAATTGGATGATCTCTTCGATCGTCGCCAGCGAGGTTTCGGCCGTCTCCCATCCGCGTTCGATGCCGTGGTACGGATCGAGCACGTGCACCACGCCCGGAATTCCAGGCTCTGCGGCCCATCGGCGAGGATCGCCCGTAAGGCTGACCGCGCCGGCCGTCGCTCCGTGATACGAGCGATAACGAGCGATGATCTTGTGGCGTCCGGTGAAGAAGCGCGCGATCTTGATGGCATTCTCGTTCGCGTCCGCGCCCCCGTTCGTAAAGAAGAACGTGTCAATATCGCCCGGAGCGAGCTCTGCCAGCTTCGCCCCCAGCCGTGCCCTCGGCTCCGTCGCCATCGACGGATCGGCATAGACCAGCGCCGATGCCTGCTCGGCAATGGCCCGGATGACGCGCTCGTCCCCGTGTCCGATGTTCACCGACATCGCCTGGCTGTTGAAGTCGATAAAACGCTTGCCCTCCGGCGTCCAAAAATAAATGCCCTTGGCCCGCGCCATCGGGATGGGATCGACCTTGGATTGCGCCGACCACGAAAACAGCGTGTGCTTCTTCGTGAGATCGACCATCTCTTGGCCGGTCATCGTTCGCGAACTAATCGCCGTCGTCATTGCTCCTCGTTTCAATCTCCGATACTTCAATGGAACAGCAAGCTGCGCGGAAAAGAAACAAATCTCAAGGCCCCGGTGCAGCCTGCTCCCTCGCGGCTTACTTGTTCTTCTTCGTGTAGAGCGCGCCCTCGGGCAAAGTCGAATGAATTACCCCAGCCTCTACCGAGAGCGTGTAAGAGGTGCCCTCGTCGCTCGACCACCGCACCACGTTGAATCGCTCATTCTCACGTAAGCTTCGCACAGCCACTCCGCGAAAGGTCAGCGGGGTATTCGCCTTGCAGGTCTCCGGGTTCTCCGTAGCTTGCAGGAAGTAGGCGAAGCCGGCGCCCGCCACCGTCGCCGTCCCGTCTGGCTCAAGCAGAACTGCCGTGCGTTCATCGACCGCGATATCGCGGATGCGATGCGCCCTGCCATCCTGCAAAATTCTCGCCATGAACACCAGCGTCCGCCCCAATCGATCGCGCTTGGAAAAATGCGTGTCCGTAATCACTTCCTTCAAGAGCGGATTGTCGAGGAACTGTCCCACGATGGTGACGCGCGGATGGAAAGGATTAGCGAGCGTCTCGGACGAACTTAGGTCGGGTCCATCGGCGGGGTCGGCTTGGGCCGAGTACACAAATTCGCCCTGAACGGCTAGCCCCGCGCTCGTTCCGCCGATCGGAACATTCCGCGCGATGGCCTCATTCAGGGCCTGCTGCACCGGCGTTCCCATCCAGAAATTGATGTAGTCCGCCTGGTCGCCTCCGCAAATGAACACAGCTTCGGCGTTGCGTATCGCCGCCGCCGCAAACGGATCTTCCGCGGCCGCGCGGTCCGGAAGTATGAGTGTCGCAACCGAGTTGACCTTGCACAGCCCCTGAATATATGCGTTATAGCCTTCGTCTCCGCCCGCGCTAAGGACGAGAAAGTCGCCGCCGCCGGACCGCTCGCACATCCACTTGAACGCAGAATCGAGGTCTTTGCCTCCGCCTAAAAGCGCGAAGCCGCCTCGTGTCTTCGTCTGTACGTCGGTCGCGCTTCCCGCGCGAATATATTTATAGTGCGGCCCGCTCGCAAACGATGGCCACGCCAGCAGCAAGACCTCTACCAGCAGCCCAGCCGTCGCAAGGCGGAGGAACCGGCGGAATCGGCTCATTGGCAAACCTCAGCCGTATTGTAGTCCGTAGTCCAGTAACCTGGTCCTGGAACTCCAGCCGTAATGCCAACTGCCCGATGCGTGGCCCAGAACTGCGGAAGCGCTGCCCGGCAGCGATCTTACTTCGTTACCGCACCGATGGTCCCTCCGCCCTCGTGTCCGTACTCGGTCGTGCCAATGCACATTCCCGCGGAAAGCTAAAACCTGATCTTCGCTGCAAGCTGGATGATGCGAGGATCGTACGTATCGGTGATCTCTCCAAAACCAGCTACCTCGGGAGTCAACCCCGGCTTCTTGAACTGCGCGTGGTTGAGGAAGTTGAAGAAGTCGGCACGGAACTCCAGATTCACCCGCTCCGTAATGCTGGTCAATTTCGCCAGTGACATGTCCAGGTTGGTGCGATGCGGCCCCCGTAACGAGTTGCGAGCATAGCTGCCGTAGGTGCGCTGGCTCGCGGTAGGAACAACTCCTGGTACATTCAGCGCGTCCAGTGAGGCGGTCTCAAACGCGGAGGTATTAAACAACTGGGCGCCGATACCATCCGCAGCCGTTTGTTTTCTGGGATCGTAGAACTGCACCGGGCCGATCACGTTCGGTCCAACCAATTCTGAATCGCCATAGCCAGAAGGCCCCGCACGACCGCCGCTGCGATTCAAAAAGTACCGCATATCCATCGGAAAACCAGTCCGCCAGGTGAAGATCGGGTACAGACTCCATCCTTTGGTCAGTCGTTTCGGAGCGGACCCCAGGAAGTTCTGGAACGGAAGGTCCCAACCGCCGCCAAAACTGAGGTTGTGTCGGATATCGAGGTCGGAACTCGCTCGGAACAAGTTAGGATCGCCTACCGGCACATTGCTGGTTAACTCGCGAAACCCCGAAGAATTGTCGATGTTGTGGCTCCACGTATAGGCCAGCGTGAAATAGCTCGAACCAAATATCCGATTGTCCGAAATCTGCTTCTTCAAGCTCGACTGCAGGCTGCTGTAGAGCGCGTTGCCGACGTTTTCGAACTCGTCGAGATAACTGAAAGCATATCCCCCGAACTCCGCCTGCAAATTGGGCTGGGCATTGAGCACCCGAATTGTTCTTCTACTTCCCAGAATCACGGGGTTGACGTCTTTAAGGCCCGTCATCTTGTGGGATGCGCTTCCCACATACGACAACTCGCCGGTGAGGCCGTGCTTCAGATCGCGCTGCAAGCTGAGGTTGTAGTGGAAAGTATAGGGAGTCCGCAGGTGCGGATTCACCGCGTACACGCTGTTGCCCCCGAAGGGGATAAAGCCCGCGTTGTTGAAGTCGATACTGTGGTCCGGAGGCTTGGACGGGAACGGATTCGTCAGCCCGAGCGACCCATAGGGGTCTCCCTGGACGTTCGGCGCGGAGACATAGCCGCCACCCGGGGGCGAGTTGAAATAGAGGTCTGAAGTCGAAAAGAACGGCGCCTGTCCGTTGAACTGCAGGTTGTCCTCGCCCTTCAGGACGTCGTAGAAGACGCCAATGCCGCCGCGAACACTCATGCTCCCGTTTCCTCTCACGTCCCAAGCGAATCCGAAGCGGGGAGCGAAGTCATTGCGGTCCGGAAAGTTCGCGCCCCGCGGAGCGCCCGCATCGCCGGGGAATACCAATCCCAGAGGCGCGTTCACGAACACTTTCGATTGCAGACCGGGGATGATCGAGAACGAGCGCCCCTTGGTATCCACCTTGGGAGTGGAGTACTCGTAGCGCAGGCCGAAATTGAGCACTAGATTCTTTGTCACCTTCCACTCGTCCTGTGCGAAAACGTAGTAGGACTTGGTGCGAATGTCGGAGGGGGCGCTGGGGGCCTGATAGTACTCGTCCGGCAGACCCATCAGAAAGTCGGCAAGATCGAGCCCGGACCCAGTGTACGAGCCGGTAGAACCGTAGTACATGAAGTTGCCGTCGACGTAATAGTCGTAGACAGTGTTGTTCTGATAGGGCACAAACTGGAAACCAAACTTCAGGTTGTGCTTACTGCGGACCCAGCTCAACGTGTCGGTGTACGAGAACGTGTTACCGATCAGCGTGGTTGGCCCGTGGTAGCTGAATCCGAGATTCAGATTAGATCCGTAGAAGTTCAGAATGGGCGGCCCGGTCGTCTGATCGGGAATGGTGCCGAACCCCAATGCGGCCGGACCGGGAAGCTGCTCGAGGGCTTGTCCTGGAGAATGTTCGAACGTTGGGCGGTGACTCGAAATTCATTCAACAGTCTGGTCGAGAAGTTCTTGGTATAGGCAACATTCAAAAACTCGTACTTGTCAAGGTACTCAATGGGGAACGGTACGGTGGCGCCGCCGGCAAAGGGGTCCGTTTGCGTCAGTTTGTTCCAACCCAGCGTTACCGAGAGGCGGTCCGACTGGCTGAAGTTGTAATCCACCTTTCCCGTCAGCTCTACCCGATTGTCCTTGGCCGGAGCACTCGGCGTCAGAACGCCGGTTGCAGAGACGGGGATGAGGCCCGCAGCGATGACCTTCTTTGAAGCTTGGTCGATGCTGTTGGGATCGATGATGCCCTGCGCGGCCTTGGCAGGATCAGCCTGAAAATATGGATTGGCGCCCAGGAAGGCGGCCACCGTTCCGGCGTTGGCAGACTGGGAAAAGTCGCCCGTGATTTCCGCGGGAGTGAACGTATCGATCACGTCTGGGCTGGGACGCTCCGTTTCGATCTTCCGCTGCCCCTGATAGCCCACGAAAAAGAAGGCCTTGTTTTTCGCCAGCCACACGCCCGGAATGCCCACTGGACCTCCTAAGGTCGCGCCGAACTGATGGCGCTTCAGCGTGTCGCGAGGCACGACCTGGTTCGTTACCGGGTCGATCTCACGCTTGTTGAAGAAGCGGTTGGCGTCGAAAGCGCCGTTGCGGGCGAAGTCGAATGCCGTCCCGTGATAGTCGTTCGCTCCCGACTTCGTCACAATGCTGATGATGCCGCCGCCGTTGCGCCCGTATTCAGCCGTATAGTTGCTCTCCAGGATGCGGAACTCCGCCACCGTGTCGGGATTCGGGTCGAACACCACGCTGTTGTCCAGCAGGTCGTTGTTCAGGCCTCCATCCAAAAGGTAGGTCACGGAGTCGGTCCGGCCACCGCCGATGCTGAAACTGCCCGCCGCGCCGTTCTCTTCGTTCTGGTCGGTGACCCCCGGCTCAAGCCGCGCCAGGTCGAGAATGTCGCGGCCGTTCAGCGGCATGTCCACCAGCTCACGGCTGGTTACCGAGGCTCCGAGTGTGGAGTTGTAGGTTTCCACCTGGGTGGCCGCCGCGTTCACTTCCACCGTTTGCGAAGCTGCCCCAACGGTAAGGGTCACATCGACGCGCACCGACTGGTTGATTTCCAGCGGGTAGGCCTTGGTGACCGTTTTCCGGAATCCCTCTTTTTCAACTGTGACGCTGTAGTTCCCGATCGCAAGATTCAGTACCTGGTACTGCCCACCCGCGTCCGTAATGGCCGTATTTGTGATTCCAGTCGCCACGTTCTTCACGCTGACCATCGCCTTGGGGACAACCGCGCCCTGCGGGTCCATAACGACGCCGACGACTTTGCCGGCCGTGTCTTGCCCGAGGGTGGGCGAAACCGCTACCAACAGGATCAAAGCAATCAGAACAGCGAACATCACTCCATTTCGGCAAGCCATATTCATCTCCTAATGATTGGGCCAACACCATCAACACCAAATCGAATTGTCGGGCTGCGCCTTGTTTCGTCTCGGGAGTATGCCGTTCATCCGGCAGAATTACTCCTCGGGAATGCGGAAAGTACTGACCGGAATCTCGTCCCCGGTTTCAAAGAACCGGCCATTATACCTCCGTCTCGCGGTTCGCAAGGTCGGAACTCCCGACCTTGCCCCGGTACATACGGCCGGGCGCTGAAACCGGAGTGCTTCTCAACGTTGTTGGCGTTGGTCGTCTGCAGGCAAACCGCAAGTCGCAAACAGCGGCCAGCGACTCTCTCCCTCGCGGTTCTATAATGTGATCGAACCTTGCCCGCACCGAATCCAATTCGCGACGAAACCAGGACCTCCGGCCGCCGCAAAGCCGTGATCGCGCTCGCCATCGGCGCTTTTCTGCTGCTCACCGTCCTCGTCTTGCAGGCCTCGTTCAATCTCAAGTTCATCAGCCCCGACAGCAATCAGGAACTTCTTTTTTTCGCCGGGCTCAGCGGCCTCATCTTCCTTGCCTTCGTCGCCCTGACCATCGTTCTCGGACGCAACCTGCTGAAGCTCTATGCCGAACGCCGCAAGGGCGTGGCCGGTTCAAAATTCCGCACGCGCCTGGTCGTGGTCAGCCTGCTGCTGTCGTTCCTGCCCGTGATTGCCATGTTCTGGTTTTCCTACGGCCTGATGAACCGCTCCATCGACAAGTGGTTCTCGCAGCCCGTCGAGGAAGTGCGCGCCGATACCGCCGCCATGTCCGCGCTCCTCTATGATTACGCGGGCCAGAATGCGGCCTCCGAAGCGCAATCCATCGCGCAGACCGATGAGTTTCAGAGGGCCTTAGCCAGCGGAAACTTCTCTGCCGCGAACGAAGAACTCCGCGAACATATCCCCACGCTCGAGGGCGGATTCGCCCTGCTCCTGGTCAACGGCAACGCCGCCGCCAGCCTGAACCTGCCAACGCAATGGCCCGACATGAAGGACCTCTTTCCTGTGCAATCGGCGTTGCGCGGAGACCACCCTCATTTCCAGTGGGGCCCGACCGACTACATCGTCGCGGCCGCCCCGCTCCCGAACGGCGCTGTGCTCGTCGCCATGCCTCTTCCGCCAAAGTTCGCCGAAACCGCCCGTCAGATTCAGGATAGCCAGCACCGTTACCTCGAACTGGCCGCAAAAAGAAAGCTCTTTCGCCGGACTTACATCGGATTCCTGCTCCTTCTCACCGTGTTGGTTCTTTTCGCTTCGACTTGGCTCGCGCTCCTCCTTTCGAAATTGGTCAACCGCCCCGTGGCTGCCCTGGCGGCGGGCACGGCGGCAATCTCGAAAGGCCAACTCGACTACCGCGTCGATATCCGCGCCACCGACGAACTCGCCGAACTGGTGCAGTCTTTCAACAGCATGGCCGAGCAACTCGAATCTAACCGCCGCCAGATCGACGCCTCCACTCGCGACGTCGGAGCCGCCAACCAGGCCCTCGAGCGCAGACGCCGCTACATCGAAACCGTCCTCGAGAGCCTTCCGACCGGAGTGATTTCGATTGACGCCGCGCGCCGTGTCACGCTGGCGAATGCCGCGTTCTCCCGTATGTTCTACCTCGACCGCACCGAGTACGTCAGGCCGGCGACGCTCGTGAACCAGCCGCTCCGCGATGTCGTGCCCGCCGACGTGCTCGACAACCTGGAACCGCTCCTGCGCCGTGCCGATCGTATGGGCATCACCGCGGCCACCATGGAACTCGACTTGCCCCGCGCCCAGTTGAATGTCGCCGTGACCGTCTCCGCGCTCGGCCACGCCGCCGAGGGCTTGGGTTACGTGCTCGTCTTCGAAGACCTGTCGGACCTGCTGCGCGCGCAGAAACAGGCCGCCTGGCGCGAGGTGGCGCGGCGCGTCGCGCATGAGATCAAGAACCCTCTGACCCCGATCGCCCTTTCCGCCGAGCGCATTCATCGTCATTTGTCGCGCGGCGCGCCTCCCGATGCCGCATCGCTCGATGTGATCCGCGCTTGCTCGGAAACCATCCGCAACGCCGTCGAAAGCGTGCGCACCCTGGTGGATGAATTCTCCGCGCTGGCGCGTTTCCCCGCCTCCCGCCCACAACCCGCCAGCTTGAATCAGCTCGTCGAAAGCGCGCTCATCATGTTCAATGGACGGCTGCAAGGGATTCGCCTGCGCACCGACCTTGCACTCGATCTGCCGTCCGTCATGGCCGACCCAGAAGCCATCAAGCGCGCGGTCGCGAACCTGGTGGATAACGCCGCCGAGGCGATGCAGGACGCGATCCTCAAAGAGATCTCGATTTCCACTGCGCTCGTGGCCAGCCGCGATGCCGTCGAACTCGTCGTCTCCGACACTGGCCACGGAATTTCGCGCGATGTCAAGGAACGCCTCTTCCTGCCGTATTTTTCCACCAAACAGCGCGGCACCGGCTTGGGGCTGGCGATTGTGGCCAGAATCGTGGAAGATCATCGTGGTTCAATTCGCGCGGAAGAAAACAAGCCATTCGGCAGCCGCTTCGTGATCGAGCTGCCCGTGGCGGCGGAAACGAGCGTCGCTCCGGCGGCAAGCTAGTGAGCAGTTTGTGTAGAGACGGGGCTTGCCCCGTCTCAGTCCGCGCCAGAAGACGCGGCAGCCAACGACGAACGACCAACGACGAACGACCAACGACCAAGGTAGGCCATGGCGCACATCCTAATTGTCGACGACGAATCCGGCATCCGCGAATCCTTGCAGGGCATCCTCGAGGACGAAGGCTACAAAACCAGCGTCAGCCCCAGCGGCGAGGACTGCCTCGACCTGCTGCGCAAATCCAGCTTCGACCTGATCCTGTTGGATGTATGGCTCACCGGCATCGACGGCCTCGAAGTGCTCGAGAAGATCCGCGAGATGGAGGATCCGCCCGAGGTCGTCATGATCTCGGGCCACGGCACCATCGAGACCGCTGTGCGCGCCACCAAACTCGGTGCCTACGATTTCGCGGAAAAGCCGCTGTCGCTCGAAAAGACCCTCATCCTGGTGAAAAACGCCATCGACGCGCGGCGCCTGCGCCATGAGAACCTCGACCTCCGCAAGCAACTGCAATCGAGCGGCGTGATCGTCGGCGACAGCGTTCCCATGAAGGCCTTGCGCCAGCAGATCGCCCTCATGGCGCCGGCCAACGGACGCGTCCTCATTTACGGCGAATCGGGCACCGGCAAGGAACTGGTCGCCCATGCCATCCACATGCAGAGCCCGCGCAAGGACGAGATGTTTGTCGAAGTCAACTGCGCCGCCATTCCCGAAGACCTCATCGATAGCGAACTCTTCGGACATCGCAAATCGTCGTTTCCCGGAGCGACCGCCGACAAGGTGGGCAAGTTTCAAAAGGCCGATCAGGGTACTTTATTTCTCGATGAAGTCGGCGACATGAGTTTGAAGACGCAGTCCAAGGTTCTGCGTACGCTGGAGCAACAGCGTTTCGTCCCCGTGGGCAGCGACGACCCCGTCACCGTGGACGTGCGCGTGATTGCTTCCACGAATAAAGACCTGGAAGAGGAAATAGCCAGGGGAAATTTCCGCGAAGATCTTTTTTACCGCTTGAACGTGGTTCCGTTCGTCGTGCCGCCGCTGCGTGACCGCATGGAAGACATCCCCCTGTTTGCGCGGCACTTTCTGAAGGAATTTGCCTCCGCCTACGGCAGCCGTCCCCGCGAAATCACCGACGATGCCATCGACGTGCTGATGCGCTACTCTTGGCCGGGAAACGTCCGCGAGTTGCGCAACGTGATCGAGCGCATCGTCATCATGAATCCCACCACATTCCGCTTTGAGCGCAAGCACCTGCCTCCGCTGGTGCACCGCGACGCCAGCCGCCGCGTCGCCTCCATCGAAGGCTCCACGCTGCACCAGGCGCGCGCGGCCTATGAGCGCGACTACATTCTCAAAAAGCTGGACGAAAATCATGGCAACGTCAGCCGCACCGCGGAAGTGCTCGGCCTCGAACGCAGCCACCTGCATCGCAAGATGAAAACTCTGGGGATCGCGGCAAAAGAGTAAAGCTCGTCGTTCGCTGTTTGCTATTCGTCGTCCGGCAGGCGAATAGCGAACGACGA
>JBEKQG010000029.1:0-26378 GCA_049519955.1 Terriglobales bacterium
GCATCGAAATTTGACATTTTCCGGAGCCTGCTGAGGAACCCGTGAGCGATCCCCTCCAAACCCCGTTTGACAGCGTCGAGAACGCCCAGCAATACGTGCGGCTTTTGGTCGAGACCATTGCCGAAGCCAAAAACGAGATCGAAGCCGACCTCGCCGCGGCTGTGGCGACCCAGTCCGAGCGCCGCGCACAGGCCGTTCGCATCGTGCAATTCAAGTTAGACAAGCTGGAGCAGCACCTCACGACCAGCAGCCGCCTGCTCAACGACCTGCGCACCTTGCGGCGGCTTTTGTTGGACGAACGCCCCGGACCCACCGATTCCAGCCCGGACAAGGATTCCGAGGAATAGATCCCGAGCCGCGCTCGACTTGGACGAGCGCTGCCGCCCATCGTCGCAAGGCCGCACCCTCCCGATCACCCTCGCAACTTTTCGCCAAACTTCTTCTCCAGCTTCCCCAGCTTGGGCGAGATCGTGAACATGCAATAGGGCTGGCGCGAATTTTCGTTGTAGTAATTCCGATGGTAATCTTCGGCCACGTAGAATTCCCCGGCCGGCTCGACCGCGGTCACGATCGCCTGAGAAAACACTTTCGCCGCCGTCATCTCCGCAATCACATCCTCGGCGATGCGCTGCTGCTCTTCACTGGTGTAAAAAATGACGGAGCGATACTGCTCGCCCGCGTCGCCTCCCTGCCGGTTAAGCGTGGTCGGATCGTGCATCGAAAAAAATACGTCCAGCAGTTCGCGATAGTTGATTTGCTCGGTGTCGAAGATCACGCGCACGACTTCCACATGCCCGGTGTCGCCATTGCACACCTGATGATAAGTCGCCTGCTCGGCGCGTCCGCCCATGTAGCCCGACTCGACATGAGTTACTCCGGTCAGACGCTGAAAAACGGCTTCCATACACCAGAAGCACCCGCCGCCGAAAACTGCTGTCTGTTCTTTGGCCATGACCATTGGATGTGCCAGTGCGCCCGAAGTTTCGCACTCGCGTCAAGGAGCACACAGTACCCCATGGCTTCCCCTGTGTTCCTCTGTGTCCCTTGTGGTTAAAGGGTTTTGGCACTTAAACCGAAACGGTGAAAGAAGTTTCCGTCCGAGTAACCGGCCGATACAGCGTGTCGCGCTCGATCGGTTCGCGCCCCGCTTCTTCAATCAGCCGCACCAGGTCGTGCCGCCGCAGTCCTTGGGGAGTCGTCGCTCCCGCATCGTGATAAATCTTCTCCTCGACCACCGTGCCGTCAATATCGTCGGCCCCGAAGCGCAGCGAGATCTGCGCGATCTTAGGCGTCATCATCTGCCAGTAAGACTTTATGTGCGCGAAGTTATCCAGCACCAACCGGCTCACGGCAATCTGCTTGATGTCGGTCATGCCCGTGGTCGTAAACAGGTGCCCCAGCGGCGTGTTCGCCGGATGAAAGGCGAGCGGAATAAATGTCTGGAATCCGCCAGTCTCATCCTGCAAGGCCCGCAGTTTCAGCAAGTGATCGACGCGATCTTCGTCGTTTTCAATGTGGCCGTAGAGCATCGTGGCGTTCGATTTCAGCCCGATCTGGTGCGCCAGCCGCGCCGTGTCGAGCCATTGATCGCCGTCAATCTTGTGGTCGCAAATAATGTGCCGCACCCGGTCGGCAAAAATTTCGGCCCCGCCGCCCGGCAGCGAATCCACGCCCGCCGCTTTCATCTTTTCCAGCGTCTCGCGAATCGTCAGCTTCGACCGCTTCGCCAGGTACGCCACTTCCACCATGGTGAACGCCTTCATGTGGACGAGCGGAAAGCGCTCTTTCAATCCTGAAACGAGGTCGAGAAAATATTGCAACGGCAAATCCGGATGCAGCCCGCCGACAATATGAAACTCCGTGACCGCCTCCGTGTAGCCGGAAGCCGCCGTCTGGAAGGCCTCTTCGAGCGCCATGGTGTAAGCGCCCGGAGTGCCTTTCTTGCGCCCATAAGCGCACAAACGGCAGGCGGCCACGCAGACATTCGTCGGATTGATATGGCGATTGACGTTGAAGTACGCCTTGTTGCCGTGCATCCGCTCCCGCACAAAGTTGGCCATCCACCCCACGGCAAGGATGTCGCCAGTCCCATAAAGCACAAGCGCATCGCCCTCGTCCAGCCGCACCCCCGCCAAAACTTTATCCTTGATCGGAACAAGCCGCGGATCGTCTGTTTGAAATGCGTGGGTCTGAAATGGGTGCGAAGCAGGCATTGATATTGATGATACCGCAGGAAATGATGTGAGTCACAAGGGCAACAGAACTTGACAATATTCCTCGCCGTGAATCAGACTGAAGTCTGATTCGCCGTAGACCCCTGCGTTTCAGATGCACCCAAGTACCGGATGGCTGGGCCAAGTCTTGATTCCCCTCGACGAGATTCAAAATGGCGAAGTTAAACGGATGGAAAAGAATAGGGATCATCGCTTCAGTTGTCTGGATTCTTGGAGCGGGCGCCTATACGTACGATTCCGAGATTGAGGTAGCCTCGTTGCGGATATCAGAAGCCCATGTCTCATGTGACAGCGCAGCAAAAGCGCCCCTCACAGTAACGCCACCTCCGGGCTATACGTTGGAATCTTCTAGTAAGGCACCGGACTTTTTCCCCGACCCCGGCACGGTTCCCATGCCGCCCGGCGCGGTTCCCGCCGACTCAGGCGACTGCCATAAGCAAGCTGAGGATTCGCTCGCGTTAGCAGTCAAAAATGCCAGGCTAGACGCATCGCTAGTGGCGCTTGTGCCTGTTCCTCTGTGCTGGCTCTTTACCTATCTGGTTCTTTTCCTTGTGCGTTGGGTCAAACGCGGCTTTATGCAGCCCCTTTAGCGAGACGTTTACGAAAGGGATTCAAAAATACAATTTTCTACTAAGCTTGAGCTTCAGGAAGGAGCTTCACGCCATGACAGATGCAACAGGCCACATGAACAGGCCGGGAGCGGGCCCGTTCTCATCAAACATGTCCATCGGCGGAATACCAATCAACCATTACATCAACCACAATCCAAAAACGGGTAGGGTGGAAATTGTAAAGCCCATGCCGCCCGGCACCCTAGACGAACTCGTGAAGGATTTCCCCGATGAACCGTCAGCTTGGGCATGGGCTGAGGCGAATCTTGTGAGGTAGGCAAGGCGGTTGGGCCACCTCAATGGGGAAGTATAACGCGGTTCTGTCTTTTAACATTGACCGAAATAACTGCGGGTGCGCCACTTCTCGCGCTTTTCGAGAAGTGGCCTGCCGCACCGCGAACGAACAACACTTTTTATGAATTGTCATCCCGAGCGAAGCGAGGGATCTGCATTTTCGCGGCAATACTGCAGATCCCTCGCTGCGCTCGGGATGACAATGTCTGGCAAATGGAGGATCCTCATTTTCACCACAGACCGCTGGGGCCAAACGGAAAATAACACTTTATGCTATTTCTTGACATTCTCTAGACGTTGAGGCATAGTATCCTCGGGAGCATTCAGTGAACATTTCTCTCACGCCCGAACTGGAAAGACTGGTCGACGACAAGGTGAAGACTGGACGATACGCCTCGGCCTCGGAAGTCATCCGCGAGGGGCTGCGCCTGTTAGAAGAGCAAGATGAAGCCAAACAGCTGCGGCTCGCCGAAGTGCGGCAAAAAATCGACCGCGGGATCGACGAATTGGATCGCGGCCTCGGTATTCCCGGCCCCGAGGCCAGAGCGCGACTGCGGCAGCGAAGAAGCGTAAAGTAGCGGCAATGTCCGCTTGTGTGCTCTCTCCCGATGCGCTGCAAGACTTACAAGACATTTGGGATTTCGTCGCGCTCGACAATGCCAACGCGGCCGACAAGCTCGAAGATGAGTTCTTCAACGCATTTGAGAAGCTGGCTCGGCAACCTCGGATGGGGCACACTCGCCCGGATCTAACTGAGCGCGACGCGCGGTTCTGGCCAACTGGTTCCTATCTGATTGTCTACCGCGAACGCCCAGAGGCGCTGCAAATCTTGGCCGTTCTCCACGGGTCGCGTGACGTCCCCGAAGTGATGCGTAAAAGAGAATATCCGTCAAACTAACACCGGGTGCCCAACTTCTCGCGCTTTTTTCGAGAAGTGGGCCTGGCAGATCGCGGACGCTCACCGATGGGCTTTCCTCTTTCGTCACCATCGGGCAGTGCGCCGCGTCACCGCTCCCACGCCCCAACCACTGCGTTCCTCCCAACTTCTTTCATCACATTTTTCTCGTACGCTCATCACCGACATGCACCCCAATCGGTGCGAAGATATCTCGACAGTGTTCCATCGAGAATTGCGCCAGTCTCCAGAGACGAACGCGTTTCCGGCTGCAAACTTTTCACCGCTATTTGACAACAAATGGCCCCGGTCAGCACACTCGCAAGTGCACGCCAAACAGAAAAATTCAACGCTAAGCCCCATCTTTTGAATACTTTGCCTATAACTACCTTACTATCATCGACTTAACTCATTTTGGGGTAGGGGGGGTACCCCCCACAAATTTCTGAGTTCTTACCCGCCGGTTGGCCCACATCCTTGATCGTGGAGACGATCGTGGAGACGAAATAACTGGAGGCGCGCCATTTCTCGCGTCTATCTACATGGAGTACCAAACCCCGACCACTGAATTTCAACCGCGCCTCCGGGAAAGTCCGATTCAGTCGCTGTCGCCCCCGTGCACCCCTGTGTACCCTGTGGTTAAAGGTTTTCGATGATACTTACTCAGAGTTTCCTTAGCAGCAAATCTCCCGCAACAAACAAAAAGAACACCACCGAAATCACACCATTCATCGTGAAAAACGCCGCGTTCAGTTTGCTCAGGTCGTCGTGCCGCACCAGCGTGTGCTCGTAGAGCAACAGCGCAGCCACCGCAATCACTCCAGCAATCGCCAGCTTGCCCAGCCCAAAAGCCGCGACCAGAGCGACCAGCAGCCCAAGCATCACGACGTGAAACAAGCGGGCGACAACGAGCGCGTTCCTGATCCCGAAATAGCGCGGCAGCGAGTGCAATCCATGGCTGCTGTCGTAGTCGCGATCCTGACAAGCGTAGATCACGTCGAATCCGCCAACCCAGAACGTCACAGCGGCAGTGAGCAGCAGTATCCGCGGATCGAGCGACCCGCGCACCGCAATCCACGCGGCTGCCGGAGCAATGCCGAGCGCGAATCCGAGAAACAGATGCGACCAGCGCGTAAATCGCTTGCTGTAGGAATAAAGCAGAATCACCGCCAGCGCCACCGGCGAAAGCATCAGCGTCAGGCGATTCAACTGCGAGGCAGCAAGAATGAAAATCCCGCACGCGACAGTAACGAATGCGCTAACAAACGACGGCGTCAGCAAGCCAACGGGCAGCGCGCGAGTCGCAGTGCGAGGATTGGCCGCGTCAATCGAAGCGTCGGCCAGGCGATTGAACGCCATCGCCGCCGAACGCGCCGAGACCATCGCCACCACTATCCAGCCGAGTTGCCGCCACGCGGGCAGCCCTCCGGCAGCGAGCATGGCTCCGCAGAGCGCAAACGGCAACGCAAAAATCGAGTGCTCCCACTTGATCATCTCCAGCGTGATCTTCAGATTGCGGAAGAGGCCCACGAAACTAATTGTAAAGCAGTGGCACAAAGCGGCAGCCTTCGAGAATTTTTGCCTCGGGCTGTCCGCCGACTTTCCGAATCAACTGCAATTCCTGGCTCGACGGCGGACCGATCGGCGCCATCATGCGTCCGCCTTCGCGCAACTGCGCGAACAGAACAGGCGGCATTTCGGCGGTTGCAGCGGAAACCAGAATGGCGTCAAACGGCGCGTACTCCACCCAGCCGCGGCTGCCATCGCCGACTTTGATCTTTGCATTGCAATAGTCCAACCGCTGCAGCACGCTTTCCGCCGAAGCCGCCAGTTGCGCATGGCGCTCCACCGAATACACCTCGGCGCAAAGCAGCGTAAGCAACGCAGTCACATAGCCGGAACCAGTGCCGATTTCAAGCACGCGATCCGCAGCTTGAAGCGCGAGATATTCCAACATCGCAGCTACGATGTAAGGCTGCGAAATGGTTTGCTCCTCGCCGATGGGCAGCGGATGATCTTCGTAGGCTTCCGACCGGTAAGCCTCCGGAACAAATTCGTGCCGCGGCACTTTGCGCATGGCCTCGAGCACGCGGAGGTCGCGGATACCGCGCTCTTCAATTTGCGTGCGCACCATGCCTTCGCGCTGGAGTTGCGGAGAATCGGGTTGGAAGGGGAACGCCATGTCTTCTGTGTTTCCTGTAGAGACGCGGCAAGCCCAGTCTCTACACGGCGTGACTTCAGAACGGCCCGATGATCCCGCCAATCGTCCGCGCAGCGGGCGCTTCGGGCTGCGCTATCTTCTCCTGCGCTTCGATCATGTCGAGATATTTGTAGGCCGAGCCCGTGTTGAAGAGCACGACCGTATCTTCCGCGCTGAAGAACCCGCTGGCCCGCAGCTTCCGATACGCAACCAGCGATGCGGCTCCTTCGGGCGCGGCGAATACGCCTTCCACACTCGCCCAGTGCCGCATGGCCGCAAGGATTTCCTCGTCGGTCGCCGCGACCGCTGTGCCGTGACTCTTTTTGAGGATGTCGAGGATCAGGTAATCGCCATACGCCTTGGGCACGCGCAAACCCGCGGCAAACGTCGCCGCGCCCGCCCACATTTCGCTGCTCCACACTCCAGAGACGCTCTTCCCCGCTTCCCACGCCTTCACAATCGGCGCGCAGCCAGCCGCCTGCACGCTAACCATCTTCGGACGCTCGCGTCCGATCCAGCCCAACTCCTCCATCTCATCGAAGGCCTTCCACATGCCGATCATGCCCACGCCGCCGCCCGTCGGATAGATGATCGCTTGCGGCAGCTTCCAGCCAAGCTGTTCGGCAACTTCGTAGCCCATCGTCTTCTTGCCTTCGACGCGGAACGGCTCTTTCAGCGTCGAGACATCGAACCATCCTTCCTTGTCCTTGCGTTCGGCCACCATGCGGCCGCAATCGCTGATCAGCCCATCGACCAGCGTGACGTGCGCGCCGTAGTAATCGCATTCCATGCGGTTCGCCACCGGCACATCTTTCGGCATGAAAATGTGCGCCTCAATGCCCGCCGCTGCCGCGTATGCCGCCAGCGCGCCTCCGGCGTTTCCCGCGGAAGGAGCGGCGAGTTTCTTCAGTCCATAATGTCGCGCCATCGTGACCGCAGCCGACATGCCTCGCGCCTTGAACGATCCCGTCGGATTCAGTCCTTCGTCTTTGATGAAGACATTCGGATGCTCGCGACTGGCAAGCATGGGCGTGAATCCCTCGCCGAGCGTGACCGGCTTTTCGTCTTTAGGAAGTTCCGGCAGAACTTTGGCGTAACGCCACATGCTGGCCACGCGTCCCGACAGATTTTCCGGACGCAACTTCCCTTTTAGGCCGGCGAGATCGTAGCGGACGTAAAGCACGCCGCCGTCTTTGGGACAGATATTCTGCGGGCGATCAGCGGAGAGATGCTCTCCGCAGCGGGTGCATTCGAGGTAGGCAATGCGCATCGGTGGAAGGATAGCACTTTGGCGGTTGGCTCTTACTCTAGCTTTCAGAGGATTGCTGGCGTGAACGTGATATTACGTTAACGATCGCAAAAGACGCGGAGGCGCGCCTCTCCTTGGCACCGCAGGCTCACCTGATTTCCTTGGGCAAAATGTGGGGCGATCCGCCTGGAAGGGCACCCCGCGAGGATCAATTTTGGTCGCTCTTAGGCTTGTCCAGAATGGCTATAATCTTATACGTTTCCGATTGCATTTTCTTTCCGTCAAGGCTTACTACCCATACCAACTTTGCATTGTCACCATGAAACTCAGCTTGGATGTTGTCCACGAGTGGTATGCGGCAACTTCTCCGATTTCCCCGATGACCTGCCATGCGCTCCTTAAATTTGCTTTCGCAATTGACCACAGCAGCGCGGCCATCAGGCAACTGTAGGGTAAATGTTGCTCCACGCACGTGAAATGACACCTGCTGGGCGGGCATACTTGAGCCAGTCGTTGTGGTCGAACCGTTGCAATTCACATTGCTGTCCCCAACGCCGCAGTTCACATTCGAGTTGGAGTAGGAATTGAAATGTCCCGGCACGACGTATGTATAGTCTGTGTCGTAGTCTTGGCGGTTGATTATCTGTACAGCGAGCTTTTGCGCTGATGCAGAAACAGCGCACACCAGGATCAGTCCCGCAATTGCGAGTTTCATCTTCCGTCTCCTACCAGGGTATGTAGCCTGCTGCCCACCGAAAGACCAGAGCCGGCAAACGGCAGCCCAGTTTGCTGGGATCTCGGGTTCAGTCATCGTATGCATCCCTTCGTGTTTACGCTACGGGCGTCGCCGATCCAACTCAGTGCGCAATCGTTCCCACGTGAGAGCTTGGGTTCGATCCTGGTCGAGACTGGACAGCCGCCGGGCCAGTTCAGCTTGTTGCGCTTCCGGCAGCGGTACCTCGGTATCGCGCAAACTGTCCCAAAGCTGTCCAATCAGCGCAAGACGCTCTTCAGGGCTAAGCCGCGCGAGTTCGTCAGAATTAGGACTCTCCATCCCCTTAAATTACCTCTTTCCTATACGCCCAACAACCCCTAAGCTAACACTCGTTTCAGCATCTCATTTGCCCGCCGAAACCACGGTCTCTCGCGCCTCCTCAGGTAGCCGGGCATGGTGGGCTTCTTATCGAGCACCTTCTGCGCCCATTCGCGGGCTTCGGCGTTGCGGCCTTCGGAGGCCAGTAAGTCCGCGAAATTTAAGTAAGTCTCGGACAACGTCGAGGTGATCGTCACCTGCCGAAAGAGCGCTTCGGCTTTTTCTTTTTGCCCGGTCTGCGCGTAGGCGTGGGCTAGCAATCCGGCGGCGCGATAAAAATCGTAGTCGGCGTCTTTCCCGACCACGCGCTCCAAGTCGGGCAATGCGGCTACCGCGTCTCCTAACTGTATGGCGCAAACTCCGCGCCGGTAAAAGGGGTCGGGCGTATCGGCGCGGGCGGCGATGGCTTTGTCGAAGGCGGCCCGCGCCGATTGGAGATCGCCATCGTCCATATAAAGGTCGCCGAGTTCTTCGTAGTTTCCGGCCGACGGATTGTCGTGGATCGCAGCTTCCAGTTCGCCGATGCGCTTGCGGCGCGGAAAGACTTTGAAGGACTGGCCCACAAGTCCAATGTCGGGAAGCGCCTCGACGAAAAGATAGATAATCGCACCCAACGGGCCGAGAAATAGGATGATAAAAATCCAGTAGGTATCGGGCCGCCGCCGGATGAAGTGGACGATCGCCAGTCCCTGAAGCAGGATGCCGATGATGCCAAAACGGTATAGAAGGTAGCCGAGAAATCCCATGCCAGTATTGATCCTAGCGTGAGATTACACACTTCTGGAAGATCGAGAAAGTCACTGCCGGGTGGCAGCGCGGCTATTCCTCAGTCCGCAGCCGGTTCTGCCAGTGCGACCAGAGGAACCAGGCGATCCCAACCAGTAGAAACACTCCGATCACGGCGTCGAATTTGTGGAAGTACTTGCCCAGCGAGCGCCAGTTCTCGCCCAGCTTCATGCCGAAGTAAGCCAGCGCGAAACACCAGGGCCACGATCCAAGAAAAGTGTAGATGTGGAATTTGCCGCGTTTCATGCGGGCGATTCCTGCGGGCAGCGCAATAAACGTGCGGATCACCGGCAGCAAGCGCGCGATGAACACGGCCATGTCTCCCCAGCGCAGAAAGAAGCGGTCGGCCCAGTCGAGTTCGCGGCGACCCATTAGGATCCAGCGTCCGTAACGCTCGACCAGCGGCCGTCCGCCGTAGCAGCCAATTTCGTAGGCGACCAGCGAGCCCAGGTTGCATCCGATGGCGCCAACCGTTGCCACCCAAACCAACTTCATCTTGCCTGTGAAAACGAGGTAGCCGGCAAAGGGCATGATCAATTCGGAAGGCAGCGGAATGCAGGCCGACTCAATCGCCATGAGAAGCACAAGTCCGGCATAGCCAGTCGCGCCGACAACGGCATTGATGAAGACGAAAAGCAGGGTAAGGATTTTTTCGGTCATTGGAATTGGAATCGGAATCGGAACCGGGTGATTGGGCCATCGGATGATCGCGCCCTCGGGCTCCGGGTTTCAATCACCCGATGACCCGATTGCCAGTTCACCCGATGCCGTTCAGAAAGCACCTTCCTGCGTAAAGCTGAAGCCAGGCAAGGTCACGCCATCGGCGGATTTTGCGACCTTCACCTTCACCACGGGAGCGTCGGGCGCGGTGACCTGGGCCAGGCGCAGGACCGCGTATTGCGTGAACACTTCGCTGTACACCTTGGTGACGAGGTGGTCCTGGCCGGTTGCGTCTTGACGCCAGACTTGTCCAAGTTTGATGCTCTTCACGGCCACAAGATTTCCTCTTAGCATTCAGAGTACTCATCGGGCCGCCAGCCCGTCAATTGCAGCGGAGTTACTTTTGTTGAATACGTGCCGTGCGCCTGCGGCTTTGTTACCATGAACCACTGCCCAGGAGGAAAACGATGTCTCGCGGAAATGTGCCGCGCCAACCCAGCCGCAGCGGACGACAGGAAGGCGCTCGACGGACGATCGGTGCGCCATTGAAGGCTCCACAATCATTGAAGCAGCCGCACGCGAAGAATTCGACCGCGCGCCCCAGTTCCGGCCAAGCCTCGTTTGGCGCTGGGAAGACGCGCCAGGCTGTCGTTTTGAAAACGAAGGCTGCCTCTGCAGCGCCAGACTCGGCAAGCCGCGTCTCTTCTTATGATCCTCTGGCTCCCGAACGCGTGCGTCAGATCATAGCGGAACTGGACCAACTCTACCCCGGAGCGACTTGCGCTCTTACCCACCGCAGCGCATGGGAGTTACTGGTGGCGACGATCCTTTCCGCGCAGTGTACCGACGTGCGTGTCAACATGGTCACGCCTGTGCTGTTCGAAAAGTATCCGACGGTCGAGGATTTCGCGGCGCTCGCGCCCGAACAGTTGGAGCCGGACATCCGCTCCACCGGCTTCTTCCGCAACAAGTCGAAGTCGGTGGTGGGCGCGGCGCGCAAAGTGGTCGCGGACTTTGGCGGGCGCGTGCCCGAAACGATGGAGGAGTTGCTCACTCTTCCGGGAGTGGCCCGCAAAACGGCAAACGTCGTGCTCGGAACGTGGTTCAAGAAAAACGAAGGGGTGGTCGTGGATACGCACGTGACGCGAATTTCACGCCGTCTGGAGCTGACCAAGCAGGAAGACGCGAAAAAAATTGAAGAGGATCTGATGCGGATCATTCCTCGCGAACGGTGGACGGATTTTTCTCACGAAGTGATTTGGCACGGGCGGAAACTCTGCGTGGCACGCGGTCCGAAGTGTGCCGATTGCGCGCTGGAGAAGCTGTGTCACGCGGCGGACAAGACCTGGTCCACGGTTGAGATTCATCCGGAGGCGCGGCTTTAGCAGTCTCTTCTATTAACTCCGAAGACATTACCTAAGTATATAATGCTACCCTACCCCCCCTACCCCCCCACCCCCTCCCTATAGTCTCTCGAATCATGGGGTTGGGGACTGCTACCGCCAAAGATTTGAGAGCAAAGGACTTATTGTCAAAGTATTCCGGAATAAGGAGTTAGCTCGTTTTTTCGCCTAATTCTATTGAAATTCATAGTTTCAGCGGCGTGCTAGACCCACTCGTTCGGTCAAATATAGTTATCAAAGAGCCAATAGCTAATGGGCCGGAGCAGGTTCGAGGGCCGTCTCTGGAGACGGGACACACTTCGAACTTGGTCAATCAGATCTCCATTGTCGTGCATGGCGGGTTGGATGGCTGTGATGGGGGTACATTTGGTTTGTGATGAAAAGGAGCGGGCAACCCGACGGTTAAGAATGAAAGTCAGAGGCAGCGGACAGGAGTGTCCGCTCCACACGGGCACGGGGAGAATTTCGCGATGCTTCCTTGCTGAGCGAGAAGGGTGTAGGGGTCCTTCGACTCCGCAGGGGCTTCACTTCGTGAAGTCCCTGCTGCGCTCAGGATGACAAACTGGAGGGGTAGCAGGAGCTTCCCGCTAGCTGCCGGTGTACGAAAGTTCGACCACCGTGCAATCGTCGTTGAGCGGCGTGCCTCCGCAAAAATCGGCGACCGCCGCGAAGACGTCCTCCATCGAAGCGCTCTTCCCGGCCACGTGCTCGAGGCGTTCATTGTCGAACATATCGCCGTGGCCATTTTCCGCCTCGGTGACGCCGTCGGTCACAAGGATCATACGGTCTCCCGGCCTCATCTGGCAGCGATCGCTGGAGTAAGTCGCGTCGGCCAACAATCCTACGGGTAAGTTGCCGTGGGACGGGCGAAGCACCTCGCTATTATTGCCGCAAATCCACACCGGCGGGATGTGCCCGCAGTTGACGTATTCGAGGTCGCCGTCGCTGCGCAGGCGCGTAATGATCATGGTCGCGTACTTTTCGCCGATGTGCTTGTAGGTAAAAAAACGATTGACGGCGGCGACGATTTCGGTGAGCGGCATGCCCGAGATGAGTTGCGAGTAAACCATGCCCTGAAGAATCGAAGCCAGCAGCGCGGCGGAAACTCCTTTGCCGCTGACGTCCGCCAGGACCACGGCCAGGCCTTCGGGCGTGTTCACGGCCTCGAAGAAATCGCCGCCGATTTCCTTGCAGGACAAGTTGCGTCCGTTCACCCGCGCAAACGGAACTTCGGGCAGAGTCACCGCCAGCAGGCGCTGCTGAATCGAGGCGGCGATTGAGAGTTCCTTCTGATAAAGGTGGCCTGCTTCCTCGGCCTGTACCAGGCGCGCGTTTTCGACCAACTGCGCGGCTTCCATTGCGATCGCGCGCAAAATATCGTGGCTGACGCTGGTTATGTCGCGGGAGGCAAAACGCGAATCGACGTAGAGCGCGCCCATCACTTCCCCGCCGGCCGGCTGCTCGGCGCGGGTGGCTTGCACCAGGGGCTTGCGCAGGGGTATGCAGATGACGGTGCGCAGATCGAAGGCGACGATGCTTTGCCGCTCTTTCACATCGAGATTATCACTGGTGTCTGTGACCATGTATTCGGAGTTCGAGGTCAGGGCGCCTTCCAGCACCGAGCGGGAAATTGTCTTGTCGTCGAGCAGCGGCTCGCCTTTGGAGTTGCGCCCGGCCGCGAGCGACAGGACGCCGTCGCTATCGCGAAGGAAGATGTAGCCCCGTTCGGCGCGCGTGAGTTTGAGCGTCGCATCGAGCAGCGTAACCAGAATTTCATCGAGCACACCAATGGTGTTGAGCTTGCGCGCCGCGTCCATAAAGAGCGTGAGCTTCTCCAGGTCGCTGGCCTCCGGGGCGATCCGAATGCCGGAAATCTGGCTCAAAAAATCGCGCGCCGTGTTCGAGGTCGTGTGCGCCGGTTGGAAGATCAGGTAGGCGACATCGCGCGCGCCAAATTCCACGCGGTCGTTGCGCTCCAGCTTATGGCGGTCGACCTTCACGCCATTGACGAAGGTCCCGTGCTTGCTGCCCAGGTCGACCACAAAAAACTCGCCGTTTTCCGAAACGATCGCGGCGTGCTCGCGCGACACGCGCGGATCGGCGATCACCAGGTCGCGGTCCACTTTGCGGCCTACCGTATACGGCGTGTGGTTCAGCGACAGCGTCTGCTGATCGTCGCCCTGTACGAATACCGCGATGGGAAAGATGGAGGAAATACTCGAATGCGACGAAGCCGGCATGGACCCTGGACACCCCTGCGGCCATCGTTCCAAGAGAAGACGCCAAGACAAGACGCCATCTCATGGCACGGGCTCCCCAGCATTCTACGACGGGCGAGGCCCGGAGTGAGTGCTAAAAGTCGTTTGGTAATAATGAAGCAGCATCAGGGCGGTGACAGCCACGGGAATTTGAACCGTCGTCCAGATGGGAGCTGCCCAGGCGTGCTCCAGCGTTTCTTGCGGCAACACGAAGGACAATCCAGCCAGCGCCGTGCTCGCGAGCCACGGCCACAGAACCAGGCCCATCGTCACCGCGAACAGCACCCGGTTCACGATGCCTCTCCGCCAGATCGTCCGGCGCTCCTTGACCAGCAACAGCAAGGCGGGGATCAAAAACACCTGATTGTACTGGGCAGAGGTTGGGACAAGCAGAATGGTGACAGCCAGCACCATGCTTAACAGGAATGCAAAAGATCCGGAGTTCGCCTCCTGCCGCCGTTCCCTCCAGCAGGCAACCAGCAGCGCGGCGAGGGCCAGAAGTTCGAGGGCCCAGCTCCACGGAACCCCGACCGAACTGTCCATCACCGACATCGCCCCGGTGTAGCTCCAATATTCGCGGATCGCCTGCCAGAAGCGGGGAATCCAGTGTGGCAAATACCACTCCGATGCCCCGCACAGAATAGCCATGGTCAAAAGGAACGATGCGGCCCAACGATAGCGGCGTCGCCAGTCGGCCACGGTCCAGATGGAAAGCCACAACAGCAACAGCACCACGAGTTGTGGTTTGATGGTCGCCAAAGCGAGCAGGACTCCCGCGGCGACCGCGTAATCGGCGACCAGAAGCGTGAGGGCAATGGCCACGAGCCCGGCGACGACCAGGCTCATTTGTTGCAGCATGAGCGCTTGCATCGCAGCCATGCTGCCGAGAGTCAGGAAGAGCACGCTGACTTGAATGCCCGGCGGCGCGGACCAGCGCGCGAGTCGAAACCAGAGCAGGACGCTGGTGCAGGTGAGAGCAAGCAGTATCCAGAAAAAACCTCTCTGGACGATGGCGAAAGGCAATCCAATCGCCGGCGCCAGGTAGAAAACCACATAGACAGGATAGGCGAACCCCTGTTGATCGCGCGGATCGTTGGGCCGCGACGGATCGAGGGGACGGCCGTAGTAGCCGGCTTGAATTTCGCGGGAAACTTCCGCCGTGTAGGGGTCGCGTCCGTGCAGGAGCAGTTCTTTCGCGCCCACCCAGCGAGGATAGAGATCGGAAAAATTGCCGCGCGGGCGGCTGTGCGCGGCGGCGTCGCGGACCTGGTGCGCGATCAACACACGCTGCAAATACAGCCATCCGCCCGCGGCGAAGAGCGCCGCGGCCAACACCAACGAAATCTGCGAACGGAACCGGAGCAGGGGCAAAGCTGGAACTGTGGTCATTGTGGGCCGTCCGCCAGCGGTTGGCAACTCTCTGCGCCCGCTTCCAGGCGCGCCTGATTCATTCTGCGCGCCAACCCAACGCCCAAAGCCAACAACGGCAATGTCAATAGGCACTCGGCCTGAAGTTGCGTTCTCGCAAACCAATACACGGGGGTAAGAAGCAGCAACCCCAATCCAGTCGCTTCCAGATATCGAGTTACCTTATCTGCCTTGGGAGCGTCGGCAGCTCGGGCGCGCATCGCGAGTAGGGGAACGATCAGCAACAGCAGATCGTAATCATAGGCGTAGTAGCTGGTGACGATCGCGGCAATGAGCGCCAGCCCAAAACCCTCAGCCAACGCATGCTCTCCCGCTTTTCGCCAAAGCAGACCGGCGCCCACAACGGCGGCCAGCGCCGCGGGCGCCAGCACCCAATGAATGCGCCCGGGATAGGGCAAGCGCCCGACCAGCAAAGTAAGCAGCCCGCGGAGATTCATCTGGCTCTCGGGCATGATCATTCCGACGCCCGTGGCCCGGTTCAGTGCCAACAGATAGCCGGGATACTTTAGCAAGTTCCTCCAACCAACCATGAAAGTGGATATGGCGACGACGGCCGAGGCGGAGGCGGCAAAACCGCGAAAAACCCGTTTACGACCGGCGATCCACAATATGACGACGAGAGGTATCACCAGATGGAACTTGAAAAGTGCCAGGCCGAGAGTGACGCCCGCGCCCATGTTCCTGCCCCTCTCAAGCTGCCAGAAAACAACCGCGAATAGAAAGGCGAGCAACACCGCATCCTGGCCCATGAGCAGGTCCACAAACGCGGGGTATGTGCCCAAGGCGAGAAGCCCCGCCGCCCAGATCGGAAAAGGCCCTCGCCAAACTCCGCCTCGGACCACTACGAACGGAATAGCCGCAAGAAGAGCAAGTTTGAGCGAAGTCCAGAGAAGCAAAGCTGTCGCATACGGCCATTTGGCGAAGACCGCAAAGAGTAAAGCTTCGAACGGCGGTCGAATGTATGGCAAAGGGCCACGCCGCGTTTTTACTTCCGGAGCAAATTCCCGCTGCACTTTCCATTGCGCGGCAGGATTGTAGAGCTCGGCCCCCAGTCCCCTGTCGACCAGACTGCCGGCAGTGTAAAACGACGCGAAATCGCCGTAACCTTGCAGCATTTCCACTCGCGTGTTCCACAACACAAGGCCGTTGCTGGCCGCCATCCAGAGGAGTGCCGCGGCCACCAGCCAACTGCGCAGTTTCGGCGATTCAGGCATGGTTCGAATGGAATGCTTATTCTATCCACATTCTCTTCTGTTTATGCGTCGGGCCCAAGCATCGCCCGCGCTCGCGCCGCCCATTCTATAATCGCGACGGGTGATCATCCACCCAACGATGCATAGAACTCTCCTATCGCTGCGCAGCACACAGATCGCGTTTGCAGCGGTCCTTTTCGTCGGCCTGCTGGCCATGACGGCGCGCAACGCGACCGATCCCGATCTCTGGTGGCACCTGCGCACTGGGCAGTGGATTGTCGAGACCGGTCACGTCCCGCACTCCGATCCTTTTTCTTTCACCCGCGCCGGGCACGCCTGGGTTCCCCATGAGTGGTTGTCGGAGGCCGTGTTTTACGAACTCTGGAAACACGGCGGCCCGCCTGCTCTGATCGTGTTCTCCGCGATCGTTACCACCGCCGGCTTCATGCTGCTCTATCTGCGCTGTCTTCACTCTGGAGGAAAAGGAAAAAGACACTGGGCGGCCGCGGCGACGGCCTTGGGCGCTCTGGCCGCGGCTCCCTCGTTTGGCGCGCGCCCGCAGATGTTTACCTTCACTCTCGCCAGCCTGCTTCTATGGCTCGTCGAACGTGGCCTTGGATGTGGCGGCGAACCTGACAACGCTCGGCCCAAGCTCCTGCTTTGGATACCTCCGCTGTTTCTGCTCTGGCTGAATCTGCACGCCGGATTCGCTCTTGGCGCCGCGCTGTTGTTGGCGTATGGCGCCGGCCTGCTGTTGGAGACTGCCGTCGGCACTACTCCTTGGCACGAAGCGCGGCCCATCCTCCTGCGCGTGTTGCTGCTCTTGCTGGTTTGTTTGGCGCTTGTGCCTCTCAACCCCAGTGGCGCGCAACTTTATCGTTATCCGTTCGATACTCTGCGCTCGTCCGCCATGAGGTCGCTCATTGGCGAATGGCAGTCGCCGGATTTCCATGAATTGCTCTATCGCCCATTATTGCTCGTATGGCTGCTGCTTCTCGCCGCGCTTGCGAGTTCGCGCTCGCGGCTCAGGGGCCGCGTGATCGTGCCTCTGCTCCTCACCGCTTGCGCCGCTCTGGACGCCGTCCGCCACATTCCGATTTTCATTCTGCTGGCGATGCCGGCGATCGCCGCCGCTCTCCCGGCCGCCCCATCGTCATCCGCGGTTTCAGAGCGCGGTCCGAACTCCTCGCGAATTCGGCCACTTTTCAATCTTGCGGTTGTCCTTCTGCTCGCCGTCTTCGCATTGGTGCGCTGGGTGAGTCTGGCCCGCGGCCAGGACGCTCGCGAGGCCGAGCAGTATCCCCAAAATGCCGTCGCCTTCTTGCGCGCCAGCGACTTACCCCGGAATATTTTTGTTTACTACGACTGGGGAGGCTACGCCATCTGGAAGCTTTATCCCAAATATCGCGTATTTGTGGACGGCCGCGCGGACCTCTACGGCGGCCTTTCTGCTACCAATTCTTCTGACGACGCTCAGAATCGAGACGACCTCTTGCGCCAGTTCCAGACCGCCGTCGATCTGCGGCCCGGCTGGCGAGGAGTTCTTGATCGCTGGAACGTGGAGGCTGTGCTTGTGCCGCCTTCGTGCGCGCTCGCCCAAGCCCTGCTCGTCGACCCCAATTGGCATATTGGATTCAGCGACTCGAAGGCGATTTTGCTGCTCCAGACGCAGCCCGCCATTGCAAATACTGGAATTCCACACGGGTCCTCGGGCCAGGCCCCGATCGCCCCAGCGCCAGGAAGGTAAAAAAATGTTTCCCAGAGTCATCCCGAATCTGCGAAACTAGGGCGGACGCTGGGAACTGGATTGAATCGGGTGATCGCGCCATCGGGTGATCGTGTGATCGAAACCCAAGTTCGCAGCCGTTCTTTGACGACCCGATGACCCGATCGTCCGACGACCCGATCGCCACGCAGATTGTCAGCGTGAAGCCGGAGGCAGTCTGGGATGAAGAATTTCGCTAAGCTCTTTTGGCGCAATGATGCCGGGCAGGACATCGCGGAATACGCGGTCATGCTGGCTGTGATTCTGGTGCTCGTGATCGGCACCGTACGTCTCATCGGCGGCAACGCCAACAACGTGTTCAGTTCGGTGGCCAGCACCATGCCGCAATAGGCCGTTGCGGGCCGCGGCGTTGTGCGTCACCAGCGGAGATTAAATTCGCGGTGGCGGCCAACAAGCCCGGCGTTGCCCGGAAGGAGTGCAATGAACCGAAGCCGTCTGTTGATGATTGGAGGCTTGGCGCTGGCGATCGGCCTGCTGGTCGCCTTTTCCGTCTATGGCCGGCTGCGAACCTCGGCGGGCTCGGCCAGCAACGAGCGCGGAGCGCCGGTCGTGGTCGCTGCCTCAGATATTCTGGCCGGGGCCAAATTGGAAGCCCGCGATGTTCGCGTCGTCACTCTCCCGCTATCCGCAGTACCCCCGGGAGCCATCTCCGACCCCGCGAAGGTTGTCGGTCGCGGCGCGGTCCTGCCGGTAAGCAAAGGCGAGTTTATTCTGCCCAACAAATTGGCGTCGCTCGAAGCCGGAGCCGGACTGCCCTCGCTGATCCCGGCGGGAATGCGCGCCGTTTCGGTGCGCGTCAACGATGTCGTTTCCGTGGCGGGCTTCGTGCAGCCGGGCACGCGCGTGGATGTCCTGGCCACGGGTAACTCAGCCAATGGCACCGAACGCCAAACCGTCACCGTGCTCGAGAACGTAAGGGTCATCGCCGTCGGCGGCAGCCTGCTCGAACGGCTCACCGGGGGGGAACAGAGCGCTCCCGTAATCACGCTGCTGGTTTCGCCCGACGACGCGCAAAAGTTGGCGCTCGCTTCCCAGGAAGGCAGAATCCAGCTCGCCTTGCGCAATCCGCTGGACACCAAGAAGGAGACCATCGGCGCGACGCGCGCCAGTGCGCTGTATCCGGGAGCGAAACTGGAGACGGCCGAAGCCAAACCGAAGGCCCGCAAGGTGGCCGCGAAGGTTCCGCCGCCTGCTCCAGTGCCCTTCACGGTGGAGATGATCCGTGGCAACAAACGGGACGAGACCAAGTTCAATGAGAAATAGTTTTGTGCCATCGATGGACCGGCGAATCATGGACCGGCCCTCGACGGATTTACTCGTGCAGCCTCGCAGAGGTTCGAATTCATGAAACCTTATATGCTCGTCGCGGCCTCCTTGCTTCTCGGTGCGGCCACGCTGTTTGCGCGCCCCGTCTCTCCCGGTGGCAATTCACAGCCGACTCCGGCCTCTTCTCCAACCCAGAGTTCTCAGACCCAGAGTTCTCAAACCCAGGACAACGCGCCCGCCGCGCCATCCTCCACCGCAGCCGCATCCAACCAGAACGTTGCCGCCGGTGCGGCGCCGCTGCGCGTGATGGTGGGCAAGTCGCTCCTGATTAACACCACCGAAAGACTCAAGCGCGTCTCGGTCACGGATCCTACCGTGGCCGATGCGCTGGTCGTCACGCCAACGCAAGTCCTGGTCAACGGGCTCGCGCCCGGCGAGGTTTCACTGCTGATCTGGGACGAATTCGAGCGCTCGCAGAGCTTCGATCTTCGGGTGGATGTCGATATCACGGCGGCTTCGGAAGAAATGCACCGCCTCTTCCCAAATGAAAAGATCGAGGTGACGCCTTCCCGCAACGCCATTGTTCTCGCCGGTCACGTGACCACCGAGGACGTCGCCAAGCACGCCGGCTTGCTGGCTTCGGCGTATTCGAAGAACGTCGTGAACGTGCTGACCTTCGGCCCGGTCGGCGCCGAGGAAGTGCTGCTCGAAGTCAAGTTTGCCGAAGTCGATCGCTCGGCTATGGCTCAAATGGGCTTCAATCTGCTCTCTACCGGCGCTGGCAACACCATCGGCAGCACGACCACCGGCCAGTTCGGCGGAATCACCGGCCTCGGGAGCATCAACGATACGGGATCGGGCAGCACACATCCCACTACGGCGACGGTAAACAACTTACTCAACCTGTTCTTCTTCAACCCGCAGGTCCATCTGGGTGCGGTAATCGAGGCGCTGAAGTCGCAAAATCTCTTGCAGATTCTCGCCGAGCCCAACCTGATTGCGGTCAATGGCAAGGAGGCCAGCTTCCTGGCCGGTGGAGAATTTCCCTTTCCCGTCGCGCAGCAAAACGCCAGCGGAATCGCAACCGTCACCATTCAGTTTCGCGAGTTTGGCGTGCGCCTCAAGTTCACTCCCGTGATTCAGCCGAACGGCAACATCCACCTGCACGTCGCTCCCGAAGTCAGTACGCTGGACTTGGCCGATGGCGTCTCCATCGGCGGGACCGTCATACCCGCCCTCAGCACGCGCAAGGCGGAAACTGAATTCGAACTCCAGGATGGCCAGAGCTTCGTCATCGCCGGCCTCATGGATAACCGGGTTACCAGCATTGCCAACAAGATTCCGGGACTGGGCGATATCCCCATCCTCGGCAATTTCTTCAAGAGCAAGAGCAACCAAAAGAGCAACTCGGAATTGATGGTTCTGTGCACGGTGCACCGGGTTTCGCCCAGTGTCGAGGCGCCGAAGGGTCCGGCGATGCCCGTGCCGACTCTGGACCAGGGTAAGTTCGACGGCAAGAAGACCAACTGAGGTATTGAGCGATTGAATCATTGAGTCATTGAGCCATTGAAAATCGAGCCGAGGGTTTTTTAATGATTCAATGCCTCAATGATTCAATGCCTCAATGCCTGAATGAATCGATGATTTTAGAGAGGGCGGTCGAGACGGGTCATGCCGGAATTGTCAGTCGCCGTGTTCGCCACGGACAATGACCAGCGCGCAGTGCTCCAGGTCCTGGTGGATGGCACCAACGTTGCCCGCACCGTGTGCAGCAACGCCTCCCTGCCTGCTTCCGCCAGCGACCCGGTCATTCGCAGGACTCAGGCCTTTGCGCCCGATGTAGTTCTTGTCGATATCGCCAGCAATGGCGTCACTGCCGCGCTGCGGACGCTGGAATTGCTGCACCAGGAACTTCCCGATTCCGCCGTGTTCGCCGTCGGCCCCATGACCCAGCCGCAGTTGATTGTCAGCACCATGCGCGCCGGCGTGCGCGAGTATATTGAACGCCCCACCACCACGACCGATCTCCTGGAAGCCTTCGTCCGCCTGACGACCACTCGCCGCAAGCCCGGACGCGAAACCTCCCGGGGAAAGGTCTTCACCGTCGTGAACGCGAAGGGCGGCTGCGGCTCGACCACCGTCGCCGTCAATCTGGCTCTGGCCCTGCAAGCGATTCACCACAGCACGGCACTCGTGGACTTGGCGCCCCTCGGCCACTGCGCCTTGCATCTCAATCTCAAGCCAACCTTCACGGTCTCCGACGCCATCACAAACTTGCACCGCCTGGATTCGTCGCTGCTCGACAGTTTCATGTCCCGCCACGACCACGGTCTGCAAGTGCTCGCCGGCGCCGCCGTTCCCACGGCCATCGATCCTTCGGCTTCCGACTTCGCCCGCCTCTTCGACATGATGGCCGGCCTGTTTCACTACATCGTCGTGGATGCGTCCTCACGCCTCGACAGCGCAACCCGCCTGGTCAGCAACTTGTCGGCGAAGATTCTGCTCATTGCCCATGCCGATGTCGCTTCCCTGTGGGGCGCCGGAAGAGTGGCCCAGTATCTCGGCGAGAGCGGATCGCGCGACCGTTTTGCATTGGTGCTCAACCGCTATCGCAAGGTGGCTGGCTTCGATGAAGCCGAGGCCGAGACCGCCATCGGGGCGCCAGTGCTCTGGCGCATCCCCAACCAGTACTTCGCGGTCTCGTCCGCCATCGATCGCGGCGTCCCCTTGATGCAGCAGGGCACCACCGAGATTTCCCGCTCCATTGCCGGGCTGGCGGAATATTTGACCAGGGACGATCTAGAAGTAAAGCGCTCGGCTTGGTCGCTGTTTAAGACGGTATGATGAAGCTACGAGCTACGAGCTGCGAGCTACGAACAAGCAGTTTGCTGGTTGCTCGTAGCTCGCAGCTCGAAGCTCGCAGCAACTAAGACGGTTCCGAAACTATGTCCAATCTGCAGGCACTTGTACGAAGCGAATACCAGCAGGTCAAGGCCGACCTGCACCGCAAGATCCTCGACCGCCTCGACCTGGAAAAACTCGGCCGCACCACGGGCGACTCGGCGCGCGAGGAAGTGCTCATCCTCATCCGCAGTTCGGTGAACAGCGAGGCCGTCCCGCTCAGTTTCGCCGAACGCGAGCAGTTGTCGCGCGAAATCCTCGACGAAATTTTCGGCCTCGGCCCGCTCGAGCCCCTGCTCAAGGATCCCACCATTTCCGACATTCTCGTTAACCGCTTCGACCGCGTCTACGTCGAGCGCGGCGGCAAGCTCGAAATCACCGGCCTTTCGTTCAAGGACAACCAGCACTTGATGCAGATCATCGACCGCATCGTCTCCCGCATCGGCCGCCGCGTCGATGAGTCTTCGCCCATGGTCGATGCCCGCCTCCAGGATGGCTCGCGCGTCAACGCCATCATTCCGCCTCTGGCGCTCGACGGCGCCTGCCTCTCCATCCGCCGCTTTGGCCGGGATCCGATCACCGCGCACAATATGCTCGAGAACAAGACCCTTACCGGGCCCATGCTCGAACTCCTCTCCGCCGTCGTCAAGGGCCGCTTGAACGTCCTGATCTCAGGAGGTACCGGCGCCGGCAAAACCACCGTGCTCAACGTTCTTTCCGGTTACATCCCGAATTCCGAACGCATCGTCACCATTGAAGACGCCGCCGAATTGCAGCTCAAGCAGGAACACGTCGTCCGCCTCGAAACCCGCCCTCCCAACATCGAAGGCAAAGGCTCCGTCCGCATGCGCCAACTCGTCATCAACAGCCTGCGCATGCGTCCCGACCGCATCGTGGTCGGCGAGGTGCGCGGCGAGGAAGCCTTCGACATGCTTCAGGCCATGAATACCGGCCACGAGGGATCGCTCACCACCGTCCACGCCAACTCGCCCCGCGACGCTCTGGCCCGCGTCGAGAACATGGTCTCCATGGCCAACTTGAATATTCCCGAGCGCGCCATTCGCCAGCAAATCGCCAGCGCTGTCCACGCCATCGTCCAGGTCGCACGTCTCTCCGACGGTTCGCGCAAAGTCGTCACCATTTCCGAGGTCACCGGCATGGACGGCGAATCCATCGCGCTCCAGGACATTTTCACCTTCGACCGCACCGGCATTGACGAGAGCGGCAAGGTGCGCGGCGTCTTCCATTCCACCGGACGTCCGCCGAGTTTCGCCGATCGTCTCGCCACCGCCGGTTGCCGCCTCAGTCCCGCGCTCTTCGAATCCCGGATGGAGGTCTAGCCGATGCCGTTCCTTGTCGCCTTCCTGGTGTTCGTGGCGGTCTCGCTGGCGGTCTTTTCCGCCATGTCGCTGTTCGACCAGCGCAAGGCCCAGGCGCGCCTTCTCCGCGACCGCCTCACCAACGTCCAGAAAACAGCCGAGTCGGCTCCACCCGATCTCGCCCTTCTTCGCGACGAAGTCCTCAGCCGCATACCGGCCTTCGACACCTGGCTTCGCCGCTCCGAGCGCGTCTCCGTTCTGCAAAAAATGTTGGCGCAGGGCAACGTGAATGTTCGCGCCGGCAACTTCCTCATGCTTTGCGGCGTGTCGGCCGTGGCCTGCGTCGCCGCCGCTTTTCTCACCGGCGGCCACGCCATATTCGGCTGGGCCGGCGGACTGCTCGGCTTCTTTCTCCCTTACGCCTACGCTTCCCACATGCGCACCCGCCGCTTCCAGAAATTCGAGGAGAAATTTCCCGAGGCCATCGATACCCTCGCCCGCGCCGTCCGCGCCGGACACGCCTTTACCACCGCCCTCGAAATGATCGCCAACGAAGTTTCCGAACCTGTTGCCGGAGAATTCCGCCAGCTCTTCGAAGAACAGAAGTTCGGCCTCCCGGTCCGCGATGCCCTGCTCAACCTCGTTGACCGCATTCCTCTCGTCGACGTCAAGTTCTTCGTCACGGCCGTCATGTTGCAGCGCGAAACCGGCGGCAATCTCGCCGAGATTCTCGACAACCTTTCTTACGTCATCCGCGAGCGCTTCAAAATCTTGCGCCAGGTCCGCGTCCACACCGCGCAAGGGCGCCTCACCATGGTCTTGCTCATGGCGCTGCCCCCGACGATTGTCGTCCTCATGCTGCTCATCAACCCGGGCTTCATTCGCCCGCTGTTCTCCGACCCGCTGGGACACGCCTTGATCGTCCTCGGCATCACTTTGCAGACCATGGGCTACTTTGTCATTCGCAGAATTATCAGGATTCAGGTTTGATCAACGCAGAGTTTTGCTCCGCAGTTCGTCGTTCGCCGTTAGTAGTAAGTCGTTGGTCGTTAGTCGCTGGTCGTTCGGAGGGTTTTACCAACGATGAACGACTAACGACCATCGACTAAAGACAGACAAGATCTGATTCATGCCGCTGCTACTCGCCATCGTCGCTTTCTTCACCATCGTGGTGGTCGTCTTCGCCTTTGGAGCGGCCGCCGTTGCGCCCTCGTCGGTGCTCGGGTCCCGCCTCCGCGAAATCGGCTGGCAACGCCCCAAAGTGCAGGCCAAACCCGCCATCCGCGAACGCATGCGGCAGGCCCTCGATCCCCTCAGCCGCGCCTTGCCAACCTCGCCCACGGAGGTTTCAAAGACCCGCCTCTGGCTCATTCAGGCGGGATATCGCAGCCCCCAGCACGCTACCATCTATCGTGGTTTGCGCGTCCTCTTCGCCGCCCTTGGCTTCTTCTCGGTCTTTGTCTTCACCGGCTTCGAATCGCCCCTGCTGCTCTTGGGTCTAACTGCTTTCGGTTTTTTTATCCCGCGATTCCTCCTCAAAAGAAAGCTGAAGGAACGGCAGCTCCGCATTCGACTCGGACTTCCCGACGGACTCGATTTGACCGTCATCTGCGTGGAAGCCGGCTTGTCTCTCGACCAAGCCATGATGCGCGTCGGCGAGGACCTGGGCACCGCGCATCCGGAGCTGAGCGCCGAATTCCATCTCTTCGACCTCGAGACCCGCGCCGGAAAACCGCGCGTCGAAGCCCTCCGCAATCTCGCCGAACGCACCGGCGTCGATGACATCCGCTCCCTGGTCGCGACCCTCATTCAAACCGACCGCTTCGGAACCAGCGTGGCCCAGGCCCTGCGCGTGCATTCCGATTCCCTGCGCACCGAGCGCCGCCAGCGCGCCGAAGAACAGGCCGCCAAGACCACCGTCAAAATGATCATTCCCCTCGTGCTCTTTGTCATGCCCTCCCTGATTTTCGTCACCGTCGGCCCGGCTGTAATTCAGTTGTTGCATATTTTCATGCCGGTTGCTGGAAAACGGTGAGTCAATGACTCAATGACTCAATGACTCGGCCCAAGGGATACGCTTTTAACCGTACACGCACCACCTATCTCGCGACCGATCTTCTGATCGCACGCACCCACTGGTCGCGCTTTCGCGGCCTCATGGCCACCGACTCCTCCCGTTTCTCCCGCGGACAGGGACTGTGGATCAACCCCTCCCACGGCATCCACACTTTCGCCATGCGTTTTCCGATCGACGCCGTTTACCTTGACCGGGAACGAATTGTCATCCACATTGAAGAGAGCCTCAAGCCCTGGCGGTTGGCGCGCCCGTTCGTTGGCCGCTAACCTGTGTAGCTCTTCCGCCGAGTCATCCTGAGCGGAGCAGACCGATGCGCGAAGCGAATCGATCTGCGGAGTCGAAGGACCCCTACTCCACCGAAACCGCTGGGTGCGGGGGGAGCAAACTTGATCCCACTTGCTGTTGAAGGATCAGACTTGCCGATTAATTTTGGTTTTGCTCTCTATGACCGCAGCCAGTTCGCGGTGCGTGGGTCTCACGCTCCAGAGGGGGTAACCTACACGGTACGGCTGGTTGGACGACGCGAGATCTTCACCCTGACGAAGCGCAATGGCAAAGTCCTCACTCAAGAATCCCTAAGAGTGAGTAACGATGGAAGAGTCATCACCTACTCCTGGTGGGATCCAGGTCGGCCAACTGACAAAGGTACGCTTGTCTACGAAAAGAAGTAGCGGACCGTACCTAGTACCGATGCAAGGTGCCCCAGGTTCGCGCCCGCTCTTTGG
>JBEKQG010000030.1:0-25708 GCA_049519955.1 Terriglobales bacterium
CCGACCAGAAGCAGACGCTCCGCCAGCGCGTCGAATTGCTGCGGCAGGTTACGTTCCAGAAGGACCTCGGCAGTTATTACGACAAGACGATTCGCGTGCAACGCCTGGCAAGCGGGCTTTCCGAGATCGTGAAACAGAGCGGTATGGCCATTCGGCCGGGCATCGTGCACAAGGCGGCGCTGCTGTCCAAGACCGATCTGACCACGGAACTGGTCAAGGAATTCACAGAACTGCAGGGAATTGTCGGCGGGCTTTACGCGCTTGCGCAGCAACTCGATGACGAGATGAAGCCCGATGTGCAGCGCGGAATTTCGCGGGCCATCTACGATCATTACAAGCCTGAATCGATGGAAGACAGCGTGCCCGCGACGGTCGAAGGCGCGGTGCTTTCGATCGCGGACAAAGCCGATTCCATCGCCGGCATGTTCGCGCTTGGGCTCATTCCGAGCGGGTCGAAGGATCCGTTTGCGCTGCGCCGCCAGGCAAACGGCATCGTGAAGACGATCGCCGAGCATAAGTTGCCGCTCCGTTTCTCGGAGATCATGGCCGACGCACGCATTCGCTATCAGGGATCGGAGGCGGAGAAAAAATTCTCGAATGGCGATTATGCGGAATCGGTGCGCGGCTTTTTCCGCGAGCGGCTGGAGTTTTACTTGAAGGATGCGAGGGGCTATGCGTATGACGTCGTGAACGCCGTGCTCGCTGTCGATGCCGACGACGTGGTGGATGCTGCCGCCCGCGCCGAAGCCGTGGGCAAGGTGCGGGGCTCGGCCGATTTCGAGCCCATATCGAGCGCCTTCAAGCGCATGAAGAACATCCTGCGCCAGGCGGATGAAAAGAATAGACTTATAGCGACGAATCTCGATCCAGTCGGACTGCGGGAAGAATCTGAAAAAGAACTGGCCACGCTGATTCCGCAGACTGCGGCGGAGGTCGAGAGGCGGCGCAGGGCGCGCGACTATGAAGGGGCGCTGCTCCAGATCGCAAAGCTTCGTCCCGCGATCGACAAATTCTTCGACAAGGTCATGGTGATGGTGGACGACGACAATCTCCGCGCCAATCGCCTGGCCCTGTTGCAGACCGTCGTGAAGGAATTCTCCACGATCGCCGATTTTTCCGAGATTGTGACTGAAGGCAAGGAATCTTCGAAATAATAGAAAAGAGGACATACATGGAAACGACTCTCCCCGATACTGAAATCATCGGCACGAAACCCACGAGCACAAAATATGTGTACTTTTTCGGCGGCGGCAAGGCCGATGGCAATGGCAAGATGAAAGACGTTCTTGGCGGGAAAGGCGCTGGGCTTGCCGAGATGACCAACGCTGGGCTTCCCGTGCCTCCAGGCTTCACCATCCAGACCGAAGCCTGCCGCGAATACATGCGCCACAACGCGGTGTCGAAAGAAGTGGATCGGCAGATGGAGGAATCGCTGGCCAAGCTCGAAAGCCTGCAAGGGCAGAAGCTCGGCAAAGGCGAGAACCCGCTGCTGGTGAGCGTGCGTTCGGGCGCGAAATTCTCCATGCCGGGCATGATGGATACGATCCTCAACCTCGGGTTGAACGACCAAAGCGTGGAGGCGCTGGCGCAGCGCACGAACAATCCACGTTTCGCGTATGACTCCTATCGGCGGCTGATTCAGATGTTCGGCAACGTCGTGCTCGACATCGACAAAGCGGTGTTTGAAGAAATTTTCGACGCCAAGAAGAAGCAGAAGAAGACCAAGTTCGACACCGGCCTCGACGCCAAGGCGCTGCAAGAGGTCATCGTGGAGTACAAGAAGGCGGTCAAGAAGCACGCCCAGCGAGACTTTCCGCAGGACGCGAACGAACAGCTGGTGATGTCGCGCGATGCCGTGTTCCGCTCCTGGCAGAACGATCGCGCCAAGCACTATCGCCGCATCAACAACATCGACGACATGCTCGGCACAGCCGTCAACGTGCAGGCCATGGTGTTTGGCAACCTGGGCGAGACCAGCGGCACAGGAGTTGGCTTCACGCGCAACCCGGCGACGGGAACCAATGAGTTCTACGGAGAATTCCTGCTGAACGCGCAGGGCGAAGACGTGGTTTCGGGCGTGCGCACGCCGGTCCCAATCCTCGAACTCGAGAAGATCATGCCCGATGTTTATAACCAGCTCCGCGACATCACCACGCGTCTGGAAAAACATTACAAGGACATGCAGGATTTTGAGTTCACCATTCAGGACCGCAAGCTCTACATGCCGCAAACGCGCAACGGCAAGCGCACCGGACTGGCTGCGGTCCGGGTGGCGTTGCAGATGGTGGAGGAAGGGCTTATCACGAAGGAAGAAGCCATCTTCCGAGTCGAGCCAAACCAGCTCTATGACTTTCTGGTTCCGCGGCTCGACGAGAAGGGAAGCAAGGTTGAAGTGCTGGCGAAGGGCTTGCCGGCGTCGCCGGGCGCGGCGGTGGGGCAGATTGTTTTTTCCGCCGACGAAGCCGTTGAAAAAGTTGCATCCGGGAAAAATGTCCACGTCATTCTTGTGCGGGCCGAAACCACGCCGGAAGATATTCACGGCATGGAAGTCGCCAAGGGCATTCTGACCTCGCGCGGCGGCATGACCAGCCACGCCGCGGTGGTCACGCGCGGCATGGGCAAGTGCTGCGTGGCCGGCGCCGGCGATGTGGACGTGGATGAAAAAGCGCGGGAGATGCGCGTCAAAGGTCAGACTTTCAAGGCCGGCGACTGGATCTCGCTCGACGGCACCACGGGCCGCATCATCAAGGGCAAGCTGAACACGCTCGATCCCTCGCCCGACGATCCCGAGTTGCAGAAGTTCATGGGCTGGGCCGATCCGTATCGCACGATGAAAGTCCGCGCCAATGCCGACATTCCGCGTGACGCGATTCAGGCGCGGGCGTTCGGCGCCGAGGGCATCGGGCTCTGCCGCACCGAGCACATGTTCTTTGGCGAGGAGAAAATTCCGCACATGCGCGCCATGATCCTTGCCGACAACGAAAAGGACCGCCGCACGGCGCTGAAAAAACTACTGCCCATGCAGCGCAAGGATTTTGACGGCGTCTTCCGCGCCATGGACGGACTCCCGGTGACGATCCGCACGCTCGATCCGCCACTGCACGAGTTCCTGCCGCGCCGCGAAGACTTGATGGTTGACATCGCGACGCTGCCTCACACCGGCGCGAAAGAGAAAAAATCGCTGGTGTCGAGGTACCGCGACTACGGAGCGAAAGCGGCCGGCGACTTGAAGAAGCTTTTGCCGTCGCTCCTCAGCCGCGTCGAGCAGCTTCACGAGTTCAACCCCATGCTCGGACATCGCGGTTGCCGGCTCGGCATCACGTATCCGGAGATCACCGAGATGCAGGCGCGCGCCATCTTTGAAGCGGCCGTCGCCGTCGCCAAGGACGGCGTCAAGGTCTTTCCCGAAGTCATGATCCCGCTCACCGCCACGCTGAACGAAATGGCGAACCAGGCGGCGATCGTCAACCGGGTTGCGAAAGAAGTCTTCAAAGAAAAGGGACGCACCGTCGAGTACCTGGTCGGCACGATGATCGAACTGCCGCGCGCCGCCCTGGTCGCGGATGAGATTGCCAAGGAAGCGCAGTTCTTTTCCTTCGGCACCAACGATCTCACGCAGACCACTTGGGGCTTTTCGCGCGACGACGTCAACAAGATTCTGCCGACCTACATTGCAGAGGGCATCATCAAGCAGGATCCGTTTGCCGTTCTTGACCGCGAAGGCGTTGGGCAATTGGTGAAGATGGCGACGGAACGCGGACGTAAGACGCGTCCGAACCTGAAGGTTGGAATCTGCGGCGAGCACGGCGGCGAACCATCGTCGGTCGAGTTCTGCTACAAGACCGGCCTGAACTACGTTTCCTGTTCGCCGTTCCGCGTGCTCACGGCTCGGCTAGCGGCGGCGCAAGCCGCAGCCGGAGAGAAGCTGCAGATCGACGGCGGGCGAACGAAGTAACTGTACAGGGCATCGAGGCCACTACTTCCTGGCCTCGATGCCCTTTTGTTTTGCGCGGAAGGCGACCTCTCCATTGCCGTGACAGTTGCAGAGGCCTTTACTGCACTCTCTGCAGCCGCGCGATCAGCTTCTGCGCCAGATTTTCATCCGACTCGGACCACAGCAGCCGCCCCGTTGCGCCAGCGTTCTTTTCTACCTGCGCGGTGAACTCCACGAGCTTGTGTACATTGCTGCGGACATTCCGCTCCTCCTCGGAGGTAAGGTCAACTTCTTCGTGCAGGAAGGAAGAGTCCAACCCGAAGTCGATCTGAATGTGGCCGGCATCTTCCGCCGTGTGTTCTTCAAATTCCATGCCGTGCGCAATCAGACGCACGAGCGACGGCTCCAGCACCCACTTCTCCGCGCCCTCCGGCGGGGTCCACAAATCCCAATAGGCCTCGAAAACGTAGGCATAATCGTCGTGCAGAAGTTCCGCGGCCACCTCCGCCGCATCTTCAGGTGGGACGCCAGGGTGGAAGCGGCGCTCCAGAATGGTTGGTTCGCTCCACGAGACCGGCTGGATTGAGCAGTAGGTCACGCCGTGCCGCGCGGGAGAAAACGGAAATTGGCGGAGCACGCCGATCGTCCTCGGCAGAATCTCGGACTCATCGAAGCTGGGAAACCACAGGCTCAAATAAAGCGAATCGCCCATGCACGTATTCTAAATCGAAGGCGGGTCCGGTTCGGTGCACGATGGTCGAGTTCATATACTTCAACCTCGTTCACGGGATACGTGGTGAGTAGGCGTACCCAGGTGACCGGCTGCCACGTGACCGGATGCCTTGCGCGTCGCTGGCCTGACATGAGATAGTACCGAGTTCTCGACCTTTGACCGCCAAATGGTGTCATGATCCGTCTTCTTCCGCGCGAAACCAAGTTTTTCGAATTATTTGCCGAGCTTTCCGACGCCATGAACGAGGGCGCGCGGCTGCTGCACAGCATTCTGGAGGACCCGCACGACCTGGAAATCCGGGTGGGACAGATGCAAGTCATCGAGCATCGGGGCGACAAGGCGATCCACGCGATCATGACGAAGCTGAACCAGAGCTTTATCACGCCCTTCGACCGCGAGGACATTCATCATCTGGCGTCGTCGCTCGACGACGTTCTCGACTTCATGAATACGGCGGCCACGCGCCTGGTGATGTATAAGATCTCGCAGCCGACGGCGGCAGCGGCGGAGCTGGCGGGGATACTGGTGCTGCAAAGCGAAGAGCTGGCGCGCGGCGTTTCGCTGCTGGAAAAAAATGGCAAGGTAATGCAACACTGCGACGAGGTCAACCGTCTGGAGGACGAAGCCGATCAGGTCAGCCGCACGGCCATTGGGGCGCTGTTCGAGAACGAGAAAGATCCCATCCAGCTGATCAAGATGAAAGAGCTCTATGAAGTGCTGGAAACGGCAACCGACAAGGCCGAGGACGCGGCCAACGTGTTGGAGGCGATCGTGCTGAAGAGCGCGTAGGTCCAGCCCCATTCCGATGACACAGCCACAAAGGAGCGAATTGAGGTGAGCGCGGAAGTCCTGCTGGTAGTGATCACGGTGGTGGTCGCGCTGATTTTCGACTTCATCAATGGGTTTCACGATGCGGCGAACAGCATCGCGACGGTGGTTTCGACGCGCGTGCTGTCGCCCAAGCTGGCGGTGGTGTGGGCAGCGGCATTCAACTTCCTGGCGGCGTTTCTGCTGGGCACGGCGGTGGCCAAGACGATTGGCCGCGGCATGATTCGACTGGACGCGGTGAACCAGTATGTTGTGCTGGCGGCGTTGTTCGGCGCCATTGTTTGGGACCTGCTGACGTGGTGGTGGGGGCTGCCCACATCCTCGTCGCACGCGTTGATTGGCGGCTATGCGGGCGCCGCGATGATGCACGAGGCAATTCACGTTGGGTGGCGGTCCGCTCCGTCGGTGATCATCGCGGCCGGGTGGTACAAGACACTGATCTTTATAGTGGTCGCGCCGATCATGGGATTGGTCATGGGTTTCAGCTTCATGGTCGCGATCTTCTGGCTGCTGCGAAACAAAGCGCCGCAACAAGTCGATAAGTGGTTTCGCAAGCTGCAACTGCTCTCGGCCGCCTGCTACAGTCTGGGACATGGCGGGAACGACGCGCAAAAGACGATGGGGATTGTGGCCGGGGCCCTCTATACCGCGGGATTCATGAGCAAGCAAGACATGCTGGGCAACTGGGGACGGTTGCACTGGCCGATCATTCTTGCCGCTCATGCGGCCATCGCCGGCGGGACGTATTTTGGCGGCTGGCGCATTGTGCAGACGATGGGGCAGAAGATCACGAAGCTGAGGCCGGTGGGCGGATTTTGCGCCGAAAGCGCCGGAGCCATCACGCTGTTCGCGACCGCGCTGGCGGGAATTCCTGTGAGCACCACGCACACGATTACGGGAGCGATTGTGGGCGTGGGCGCGGTGAATCGGTTGTCGGCGGTGCGCTGGGGAGTGGCGACGCGAATTGTGTGGGCCTGGCTGGTTACCATTCCCGCTGCGGCGGTCATGGCTGGCGCGACCTTCTGCTTGATCCGGGTGTTTCTGCGGCAGGCCTGAATGTCCTGGGCGGGTGGATTGCATCCGATACCCGACCCCGGTTTCCCCTCGAAACAAGACTTCATTACCCCGGTAACTTTCCACACACGCGCGCTTGCTTGAAGATGGCAAGAGGAGTTTGCTCGCTCGCGCGAACGACGGTTGGACGATCGGGAAACTGGAAACGGAAGATGAGTAAGATCGCCAAGGAAAGTGTTCTTATGCTGTCGCTGTTTCTGATTGCGGCGACGGTGCAATTCTTCGCGCAGTCGCTGCCCATGGCGCTGTGCTTTTACTTTCTACCGACTTTGTATTCGGCGTACAACTTTGGACGCCGGCATGCCACGCTCACCGCCTTTGCCTGCGTATTCCTGGTCGTGTTGCTGGACTTTGTGAACAAGACAATGCCCGCGCACCGGGTGCTGTCGTTGCCCGGGGAGCGGGTGTTCAACTTCGCCATTTGGGCGGGGATTTTGGTGGTGGTCGGCTACGTGATGGGCACGCTTTACGAGCGCAAGGAGTCGATGACCAGCGACATCCGGGAAAGTTGCAGCGGTCTGCTGCTGGTGCTGCAACACGTCATGGCCAACGAGAAGCTCGGTGTGGGCGAGAACCAGCGGGTGGTGGAGGCGTCGATACGAATGGCAGAGGCGATGGGCTTGGGTTCGGCCCGCGTCGAGTTGCTGCGGTCTGCGGTGTTGCTGCGGGAGCTGAGCAAGCTTGGCATCACCAACGACATTCTCTACAAGGCCGCGGACATGAGCCGCGACGAAGTGGTGGCGAGCTTCCGCAAGCCGCGCAAGGCCGATGCGCGCGCGCAGGCGGTTGGAAATTCGCTGCGGCGGGTGATTCCGATCATTGTCGCGCACCAAATTGTGCAGGATCAGGGAGCGCGTTCGGTCAACGTTCCGATCGAGGCCCACATTCTGGCCGTGGCCGATGCGTACCAGAAATTGATCAGCGGCGCCGACGGCAAAGCCCTCTCGCCTTACCAGGCCGAACAGGAGATTGTGGCGGGCGCGGGCCAGAAGTTCCACGCCGGCGTGGTTCAGGCTTTCACGAAAATTGTGGACGGGGAAGCGAAAGGCGCGGGGGCGTAAGAGCGCGTATTTACAAAGTTGCAGTGGCACCGTTTCAGGCGCCGCCGACTGGTTCGAACTAGGCCCCGAATCGGATCCCGGCCCGCGCTAGTTTCCTTCCCTCAGTTCTTTCTCTCTCAGTTCCTGCCACAGCGCGACCACGCTGGCCCGCAACTCGGACGTTAGCCGTTCATACGCGGCCTCGCTCGCCTCATTCACCGGCGGAGGTGGAATCGGCTTGCCGAATGTCATTTGCAAATCCCTAAACTTGGGAAAGTTCTCGTGGCGCGGCCAAGCTTCGTAGAAGCCCGCGATCGCGACCGGAACAATCGGAGCTTGGGTGTGAATCGAGAGAATGGCCGCACCCTTGCGGAAGATCCTCGGGTTGCCGTCGTTGGTGCGCTCGCCTTCGGGATAGAGAATCAGAAGGTGTCCCTGGCTGAGGCCATAAGCGCCAGCGCGCATGGCGGGCACGAGGTTGGCGTCGGGATCGAGGACGGCGACGCGAATCCAGCGTGCCAGCCGGCGCATGAATCCCTTGCCGAAGATATCGCTGGTGCCGAACGCGAAGGTATCGCGGAATTGGCGCCAGGATAATGCGGCCGCCAGCAGTGGTGCATCGATGTAGCTCTGGTGATTCGAGCAGAGCAGGTAAGGGCCCTTTTCGGGCAGATTTTCGAGTCCGCGGGTCTTGAGGTGAAAACGGTCGAGCGCGAAAAGATACATCAGTTTTCCCAGCAGAAAGAAAGAGACTTCGGCGAAGATGTTGTGGCGCGCCAGCGCGAGCACGTCGGGGTCGGCGACCGGCTCGCTCAGGATGGTTGACCAGACCGGCTCAGCCGTTCTGGCGTGACCTTCGCCGCGGCCCGCGCTCTGGAGAACGGCATCGACCAGGTCGCGCACCGAATAAATTTCCGCCAGCCGGGATTCGGGCACGTCGCCCGCAAGCTGCTGCTCGAGCGCGGTCAGCAATTCGATGCGCTGCATGGAGTCGAGTCCCAAGTCGAGCTCCAGATTGTCGGTGGGGCGAATCCCGTCACGGCGGTTGCGGGAAAATTCGCGCGAAGACTCCCGAATTATGGCGAGGGCGCGCTGCACATCCTCACGCTCCAGCCATGACCGCTCGTCGCTGGTTAACGGGGCTTTCGGTTTCTCCGCGCCGAGGTCCGAATCGCCGCTGCCGTGGCTTTGTCTCAGCTCCCGGACTCTCTTCTCAATCTGGAAGCGCTTGAGCTTGCGCGTCGTTGTGCGGGGGAGTTCTTCCTGCCAAATGTCGTAACTTCCGAGACGCTTGGTGGAAGCGATCTTGTGGGAGAGCGCTTCGATTTCGTAGCGGATCGCTTCCTTCGTGTTGACGATCTTGTGCTCGCGCAACAGTTCAAAATCAGGCACGACCACGGCGTGCAGGCGCTCGGAGGCCGCGTCTTCCGTGCGCGACTCCATCGCCATTACGCAAATCTCTTTTACGGACTCCGCCTGCAGGTAGTGCGCCTCGACCTCTTCGGGATAGACGTTTTTTCCATTGGCGAGCACGATGACTTCCTTGCGCCGTCCGGTGATGAAGAGATTGCCCGCGGAATCGAAGTAGCCGAGATCGCCGGTGTAGAACCAGCCGTCGCGAAGCACCTCGGCCGTGGCATCGGGTCGATTCCAATATCCCTTCATCACGATGGCGCCGCGGAGCGTAATTTCGCCTGCGGGCGGCTCGCCTTCTTCGACAGGTTGCGAATTTACGATCTTTGCTTCGACTCCGGGGAAAGGCCGTCCGACCGAGCCGAATACAATGCGTTGCCCCGGAGGATTGAGGAAAGCGCCGCCGGTCGTTTCCGTCAGGCCGTAGGCGTTGAGAACATCGATGCCAAAAGAGTAGAAATCGCGGGCGATGGCGGGATCGAACCGCGAACCTCCGGTCACGAGATACCTCATGCGAGCGCCAAACATGGCGTGAATTTTACCGAAGAAAAGTTTGCCCGCGTTGATTCCGACACGCCGCAGCGCGCGGTTCAACGCCATCAGAGAGCGCACCAGGCGCAGCGTGAACTTGCCGCGTTTTCCGAGCTCCTTGAAAATGCGCTCGTGAATTAAATAAAAAAACTGGGGCACAACGGCAAACGCGGTGATGTGGCGTTCCCGCAGGGCGCGCAGCAATTCGGAGGTGTTGAGGGTTTCGAGGTAGACGACGCGCGCGCCATTGAAGAGAGGCAGGAACAGGTTCGCCATCTGCGCGAGCACATGAAACATCGGGAGAATTCCGAGCAGCGCGTCCTCGGGTCCGATCTGGACCACTCCGAACACCGAATTTGCCTCGCCGACGAGGTTGGCATGGGTGAGCATGACGCCCTTGGGATCGGCGGTGGTGCCCGAAGTGTAGAGGAGCGCGGCGAGGTCGTCTTCAGCGGGGACGATGGGCTGAAATCCAGCGGGGCCAGCGGCGAAAATGGAATCGAGATCGGCGGAGAACGTGGAGTCGTGCACGTTGGTTGGAGTGGAATTTCGTTCGTCCGCGGCCGAAGTCATTACTAAACTTACGCTGAGTCCCGCGACGGCCTCCGACGCGACGGGAAGATGTTTGACATCGCAGAAGAGCAGCGAAGCGCCGCTGTCGATCAACAACGTCTTCACCTGGCCGGCGTGGAAAGTCGTATCGAGCGGAACCGCGGTTCGTCCGGCGGCAATGATCCCCAGATACGCCGCCACCCATCGCGGATGGTTCGCCGCCAGAATCGCCACGCGCGCGTCCCCCGGAACCCGCGTCGAAAGCCAGCTCGCGACGCTCTCCGACATGCGAGTCAGTTCCGCGAAGGTGACGCGCTCAACCGTCTGCTGCCGCTGAATCTCAAGCGCAATGTTGTCGGGAAACTTCCGGGCCGATTGCTGAAACCGCTCATAGAACGTGGGCATGGGTCGAAGCTGAATATACTAAAGTCGGCAAATGAAAACTAGGACTGCGCCGGTCCGGGTGAGCCGAAGAACTAAGGAGGGCCCGTAAGTCCGCGACAGTATCGCGAAGTTCAATGCAGAGGTCCTTCGCTTCGATCGGGATGACAGTTTTCTTACGATGGCAGTTTGATTGATATCGCGAATTTGCGAAGCACGGCAATCGCGATGCTTGTCCTTGGCCATTCCTGCCACATCTAATGTGCTAGGCTTTAAGTCATAGCTTAGGACGCGTGTCCTCCGAAGGGTTTCTGTTTTGATCAACACATTGCTGGGCAAGATTTTCGGGACCAAGAACGAGCGCGAAATCAAGCGCCTGCAGCCTCGCGTGGAGGCGATCAACGCGCTTGAGGCGGAGACGCGGAAGCTCTCCGACGACGAACTTCGCGGCAAGACGGCGGAGTTTCGCGCCCGCATTCAGGAGCGTCTCAGCTCGATCGCCGACGCGCCGCAAGCGGGTGCTGATCTCGACAGTCAGGAAAAGGGTGAGGAAAAAGACCAGGATCAAGATCAGGATTTTGACCGCCACAAGGAAATCGAAGCCGAACGCGCCGAGGCGCTGAAAGGCGTTCTCGACGAGCTGCTGGAGGAAGCGTTTGCCGTGGTGCGCGAAGCCGGGCGGCGCGTGCTCAACATGCGGCACTTCGACGTGCAGTTGATCGGCGGTATGGTCTTGCACGAAGGCAAGATCGCCGAAATGAAGACCGGCGAGGGCAAGACGCTGGTTGCGACGCTTCCGGTGTATTTGAACGCGCTGAGTGGGCGCGGCGTGCATGTGGTCACGGTCAACGATTATTTGGCCAAACGCGACTCGGAATGGATGGGCAAGCTCTACAGCTTTCTTGGCCTGACGGTGGGCGTGATCGTCCACGACCTGGACGATGCGGAGCGCCGCGCGGCATACGCCGCCGACGTGACCTACGGTACGAACAACGAATTCGGTTTCGACTATCTGCGCGACAACATGAAGTTCGACCTGCACGATTGCGTGCAGCGCGTGCACAACTTCGCGATTGTCGACGAAGTCGATTCCATCCTGATCGACGAAGCGCGAACGCCGCTGATTATTTCGGGCGCGAGTGAAGAGTCCACCGACAAGTATTACAAGGTGAATCGCATCATCCCCAAGCTCGAAAAGGGCGAGGAGATTGACACGCAGCCGGGCGAGCCCAAGATCATGACCGGCGACTTCGTGGTCGACGAAAAGCACCGCAACTGCACGGTCACCGACGTGGGCTGGGAGAAAGTCGAAAAGCTGCTGGGGATCGGCAACATCGCCGACCCGGAAAACTGGGCGCTGAAGCATCACGTGGAAACGGCCGTCAAAGCGCACGCGCTTTATAAGAAGGACGTCGAGTATGTGGTGAAAGACGGCGAAGTGCTGATCGTGGACGAATTCACCGGGCGCCTGATGCCGGGGCGGCGGTGGTCTGACGGGCTGCACCAGGCTATTGAAGCCAAGGAGAACGTGAAAATCGAGCGCGAGAACCAGACGCTCGCGACCATCACGTTCCAGAATTATTTCCGCATGTATAAGAAGCTGGCGGGCATGACGGGAACGGCGGAAACGGAAGCGCCGGAATTCGACAAGATTTACAGGCTCGAAGTCATTGTGATTCCGACCAATCGCACGCTGCTGCGCCAGGAAAATCCGGACATCGTTTATCGCACCGAGAAGGAAAAATATTTCGCGGCGGCTGATGAGATTCAACGGTTGCACGAAAGCAGCCAGCCGGTGCTGGTGGGCACGACGTCGATTGAAAAATCGGAGAGGCTTTCGGAGCTGCTGAAGAAAAAAGGAATCAAGCACGTCGTGTTGAACGCAAAATATCACGAGCGCGAAGCGGAGATTGTTGCGCAAGCCGGACGCAAAGGCATGGTCACGATCGCGACGAACATGGCGGGCCGCGGCACCGACATTCTGCTTGGCGGTAATGCTGAATTCATGGCCAAGCAGGAATGTGTGAAGAAGGGAATCGCGCAGCCGATCCGCGCCGCACAGGGCAAGATCGAAGCCGAGGTGGACGATCCGAACCGCACGGTTTGGTATTACGCGGGCAACGAATACGCGGTGCCGACCGATCAGTGGAACGAGATTTTTACGCGCTACAAGGCCGACACCGATCAGGAACATCGCGAAGTGATCGAGGCGGGCGGGTTGCACATCTTCGGCACCGAACGCCACGAGGCGCGGCGCATCGACAATCAGCTCCGCGGACGTGCCGGCCGCCAGGGCGACCCCGGCTCGTCGCGCTTCTATCTTTCGCTGGAAGACGACCTGATGCGGATTTTCGCGAAAGAATGGGTTTCGACGCTGCTGCAACGGCTGGGGATGGAAGAGGGAGTGCCCATCGAGTCGCGCATGATCACGCGCCGCATTGAAGCCGCGCAGAAGGCCGTCGAAGGCCAGAACTTCGAGGCCCGCAAACATCTGCTCGAGTATGACGACGTGATGAACAAGCAGCGCGAAGCGGTCTATGGCCTGCGACGCCGGCTGCTCGAGGGACTCGACCAGAAAGATCTCATCGTCGAAGACTACGTTTCGGGCATTCTCGGCGAGATTTTGGAACAGCATTGTCCGCCGAAAGAGCACGTCGCCAACTGGGACTTGAAAGCTCTGAAAGACGCGATCTTCTCGCGATTTGGCGTCGACATCTACGCCGAGGGCCTTAAGCCGGAGCAGATGAATCGGCAGGAGCTGGGCGACTCGATTTTCGGCAAACTGAAAGAACGCTATGACGCGAAAGAGAAGCTGATTGGCGCCGAGGCCATGCGCTATCACGAGCGGATGATCATGCTGAGCGTGATCGATGGACAGTGGAAAGATCACCTGCTCTCGATGGACCACTTGAAAGAGGGCATCGGCCTGCGGGGCTACGGACAGCACGACCCGCTGGTCGAATACAAGCGCGAGTCCTTCGATATGTTCGAAGAGATGATGCAGCGCTTTCAGGAAGAGACGGCCCGCTATTTGTACTTAATGCAGGTCATGGAGCGTCCGCCGGACTCGGTAGCGAGACCAGGAGGCGAAGGCCGAGCAAGAGAAGATTCCGGACAAGGGGCGGACGCCGATGTGCCTTCGGTCATCACTGGCGGCCGAGGCGGTAACGGACGCCCTCCGCGCCAGGTGGCGACTTCCGTGGACGAAATCGAAGAAGCCTTCCAGCGCAAGAAAAGGAAAGAGCTGGAACAGGCGCGGATGGCCGGTTCCGGGGACATGCAAGTGCAGCAGGTGGTGCGCTCGGGAGAGAAGGTGGGACGTAACGACCCTTGCCCTTGTGGCAGCGGCAAGAAGTATAAGAAGTGCTGCGGCGTGAATTCGTGAGAGCGTTCTCTGCGGTTAAACGCTTCTTGGTTTCTTGCTGAGCGCTTTGAATGTCATTTCCGCAGCCTCGCTCCGGGTCGAGCGTTTCCAGGAGAAAAACAGCTCCGCGTAAGTTTGCGTGATGTAGTGGGCGGGCGCAATGCCGAGAGAGCGCGCGGTGCGGTCGATCCAGCGCGGAGGGCCTTCGATCTCGCCGAAATTTCCGATTGGAGTTTCATCCAGCACCACATGGCCCGTGCCGTCGCTCCACTCGGCGCGATATTTTTCGTAGCGAAACGTGGGCGCGAACCCGAGCGCGCGCAGGATGGCGTCCATCTGCTCGCCGTTCTCCACACGCGTTTCGAGTTCAACGCGGACTTTATGACGGCTGGGCTTGCCTTTTGCCTTGTGCGTCAGAACCCAGGTCTCGCCATACTGGCGCAGCCGCAGCAGTTCTCCTCGGTGGCGCAGCTTCTGGCCAGGCAGGTCGTAGAGTAAATTCATTTCGTGGGTGGAGCGGGTTAGTTGCTTGAAGCCCGCTTGCTTCAGCGTCCGGGTCAGCGCGGGAAGGCTCTCAATACGAAATTTAATTTCGATTTCGTTCGGCATGATGAGATATTAACCGCCGAGACGCCGAGAGAGTTGAGAAAAAGCTGGAAGGACGTTGGAACAATCAAAAGCCCCGGATCATCACTCCGGGGCTACTGGTGTTTCGCCAGTGGGTACTAGTGACACGGCCCGCGAATCTTTATCGTCTCGCTCGTGAATCGTTCTGTCAAGGGTACTTTTGTAGATACTTTGTGAGTGACTGTACGGAGGGCGGCAGACTCGAACTGCAGTGGCTGATACGCCACTCACCGGTTTCGCGGACCGTGTCCAGTACCCACTGGAAACACCCTCCAGACATGGCCTGCGATGTACACTCTACGACTGAGCGCGAAAGCATTCTGTGTGGCTTATCACATTGCTTTTGGTACATTTCGGTTTAGTATCGAGTCCAAAATGGTACGTGCCATTTTGTGAATATTAGGAGCCGACATGAAAGCCGTCCGCATACATCAGTTTGGTGGGCCGGAAGTTCTGGTACATGAAGATGTGCCCGATCCCAAGCCGCGCAAGGATCAAGTCCTCGTCCGCGTGCGGGCTTGCGCGCTGAACCATCTCGATTTGTTCGTGCGCAGAGGGTTGCCCGGCGTGAACCTGCCGCACATTCTGGGCAGCGATGTTGCCGGAGAAATTGTCGAAGCTGGCGAGTACGTTAGCGACTTCAAGGCGGGACAGCGCGTGTTGCTTGCGCCCATGCATTTCTGCAATTGCTGCGCGAAGTGCGTGGCCGGACTGCAGAACCAGTGCCGGCAGTTCACGGTGCTGGGCAACGCCGTGGACGGCGGCAACTGCGAGCTGATTGCTGTGCCTGCGGTGAATGTTGTTCCCATTCCCGACTGGCTCGATTTTAACGAGGCCGCCAGCGTGCCGCTGGTGTTCACCACGGCGTGGCACATGCTTACGGGACGCGCTGCGATCCGCCCCGGACAAACCGTGCTGGTGCTGGGCGCGAACTCGGGCGTGGGTATTGCCGCCATTCAGATTGCGAAGCTGTTTCACGCGCGCGTGATCGCCACTGCGGGCGACGAGCGCAAGATGGAGCGGGCCCGCGAACTGGGCGCCGATTTCGTCATCAACCACTATCGGCAGAAAATCTCGCAGGAAGTCCGCAAGATTACGAACTTCGAGGGCGTGGATATCGTCATCGAGCACGTGGGGCCGGCGACTTGGGAAGAGAGCGCGCGGTCGCTCAAGGCGGGCGGCACGCTGGTGACCTGCGGCGCGACCACGGGGCCGAAAGTCGAACTCGATCTGCGGTTTTTGTTCTCGCGGCAGCTTTCGTTGCTGGGATCGTACATGGGCACGATGAGCGAGCTCCACGAAGTGCTCGGGCACGTCTTTGCCGGACGGCTCAAGCCCGTCATCGACCACACTTTTCCGCTGAAAGAGATCCGCGCTGCCCATGAGTACATGGAGAAGAGCCAGATGTTTGGGAAGATCGTGGTGAACCCGTAGGGACCTTTCAACGCCTGTTTACTGGTGAGTACTGGTACCCCCCTCCCCCTCGGTCTAATAGAATCATGGGGTTGGCGGGATCTTTTTGCTTTGGTCTTTGAATCTAAAGGACTTATGTCAAAGTATTCCGGAATAAGGGCTTAGGGGCAGGTTTCAGCCGTCAGCCATCAGGAAAACCTGGCTAGTTTCTGGGTCAGACAAGACCTTCAAGACTGCAAAGGAAAAGGGGTGCGGGAGTGGAGCCGCGCCCTTTTTTGTTTCTAATCTCTATATCTATTTTATCAAGTTGGAGGGGGGTACACCGACAAGAATTGGAGATTTATTTTCGCAGGCGAGGCAATGGTTTACGGGGAAAAGAGGCGAAACGGGGGGTTGACAAGATTCGCTGAAATCGAGATGGAGCGGGTGGGGTAAGCTGCGAGCTACGAGCTACGAGCGTGCACAGAGCGCTAAATCGAAACCAGAGTTGCTGCAACCTCCGGCATCTGCCGAGTTCCTTCACCCCGTCAGGCCAAAAGCGCGCGTGAACGGGAGCCCCGCCGCCCCTACGCGAGCAGTTTCACGCAAGGCCGGACGGGCGAGGGTGCCAGGCGCTCCATTGTGGGACTAATCACGCGGTCACGGTACTTAGGATAACTGTGCTTAACAGGCGTTGTCACTCACGGCCGGATCAATGAGTGAAACGGCGATGTTACGCCATCAATTCCCCTTAAGGCGCCCGACTACTGGAAAGGTTGCAACTTGACAGGGCAACAGCCCCGGAAAATAATCCGCGCACGTCTTGAGCGCATCGGCCCTTTCGCTGGTGCTCGAAGGCTAATTTCGGTGTCCGGCTTTTACGGACTCAGAAAAAGTTTAAGGTGCCAGTTTCTTGCCGTAGTTTCCGCTATCGCAAATAGGACTGGTTTTAGCTCGCCAGATGCTCCTCGAGGGCATACTATGAACCGATTGAAGCGTCGAATATCGTCTGCAGGAGTCACTATGAACAGCAAAGCTAACGCCAGCATCCTCGCCTTGATTTGCCTGACCGGCTTCCTGATGAGTTGCGGTGGTCCGGGTTCGACATACATCACGGCGACGGGCGGAACACCGCAAAACGCGGTGGTTTACACGGCGTATGCATTACCGCTGCAGGCGACGGTAACGTCGGGCGGATCGGCGGCGAGCAATGTACCCGTGACGTTCACGGCTCCGGCATCGGGAGCGAGCGGCACGTTCGCGAAAGGAACCGCCACGGAAACGGATATGACCAACGGGAACGGAATGGCCACCTCGTCGGTCTTCACCGCGAATGCGACGGTCGGCGGACCTTATACGGTGTCGGCATCGACTCCGGGAGCGTCGACGCCGGCCAGCTTTAGCCTGACCAACACCGCTGCAGGGGCCCAGGCATCGATCACGGCAACGAGCGGAACGCCGCAAAACGCGGTTGCCGGCACGGCGTTTGGGTTACCGCTGCAGGCGACGGTAACGTCGCCGAGCGGAGCCCCGGCGAGCGGCGTGACGGTGACGTTCACGGCTCCGGCATCGGGATCGAGCGGCACATTCGCATCGAATGGAACGGCTACGGAGATGGAGACGACCGACACGAACGGCGTGGCTACCTCGTCGACCTTCACCGCGAATGCGACGGTCGGCGGACCTTATACGGTGTCGGCATCGACTCCGGGAGCGTCGACGCCGGCCAGCTTTAGCCTGACCAACACCCAGGTGGTGATTTCGAGCAACTATGTGTTCTATATGAGCGGGCAACTGGCCACTTGTTCAGCGTGTTTCTATGACCTCGCGGGGGCGGTGGCCATTGCAACGGATGGCACCGTCGTTGCCGGTGAGCAGGACTATAACTGCACCTGTGCCCGTGGTTCACCGGAGCCTTCCGGCGACAAAATCACGGGGGGAATGCTGACGGTTAGCCCTACAACGGGCCAGGGGACGCTCACCCTGACCACCAACAACGCGTATGCGGGCGTCAACGGCACCGAAACCTTCGCCGTCCAGTTTGCGGACACCAATCACGCCCTCATCAGTCAGTTTGATGGGTCGGCAACCTCCAGCGGAAGTATGGACTTGCAGACGTTGACGAGCCCCCCCAGCTTGGGTAGCGGGAGTTATGCCTTCATCCTCTCCGGGGTGGACAGCTACCCTGGGGCAGTTGCGTACGGGGGCGTATTCACGATCCCGAGCAGTGGTACGACCTTGCAGAATGGTGTTTACGACGCCAATGACAGCCTCACCCCGAATGGTGTGACCAGGGGAACAACTCTCAGCGGAACGTTCACGGAGCCCGATTCCTTCGGGCGCGGCACTATCACCAGCAGTCTCCTCGACCCGGCCTCGGGCGGACAGATCCCCCTCAACTACTACGTCGTCGATCCGGAAACCATACGGCTCATAAGTGTGGACGACAGCCCGGGAATCTATGGCGGAGCGGTGGTTGGCTCGGCGTTTGGCCAGGGCACAAACGCTAACACCGCCAACAACGCATCGCTCGGCAGTTCCGTATTTGCCATCGCAGGCAACCCGTTTGTCGCCGGAATCGCGGCGCTAGGCCAGTTCTCTACCAGCAACACATCGTCCTCGACCGCTAACTTCTCGGGGATTGCGTCTACCGACGATCTGGTCACCAACAGCAGCGGGGCGAGTTTCAATGCACAGATCTCAGGCACTTATTCCATCGCGAGCAACGGATACGGTACCCTGACGATCACGCCCGGGGACTTGCCAGACTACATGAGCTCCATGGGGATTTACTTGACGGACCCAGGTCTCAATCTGATGGATCCGAGTAACGGGCTTGGCGGTGGGGAGTTTAGCGGAGGCGCTCTTATTCTCGACGTGGATCAAAATCTTGGTCTTGCCGGCGTCACGGGTGTCATAATTCCGCAAACCAACACCTCCACTGCCGCCTTCGCCGGAAACTATGCCGTTGGAGCGCAGGACTTCAACAGCTTTAACCCGAGCTCAACTTGCCCCAATCCAAGCCCAGGGAACATCCTTTGCGAGTTTGACCTGGTGGGGCAGGGATCGGTTGCGAGCTTGGCTCTAAGCGGAACCGCGCAGATCAATGATCCAGACTTCACGCTGACCACGAACGCGACCGATTCCGTCGGTTTCTCGGGAACTCCGGTGGCGGACCCGAATAACCCTGGGCGGTATACGTTATATCCGGAGTATGATGCGCCCAATTCGCTTGAACTTACTTTTGACTACGGCGTAGCCCCACGAGATCTCGACATGGTCATCTACCAGGCGAATGCCGGACTGCTGTTCTGGCTTGAGGTTGATAGCAACGGTGTGTGGCTTGGGCCCCTGGAGCAGATGGGATCGCTAGCCGGAATACCCGCGGCCAGAAAAGGCGCGGTGAAATCGGCTATGCCGAAACAAAATCCGCCGGCAAGATCGAGGTGACGGCACCCAAGAACACGCCCAAGGGCAACGTAGCCTTCTATATCACGCGGTGATTCTCCCTCGTGCATCTCGTAGCTGTTGTTAACAGCCGATTTCACTCGCGATCCGATCGGTAAGGTGAGTTGCGAACAAGGCGAGAAAAGGCCTTCCTTCCGCGCACTCGGCGTGATCTGCGGTTAAAATAACCCCATGGCGCGAGAGCTCAGTTTCGGCCCCTACGTTGATATCGAAAACGGCAAGAAGGTGGTGAAGGAACTTGTCTTCGGAGAGGGTGTGCCCGAAGGCATCGTCATGACCACGCTCGACGCGGTCGTCAACTGGAACCGCAAGAATTCGATTTGGCCGATGACGTTTGGGCTGGCTTGCTGCGCGATTGAAATGATGTCCATGGGCGCGTCGCGCTTCGATATTGCGCGCTTTGGAGCGGAAGTGTTCCGGCCGTCGCCGCGGCAGTCGGACCTGATGATTATTGCCGGGCGTGTCTCGAATAAAATGGCTCCGGTAATTCGCCAGCTCTGGGAGCAGATGCCGGAACCGAAGTGGGTGATTTCGATGGGAGCGTGCGCGACATCGGGCGGCGTTTTCCAGAATTACGCGCTGGTGCAGAGCGTCAACCAGGTCATTCCCGTGGATATTTATGTGCCGGGATGTCCGCCGCGTCCGGAGCAGTTGATTTATGCGATCACGCTGTTGCAGCAGAAAATTATGATCGAACGCGGCACGATGAAGAAGGCGCTGAATCTGGTGCCGAGCGGCGAGTAGCGACCACAGGCCATTGCCGAGCTGCGCTCGGCATGGACGGGCGAGGGTGCCCGTCCCTACACAAGCGGACTCTCACCGTTTCGTTTTCGTAGCCATCTGGCGTTCGGGCGGCGTCATCTGGTTCCAGACCGCGCTCAAGTCTTTTTCCAGGATCTGATTGTTCGGGTCCGCCCGCAGAGCCAGCGCAAACCACGAATATGAAGTCGGTAGATCGCGCGGCACACAGTGGCCGGTGGCGTACATGGTTCCGAACGCGCTGCGGGCTCTGGCATTCGATTTTGCCGAAGCGGCCTTCAGATATTTCACCGCCTCGTCGCAGTTCTCCGGCGCGCCTCGTCCGTAGAGATAAGCCTCGCCTTTGCGGAAGGCCGCGTCACCGGTGTCGGCGGCAGGCGCTGGCGGGTTGGAAGGCTTGGAGGCGGGTGCGATGGCTCCGCCCTTCGTCGCGCTCTTGTTGGCTGCGTCGATCTTCATCTTCGCCGGAGCCGCGGGTTTCTCTGCGGCCTTTGGCTTTGTCTCTGTCTTTGCGGGTGCGGTCTTCGCGGCAGGCTTGGGAGCAGGGCTCAGGGTCTGGGGTGGGTTCCCGGCCTGGTTGCCGGCGGTTGCCGCCGAGGGAGCCGCGGGCTGCGACGATTTCGCAGCGATCGCGGGAGGCGCATTTTGAGCGGCCGATTCGGACGTTGGCTTCGGCTTCCCGGCGGAAGCTTCACCGGCGGCGGAAGTTGCGGCGTCCGGCTTTCGAGTGCCGGCGGCGCCGAGATAGTTCGTGTATGTCCACCAGCCGGCCACGCCCAAGGCTGCGAGCAGCGCCACGAGCAGCAGGATACGCAGCGCGCCGGTCTTTGATGGCGTGGACGGCGATGGCTTGGACGATGGCTTGGACTGCTCGGGCGATTGCTCGGGCTCAAAAGAAAAGGAATCCATGCCGGAGAAAGAACTTTCCCCGAGCGAGCTCATGCTGGGCCGAATCGGGCTGGGCTGATCTGGGCTCGATTGACTTGTGCGAGGCTGGCGATTTACGCCAAGCTGATTGAAGCCCGCGACCGACGGCCCGCCGGACAGCGGCGCATGGCTGGCTGCGGGCTGGGCCGCGTTCTCGTTGACGGGAGGCCGCAGAGGCTGCGCCGCATTCGCAATTTTCGGCAGGTTCGGCACGGGCGCGCCCGCGGGCCGCCGAAGCTCGGAGCGAGCTTCGAGCAGCGTGCCGCACATCCCGCAAAAGCGGAAACCGTCGGAATTGTTTTCACCGCACCTCGGGCAGATCACGAATGGTTCTCCGGATGCAACGTTCTACAGTGTACGCCGTGCCGGTTATGGGATGGAGTACGTGGGTCCATATTACAATCCAAGCGCCCGGTTTGCGCCGATGCCGAAAGCCTCCAAACCCAAGTCCGCGCCCGCGCCAAAGCGTTTTGAGGCGAGGCTGGAGCGGATGCGCTCCCGCCTCAACTGGACGATCATCCACGTGCCATTCGATGGAGGCGGAACGGGAACTGCCGCCGGTCCTGCAGATAGCTTTTGCGCGCCATCCACCCGCTCGCGAAGGTTGGCATGCGATGCCGGCCTCGCGGCGGCGCGGGCATCTGTTTGGCATTTTCTACTACAGAACTCTGGACGCGCAAGCGCGCCGCATCGACAAAATGCTCGATGAGGCCAGCGCGCTCGCCGGGAAGAAAATGAGTAATGAGAACAAGTAAGAACTCGGCTGCCTTTGAGCTGCAGCAGCAGACAGGTGCCAAGCAGCAGATGTCACTATTTTGTCTCTTTACGGCAAAGTTTTTACCTTTCGCAAACGCCTGTTGACACGCGGCAATCCACAGAGTAATTATGATTCGCTAAGCATTAGCGGTGTTTCCTGGTTACGTGCCCGCCGAATGCGCCGGCTGTCGTGCTGGACAGCGCGCAAGGTGGCGGCTCGTATCCGAGTAACACTTCTGGCCCTTGTTGCTTCCGACCCGGTTTTGCCGAAGTTCAACGGTCCGCGCTGATGGGCACACTCATCGTTTTCCCAGGAGAATTCACTTATGTTCGAAAAGACACGTAGGATGTTTCCAGCTATGGCACTTGCCTGCCTTGCCGTTCTGCTGATCGCCGTTCCGGCGTTCGCGCAGTCGGCGAGTGGGGTGGGCTCAAATGCTCAGATTCTTGGCGCCGAAGATCAGTCCAAGCAGATTGCCGTTACGTTTTGGCTCAACCAGCGAGACAAAGCCGGCTTCGACGAACTGGTCCGCCAGATGTACGACCGGAATTCGCCGAACTATCATCACTGGCTCAAACTGAGCGAGTACGAATCCCGGTTCGCTCCCAGCGCTGAAAACCTGGCCGTGGTGCGACAGCATTTGGCCGCCAACAATCTTCAGGTGGTTGGCGCCGACAAACTCAATCACTATGTCACCGCGCACGGCACCGTTGCCGACGTGCAACGCGCGACGGGGGTGCAACTCAACCGCGTATTAGTGAATGGCGAGGTGCATCGCCTGCCCAGCGCATTGCCCGTCATTCCGGGCGCCGCCGGTAAGGCTGTCCTTGCCGTTCAAGGCCTCTCCGATTTGCAGTATGAAAATCATGCGATGCGCCAGATCGACCCCGACACCGGCAAGCCCGCGCCTGGGGTACCGCTGTCGCAAGCTAATTCGATCCAGAAGTACTATAACGCCAACTGCCTCCGGGCCACGCAGGTGAAGGACTTCAAGACCAACGGCGGCGCCCCGTACGCCATCTACTCCGGCGCACGCTACGGCGGCAATATCACCAGCCTGGCACCCAATCTTCCACCCTGCGGCTACGATGCGCCGGAGGTGGAGAAGGCGTACGGCCTCACTTCGCTATACAAACAAAAACTCGATGGCACGGGCCAGACGGTGGTCCTCGTCGACGCCTACGGTTCCGATACCATCCTGAGCGATGGCAATGCTTTCTCCTCGATCAACCACCTTCCGCAGTTGACTCCGGACAACTTCCAGATCTTCTACCCCACGGGTCCAACGAATTGCGGCGGCACCAATACTTGTGGCTGGGACCTGGAGACCAGCCTTGATGTGGAGTGGTCGCACGCGGTTGCCCCGGGCGCTACCATTACCCTGATCCTTGCGGCCGACCCCTCTTTTACCAACCTTGACCTCGCGGTGCTTTATGCCATCGAGATTGGGTTTGGCCCGGCGATCTCCAATAGTTATGGAATTGGTGAGATCGTTCTCGCAACCGAGGACCCGGGCGAACTCACGATAGAGAACAGCATCTTCGAGTTGGCTGCCGCGCTCGGCATGTCGGTCAATTTCTCGAGCGGCGATGGCGGAGACTACTTAGCAACCTACAAAACGACGACGGTGAGCGCGCAGGCGGCTTCTCCGTATGCGACCGGCGTCGGCGGCACGAGCTTGTTTCTGAACTCCAACGGCTCGATGAAGTTGCAGACGGGTTGGGGCAACAACTTGACCCGCATCGCCACGTATGCTCCCAATCCGCCCATTATTCCGCCGCTCTCGATTGGTTTCGACGGTGGGTCGGGTGGCGGCACGAGCGCTGTCTGGGCGAAACCTTCCTTCCAGGAGAAATTGTCCGGCAACTGGCGGCTCGTTCCCGACATCGCATTTCTGGCTGATCCCTGGACGGGCGGCGAGGTCGTCTATACCGAAGGTGGACAACAGTCGATCGGAGTCGTCGGTGGAACCAGCCTCGCCTGCCCGATGTTTTCGGGCATGTGGGCGATCGCCAATCAGGCTGCTCCTGCGGGCACCTGGCTCGGCCAGGCAGCTCCGCTTCTTTACGGACTGCCTGCCAATGCGATCACAGACGTGACTGACGTGAACGGGCCTGACAACGTCAGCGGCGTCATCAACGCCCCCCCCGCTCCTCCGGTCTATGAGTCTCCACAGGTGCTGGCGGGTCCGTTGAGTAGCAACATCACCAATTTCGTAAGCTTGCTTTACAACGGAGTCACGACCCGTTGGTACGTGATCAGCTTTGGCACCGACACTTCACTGACGACCGGTTCAGGATGGGACAACGTTACTGGACTCGGTACGCCGAACGGCGCAAACTTTGTTACGGCAGTTAATGCCGCGGCAAAGTAGAAGTTAGCGGACCGCAAACCCGAGCAGGCCGGAGCGACACCGGCCTGTTTTTTCTTGCGATCCGAAGCCGGAGTTGGATTGTGTGGGGACGGGGCTCGCTGCCACGAGGTTTTCCGCACGCGCCGGGGACCGGTCGCCAGCCCGGGGCCCGCCCAAGTGGAGCTTGGTCGGGTGCACCCGGCGGCGCCTGGCTTTGACGGCTGAACGGGAGTTAACTATCAATGAGCCATGCGACCACCAGATGACGCCAGCGAGGTTCTCAGAAAGACCGTCGAGCGGATCGAAGCGGCGAACATCAAATACTCCCGCTACTTCATCGAGCGGGTGCGCCAAGCGGCGGATATCGTGGGCGTAGCGTCGGTCTTCCAACGTATTTGTGAGCGTGATGACGAGATGGTCGTCGATCATCTGATGGAGATCGAGTATGCCTTGGTCTTCAAACATCTTGGGTTCCACCCATGGTTTGAACCTACCGGGGCAGAGGGGCCAGACTTAATGGTTGAAAGAGACGGACTGTCGGCCTTTTTGGAAGTGAAACGATACCGGCCAAAAGAGGGGGAGCATGTTCCTGAGGAGTTGGGGCCTCACGGAGAGCTGCAAGAATATGGCAACCTCCGAATCACCTCCAACCGGATCGCAAATGACCTGCGGAAAAAACTCCATCAGATTAGGCCACGAAACGGAGTTAAGCACGGGATCTTCGCCATCTGGAGCGACCGCGAATGTGTCGAAGATATCGATTTCAAATGCGGCGTACGCCTTTTGTGCCGGAGATTACCGGAGGACGAGCTGAAGGGAGTTCGGTTCTGTATCTTCGGATCTCCTGTCGTAGTGATAGGCGGGCAGTATAGCCAGCGCTTTTTCTGTGAGCCGGTCAGCCAATCAGATGCTCTCGACAGTTGGATAGGAGACATTGAGAACTGCTCCACGTATTGAGTAGCGAACCGGCCAGACGTGCCGCCCCGTTTTGATTCTGGCATTTGACACACGTTAACCCGTCGATTGACGGGCTTTCCGGGGATGAGTCAAAACTTACTTTGTGGAACAGCAAAAGACTTATCTACAACCGATACACTCGATGGCTTAGATCAGATTCCAACTCCTCGAATGGAGTACGTAAACGAACCCCGCAATGCATATCAATCTGACGAAGGGGTTCTAGCAGCGCTTATTGCACAGCAGCATCCAAGGCAGAACGGGCCATACAGGTGGCCAGAGCTAAAGGGCTTATCGACCGGTATAGGCCCCTGGGCACGGTTCGCTTGGCAGATTGGACATGGCTTCGGACCAGTGATTGCTCGCTTCAGTTTGCATCCCTGTCGAAGAATCTTGTGGAAAGTAGCTTCTTCCATCGCCCGGGTCATTCCGCTGTGGGCAATCATTTGGGCTTGTCCCACCGACAAATATGGCAAAGCTCTTCGTATCCTGCGGCCAGTTCCCGGAACCCCCAGCATCTCTCGAATGCCGTCTGATATCGCAATGTTCAGCGCTGGGTAATCGTTCTCTCGGACTTGTTTCAGAAGTTCGCTCGGAAGATTCTCAGAGGCGTGCTTG
>JBEKQG010000031.1:0-25387 GCA_049519955.1 Terriglobales bacterium
CTCGTCTGGCAGTGAAGGGCCGTGCACCTGGTGCGACGGAGGATGGGCTTCGGGGAACCGCGCGCGCGGACAGATTGTGGCAGTGACGGCCGTAAGCGGCACGACCATTACCATCGCGCCCGGGCTTTACGGCGCGTACACGAACACGCCCACGGCGGTTCCATTCAGCATGTCGGCCACGTATGCGGGAGTCGAGAACCTTCAGGTGTATGCCAACGACACGGGCTATGGCGCGAACTTTGGCCTGATGGAATGCGCGTACTGCTGGATCAAGGGTGTGGAATCAAACTACACCGACGGCGATCACGTCGAGGTGTACTACGGCTATCGGGACGAGATCCGCGACAGCTACTTCTCGAACTCGTATCTGCACACGCCCGGGACCCATGACTCCGATATCCAGATCGCGTTAAAGACGAGCGCCAGTTTGGTGGAGAACAACATCGTCGAGCGCACCCACGAGTCGATCATGCTGGAATGGGGGGCGGCGGGGAACGTGGTTGGCTACAACTACACGATGGGAGAGTTCGACAGCGGCTCGACCGACGTGGTCATTGGCGGAATCGACTTTCACGGAGCGCATCCGCAGTTTAATTTGCTCGAAGGCAACGTGGTTACGTCGATCTATGCGGATTCCATCTGGGGGACGTCGAGCGATACGACGGCCTATCGAAACTGGGTGATTGGAACGAACCATATATGCCTTCCCATGAGCGGGCGGGGCGCGGTGAATTGCACGGGAACGAATGGTCATTATGGGTTCCAATCGGCTCGAGCCATGCAGATGTCGTATCTCGGAACGATCAACAACTTTGCCGGGAATGTCGTGGGCAGCGCGCAGATGCAGTCTCTTGTCAGCTACAGTAAGGCAATGACGCAAACCGCGTCGGTCGAGTACCCGGCCACGCGAAGCTACGATACCGTTGCCTATGGCTGGTCGTTCGGTTACGGGGAAGCGAGCGACAGTGGCTCGGGCACTGGGTGCAGCGGAGGGACGGCACCTTGCCACCTGGCGGGGACTTCGGCCACGGACTTTTTCCACGGGAACTACAATAACGTGAACGGTACGATCACATGGGCCAGCGGCGTGACGCATACATTGCCTGCGTCGTTCTACCTCGCGAGCCAGCCGAACTGGTGGGTGTCGATGGCGTTCCCGGCAACCGGACCCGATGTAACGAGCGGAACTGGCCCTGGTGGATACAGCTATGGAAACCCCGCTCAGGCGTGCTATTTCAGCGTCATGGGTGGAACGGACGGGGGGGCGGGCAGTCCACTGACGTTTAACGCGAATACTTGCTACGGCTCCGGGGCACAGGGTCCGCCGGCTCCGACGAACCTCGTTGCCACTCCGCATTGATGCGGATTCGGCGACGACCAGAAACTCCGGAACAGACGTAAGGAACCGTTGCGGGGAAGTCAGAGCGAGAACCGCTTGGATTTCCCCGCGAAGGCGTTCGCCGGCGGACTGCGCGGTTGAGCGTGCCACGTCCAATGGAATCCCATGGGAAATGATTGGCGCGAAGAGGATTGGCGCGAGAAGTTGTACGCGCGGATTCTGGGGCCGCTTTGCGTTTGCATTGTGTGCGTGATTCTGACGGCGGGGTTATGGCCGTTTCGGGCGCCCAAGAACAATGTCGAGTGGCTGCAAGGAGAGAACGGGCTTCGCTTTGGGCACCATGGCATTGTGGCGAGCGCCAACGGTTTCCGCGCGGCTACGGAGCGGGGCGCGTGCAGTTTGGAGATTTGGCTGGAACCGGGACGGCCAGGACAGATGAACGGCTCGGGCACCATCCTCGCGTTTGACAGCTCCCCAGACGCGAAATTCGCATTCGCATTGCGGCAGTTTGACGACGGATTGGCGATCCAGCGCGGCGCGGTGGACGCGCAGGGAACGATGGTCCGGCCGTGGCTAAAGATCGATCGTGTGTTTGAAGAAGGGAAGCGGGTAGTCCTGACGGTTACGGGCGGCGAGCGAGAAACGGCGGGCTCCGGCACGACGGGCCTGGTCACGACAGTTTATGTCAACGGCGCGCGAGTGAAGGTCTCGCCGGAATTTGGGCTGGTGAGCGGCGATTTGACGGGCCGGCTGGTACTGGGGAATTCGCCGATCAAAGATAGCTGGACGGGACAGATTGCCGGTCTGGCGGTTTACGATTTTGAACTGACGCCGGGACAGGTGGCGGCGCATTTTGAGCGCTGGATACATCAGCAGAAGTCGGCGGCTGACGGCGAGAGAGCGCCGGTGGCGTTGTATTTGTTCGATGAGGGCAAGGGCGACGTGGTCCATGACCGGATGGGGTCTGGTCATGATTTGGCGATCGCGGCGCGGTATTTCGCATTGCATCCGGCGTTTTTGCATCCGGCATGGGACCAATTTGGCAGCCGGTGGGATGGCGGGCTGAGTTGGAGCTATTGGTCCGATGTTCTGGTGAATATCGCAGGGTTTGTCCCGCTGGGCTTCATTTTCGCGGCGTACTTTTCGCGGGTGCATACGGTGTCGCGGCCCCGGATTTTGGTGGTCGTTTTGGGGCTGACGATAAGTCTTCTGATCGAGATATTGCAACACTTTCTCCCGACACGGGATTCCAGCATGGCCGATGTGATCACGAATACGCTTGGAACCGTGGCCGGGGCCGCACTCTACAGGCCGGGTCCGATGTCGAGAACATTGGAGCGGCCGACTTGATGGTGCGAGCGAGCCAAGGGTGGCGGAAGTCCGGGCCGGCGCGCCGCCGAGCGATCAAGGCCGGCGTAGAGTGTCGAATCGGAAGTAACGTCTCTAAAGTCACACACCCAACGGACGGGCTATTGCGGCAAATGCCGCTGAATCCTACCATAGAGCAGTTGCGTTCAAGCTCAGAATTGCCGACGAGGGACGACTTGCAGAGTCTAGCGGCCCGAATGGTGTCGACAGCGGCGGAAACCCTTGACGTCCAATTGGGCGCGTCCGCTCGCAGCCCGGGAATTGCGGCGCCGAGAGCTGTTGGAACCCAAGCCATGCCCCTTGCCCTCACAACTTGCTATAGGATCGACCCGCTTTCCGATGCGCGGTGGGCGGCATTGGTGGAGAGCCATCCGCTGGGTTCGGTTTTCCATAGTCCGAAGTGGTTGCGAGCGTTACGGGAGGCATACGGTTACGAGCCGGTGGTGGTGACGACTTGCCCGCCCGGCGCGCCGCTGACCAACGGGCTGGTTTTTTGCAAGATCAAGAGCCGGTTCACGGGGCGGCGCTTTGTATCGTTGCCTTTTTCCGATCATTGCGAGCCCTTGACCGACAGCCCGGATGAGCTGGATGCGATGCTCGAGGACATGAAGCGGCAGGTGAGCGATGAAGGATGGAAATACATAGAGATCAGGCCCGTGATCTATGCGCCGACCAGCCCGGTTGAGCTCATTAGAGGAAGCACGTACTTGTTCCATCGCATGGATCTCAGGCCGTCCGCAGCGGAGTTGTTTCGCAAATTCCATAAGGACTGCGTGCAAAGGAAGATTCGCCGCGCGGAACGCGAACAGCTACAGTACGAGGAAGGAACATCGGAGGATTTGTTGCGCAAGTTCTACCGGCTGCAGGTGCTGACGCGGCGGCGGCACTGCCTGCCGCCGCAGCCGCTGAGCTGGTTTCGGGGCATCGTTGCCGCGTTTGGAGGCGACGTGAAAATCCGTGTCGCGTCCAAGGATGGCTTGCCGGTGGCGGCCATGCTCACGATTACGCACAAGAAGTCCATGATTTACAAGTACGGCTGCAGCAACGCGGCGTTCCACCGGTTTGGCGGGACGGCGCTGTTGTTTTGGAAAACGATCCAAGACGCGAAGGACCACGGATTGGAGGAGCTTGAGATGGGCCGGTCCGATGTGGACAACCAAGGGCTCATCACTTACAAGGAACGCTGGGGAGCCACACGAGCGGTCATACGATATTGGAGCTATCCGCCGGAGCCGGCCGGACTGCCGAGCGTGTGGAAGAAGACGCTGGCTCGACACCTGGCACCGATTCTTCCCGACATCGCCCTGGAGACGATTGGCAGACTTTTGTACAAACATGTGGGATAGAGGACTGCGGGTCCAGGACACGCGGCGGATCCACGCCTTCGATTTTTAGGCCATTTTTTGGCAAACCAAAGGTTCTCCGAATGCTGTTAAACAGAGCTTATTACGTTGTTAAACCGATCCTGCCGTGGCGCTTGCGACTGGCATTGCGGCGCTGGCGGGCCAAGCGCCGCCGCTACGCCTACGGGGACGTGTGGCCGATCGACCCACGAGCGGGCCGCACTCCTCCGGGATGGCCGGGTTGGCCAAACGGCAAACGGTTCGCGTTTGTGCTGACGCATGACGTGGAGGGAAGCAAAGGAGTGTCCCGCGTCGAGCGGTTGATGGACGTGGAGCGGAAGTACGGATTCGCTTCGAGCTTCAACTTTGTGCCGGAGGGGGAATACCGAGTTTCCGAGGCCGCGCGAGAGACGCTGGATCGCGCGGGATTCGAAGTCGGGGTGCATGGTTTGGAGCATGACGGGAAGCTCTACGGTTCGAAAGGAGAGTTTGCCGCGAAAGCTTCGCGGATCAACGAATATCTGCGGCAATGGAATTGCTCTGGGTTCCGTTCGCCTTTGATGCAACACAAGTTGGAGTGGCTGCACGCTCTGGACGTGGAGTATGACGCTTCCACGTTCGATACGGATCCTTTTGAGCCGCAACCGGATGGCACGGGCACGATCTTTCCTTTCTGGGTGCCGGGTCCGAAGGGCAGCGGATATGTCGAGCTTCCTTACACGCTGGTGCAGGATTTCACGCATTTTAAGGTCCTGCGCGAGACGAACATCGACATTTGGAAGCGCAAGACCGATTGGATTGCCGAGCACGGCGGCATGGTGCTGCTGAACACGCATCCGGACTACATGTGTTTTGAGGGCCAAGAACAGCGGGATGAATATCCGCTTTCCTACTATGAAGAACTCCTGCGCTATGTGCGTGAGAAATATGAGGGAACTTATTGGTCCGCGCTGCCACGGGAAGTCTCGCGCTATTACTGCGAGCGAATTCCGCTTGCGGCACGGAACACGCGCAAGAAGATCTGCATGGTGGCATATTCGCCTTATGAGTCCGACAACCGAGTTCGGCGTTATGCGGAAACGCTGGCGAAGCGCGGCGACCAGGTGGACGTCATCGCCATCAGCGCAGCGGACGCGAGGCGGGAACAGACGGAAATCAACGGCGTCACGGTCTATCGCGTGCAGCATCGCGTGCATGACGAGCGCAGCGAGTGGACCTATGCGTGGCGCTTGCTGCGTTTTCTGGTGAGGTCCTCGGCGGCGCTGACGCGGCTGCATGAGCGGAACCGGTACGATGTGATCCATATTCACAACATGCCGGATTTTCTGGTATTTGCGGCGTGGTATCCGAAGTGGACCGGGGCGAAACTGATTCTCGACATTCATGACGTTGTCCCGGAGTTGTTCGCGAACAAGTTCCAGACGAAATTCAAAGCGGCTTATGTGGGATTGTTGAAGACAATCGAACGGAGATCGGCGAGGTTTGCCGACCATGTGATTGTGTCGAACCACCTTTGGCATAAAACCATCGTTGCGCGCTCGGTTCCGGAGGAAAGGTGCTCGGTCCTGATTAACCACGTGGACTCGGAACTGTTTTCGCGGCATGAAAGAACCAGACATGACGGGAAATTCATCGTTTTGTTTCCCGGCAGCTTGCAGTGGCACCAGGGCCTGGATATTGCGATCGAGGCCTTCGCCGAGGTCAAGCGCCAGGTGCCCAACGCCGAGTTCCATATCTATGCCGGAGCCGGCGACATGAAGGTGGATTTGAAACGGTTGGCGCAGAGGCTTGGCCTTGAGGAAAGCGTCAAGTTCCACGAGGGCGTGCCGCTGAATGAAATGGCGCAGGTGATCGCCAATGGCGACCTCGGGGTCGTTCCCAAACGGGCCGATTCGTTTGGAAACGAAGCGTACAGCACGAAAATCATGGAGTTCATGTCCCAAGGCGTGCCGGTCGTGGTCTCGCGAACGAAGATCGACGCCTTCTATTTTGAGGAAGGGGTGGTCCATTTCTTTCGCTCCGGCGACAGCCATGCCATGACCGAGGCCATGCTTGACGTTGTCAACAACAAGGAACTGCGTGACTCGCTGGTTACGCGGGGATATGAGTATGTGGAGCGGAATGGCTGGGACCGGAAAAAGAAAGAGTATCTGGACCTGATCGATTCTCTTTCAACGGAACCCTTCGATGACGTTAAGCCGGCATTGCCGGCGGCAGTGCCATTGCGGAGGAACCGCACGCAAGGGGCGAGCGCAGGGCCTGTCGCGGAACAGTCCGCCAGTGTGGCCCTTGAGCTTGACGAACCTGTGGCCGCGTCGTCGCGGAAGAAGGACGCGGTGGCCGGGACCCCGCGTTGACACGCGCCGGGACACAGTGCGGATCGGGCAGAGCGGCGGCCTTGCCGTCTGCAGGTCAAGCAATCGATGGCTGAGTTTGACCGATGGGCTCGCGGGGAAAATTGGGAAGCAGCACAGGAACGACACCTTTCATGAATCGTCATGCCGAGGCCCCGTCGTCGTCGGCGTTTCCGGTTGGCCGCGTGGACGTATGGAGAGTGCGTCTTGACGAACCGGCGATGGCGGGTTTGGACGCGAGCATATTGTCTCCCGACGAGAAGGCCCGGGCCAGCCGCTTTCATTTCGAGAAAGACGGGATGCACTTTACGCGATGCCGCTCCGCGCTGCGGGAATTGCTTGGCGGCTATCTTGAAATAGGCGCGGCCGAGGTCCGTTTCGAGTATTCGGCCAGCGGCAAGCCACGGCTGGGAGCCGGACACAATCCGCGGGCGTTGCAGTTCAACGTATCGCACTCGGCCAACATGGCGCTGATTGCGGTTGGCAGTGAACACCGGCTGGGCGTCGATATCGAACGAATCCGCAGCGACGCCAATACCGACGCACTGGCCGAGCGCTTCTTTTCGCTTCGCGAACGCGCGGGACTTCGCGCCTTGCCGGATGGTCTCCGCGTGCCGGGGTTTTTTGCCTGCTGGACGCGCAAGGAAGCTTTTATAAAGGCCACTGGCGACGGGCTTTCTTTTCCGCTGGCGGATTTTAGCGTTAGCACACATCCCGAGACCGATCCAGCGGTTGAGGAGATCCGCGGAGATACGGAAGCGGCGAAAGAATGGTTTGTGGCGGACCTCGCCGTGGCCGCTGGTTTCCGCGCGGCGGTGGTGGTTGAGCAGCCGTCCATGCGCGTGGAAACGCATGCGTGGAACTGACTTTGGCATCCGCGCGCACTTCCGCCCGACTGCGGACTTCGTGGAACATCCGATATTGAACGTTTGAAATGAAACATCCGTCGTATGCTGGCCGAGCGTTGGGCTTCGCTGCTTTGGCGGCGGTGTCGCTGGTGTTCTGGTGGCGTCCGTTGGCCATGACGCTCGGGCTGGCGCTGGAGAGGGACGCCTACACGCACATCCTCCTGATTTTGCCGCTGAGTGCCGGGCTGATTTATGTGGGCGCGAAATGCGGGGGTGGGAAAGCGCTCCGGATTGAGGATCAGCCGAGTTTCAAGGGCGGCGCGGTTTTGCTGGCATTGGCGCTGCTGATGGGTGGTTATGCGCGATGGGGGATGGGTAGGGCGACTGGCGACGTGCGAGTGTGGCTGGGCATGTTCGCGCTCGTGACCTGGTGGATTGGCAGCGTCGTTTTCTGGTTTGGCTGGCGGATGTTGCGGGCGTTTGCGCTTCCTCTCTGCTTTTTGTTTTTGCTGGCGCCGGTTCCGGAAGGCGTGCTGAACGCGCTCGTGCGCTGGCTGCAGTATGGGTCCGCATGGACGGCCACGTTATTGTTTCGGGCGGTTGGCGAGCCCGTCCAGCGCAGTGGAATATTTGTTTCTTTGGCACAACTGAATATTGAAGTGGCGGAGGAATGCAGCAGCATCCGCTCCAGTTGCCTGCTGGCGATCACGACCATTGTGTTGGCACAGCTCTTCCTGCGGTCCTGGTGGCGGAAGGCCCTGCTGATCGCGGCGGCAATTCCGCTGTCGGTGGCCAAGAACGGGCTTCGCATCTTCACCATCGCAGAGCTCGGAACTCGGGTAGATCCGGGGTTCCTCAACGGAAGGCTGCATCACGAGGGAGGGATCGTTTTCCTTGGCATTGCGGTCGCTGCGGTGGTGGCGATGTTGTGGGCGCTGCGGAGAACCGAGCTTCCAATATCCAGAGTGTCCTACGTATCGGAGCAGTCGAGGCATTCGTCGAAAATCGAATAGGGGGATCCGAGAGCGGAGCTAATTTTTGAAGCGGACGCGTTAGAGGGGTTTTTACGTAGGTGCAGTTCGAGACGCCTCAGAGTGGGTTGGGTTCGAGAGAGAAGCTTGAACCACAGGGGGCACAGAGGAACACAGAGGAAACCCCAGCGTGCAAGGCATTGTATTTTGAATTGCCAGGCCTTTCGCCCGGCGGATGCCAGTTTATGATATTCGCGAAGCAGGCATAGCTATAACGCCTGCGCCGAGATCGGCAAAACAAAAAGCCCGTGCGCGAGCCCAGAACTCGTGCGCGGGCTTTTTTGTCGAGAGTGAGGTAGGCTGGTCAGTGAAGATCGAAGGCATGAAGCGGAGGTTCCGGGATGAACTGGAGAATGGATTCCACTTCCGCGCATTGCTCGACTCGATTAAGCTGGGCATTCGCGTTACGGGAGAGTTCTTGAACATAGTCCACATAGTTGGAGCGCGTCCCAACTTCATGAAGGCCGCTCCCGTGCTGAATGCGCTCGGGCAGCGAAAGAATGTGGCGCAGACCCTCGTCCACACCGGTCAGCACTATGACGTGAATATGTCCGATGTGTTTTTTCAGCAACTGGGCCTGCCGGCGCCGGACGTGAATCTGGCCGCCGGTTCGGGCACACATGCGAGGCAGACGGCGGAGATCATGATGCGGCTGGAGCCTGTCGTGGCCGAGCGCAAGCCGGACATTGTTCTGGTGTATGGGGACGTGAATTCGACGGTAGCGACGGCGCTGGTGTGCGCCAAGCTGGGCGTACGCATTGGCCACGTGGAAGCCGGCCTGCGCTCATTCGATCGCACGATGCCGGAGGAGATCAACCGCCTGGTGACCGATCAGCTTGCCGACGTGCTGTTTACGCCTTCGGCGGATGGGGACGAGAATCTTCGGCGGGAGGGAATTCCGGCGGAGAAGATTTTCCGCGTGGGCAACGTGATGATCGACTCGCTGGTGCGGCTGTTGCCGTTGGCGCGGAAGACTGCGATCGAGGGCCTGCCGGAGCGGTATGCGCTGGTCACGCTGCATCGGCCGGCGAACGTGGACGACGGCGCGACGCTGAAGGGAATTTTGGAGTCGCTGCTGGAAGTGAACCGGGATTTGGCGGTGGTGTTTCCGGCGCATCCGCGGACGCGCAAGCGAATCGGCGATTTTGGATTGAATGCCGGCCAACTGCGAGTGCTCGATCCTCTTCCGTATATTGATTTTCTGGGACTGCAAATGCGGGCGACGTTGGTGATTACGGACTCGGGCGGCATACAGGAAGAGACGACCTACCTTGGCGTTCCTTGCCTGACGATGCGCGAGAATACCGAGCGGCCGATCACGGTCTCGATGGGAACGAATGTTCTGGTGGGGCGCGACGCGGAAAAATTGCGCGTGGAATTGTCACGCGTGCTGGCGGGGAAAGCGAAGCAGGGAACTGTGCCGCCGCTTTGGGATGGACGCGCGGGGGAGCGCATTGCCGAGGTTCTTGCGGGTTGAAGTTCAGGCGCGCCAGCGGTTAACCGAATCGTTCTTAGCGGAACTTTTCGCAATCACGAAAGCTGATCCCACGCTGGTCTTTGGCGGAGACAGTGGGTTCGCCGTCGAGTTGCCAGCCGATGGCCAGGCCGGGGTCGTTCCACAGGACAGTCCGCTCATGTTCGGGAGCGTAGAAGTCGGTCGTCTTATAAGTGATGTGGGCGGTTTCCGAGAGCACGCGGAATCCGTGGGCAAATCCCACGGGCACCCATAACATGAGCTTGTTGTCGCCGGAGAGGCGGAACGATTCCCATTTCCCGAATGTCGGAGAACTTTGTCTCAGGTCAAGCACCACGTCCAGAATTTCTCCCGTGATGGCGCGCACGAGTTTCCCCTGCGGTTGCTGGATCTGATAGTGGAGCCCGCGCAGCACGTTGCGGCTGGAATAGGAATGATTATCCTGAACGAAGTGTTCGTGGATGCCGAGCTCGGCGAAGATGCGCTGGTTGTAGTTTTCGAGGAAGAAACCTCGATCGTCGCCGAAGACCCGGGGTTCGAGGAGCAGGACGCCGGGTAGAGTGGTTTCGATTGTCTTCATTGGAGATCTCTCGCGGCTCGGGCGATTAGAAAACCTGCTCCTGCAGGAGTTGCAATAAGTACGCGCCGTAGGCGTTGTTTTGCATGGGTCGCGCGATGGCTTCGAGTTGGTGCGCGGTGATGTAACCGGAGCGATAGGCAATCTCTTCCGGGCACGCCACCATCAGGCCCTGGCGTTTCTCGAGCGTCTGGATAAACAAGGCCGCCTCCATGAGGGCTTCGTGCGTGCCGGTGTCGAGCCACGCCATGCCCCTTCCCATAACGCTCACATCGAGCTGGCCGCGGCGCAGGTATTCACGGTTCACGTCGGTGATTTCAAGTTCTCCGCGGGCGGAGGGCTTGAGGTGCCTTGCAATTTCGACGACCTGGTTGTCGTAGAAGTAGAGGCCGGTCACGGCATAGCGGGATTTGGGCTGCTTCGGTTTTTCTTCGATGCTGAGGGCCTTGCCGCGGGCATCGAATTCGACCACGCCATAGCGCTCGGGGTCGTTGACGGCGTAGGCGAAAACGCGCGCCCCGCTCGATTGCCCGGTGGCATCGCGCAGATCCTTCGCGAGATCGTGGCCGTAGAAAATGTTGTCGCCGAGCACGAGCGCGCAGCCACTCTGGCCGATGAAGTCCTTCCCGATGAGGAAGGCCTGGGCGATGCCTTCGGGCTTGGGTTGCGGCGCGTATTGCAGGTGTATCCCGAAGTTGGCGCCATCGCCGAGTAAGTGCTGGAACCTGGGCAAATCGCCGGGCGTCGAAATGACGAGGATGTCGCGGATGCCGGCCAGCATCAGGATGGACAGAGGATAGTACACCATCGGCTTGTCGTAGACGGGAATCAGGCTCTTGCACACGGCGTGGGTAACGGGATAGAGCCGAGTGCCGGAACCGCCGGCGAGGATGATGCCCTTATAGTTTGGTTCGGATGAAGTGGTCATGAGAAAATTTGCTTTCGTTGCGAATATCGTTCAAACCGAATAATGTTTTGCGATCCACTGGCGGTAGGCGCCGCTGGTCACGTCCTGGACCCAATCTTCATGCTGCAAGTACCAATTGACGGTCTTGCGGATTCCGGTCTCAAACGTCTCCCGGGGATGCCAATGCAGTTCGCGTTCGATTTTGCGCGTGTCCATGGCGTAGCGGCGATCGTGGCCGGGACGGTCCTTGACGAACGCGATCAAGCTGCGGTGCGGAACGACCGAATCGTTAGATTGCAAATCGTGGGGGCGCAATTCGTCAAGCAGCGCGCAGATCGTGCCCACGATTTCGAGGTTCTTTTTTTCGTTGCAGCCGCCGATGTTATAGGTTTCGCCCACACGGCCTTGAGCAAGAACGGTACGGATGGCGTGGCAGTGGTCTTCGACGTACAGCCAATCGCGAACGTTCTGGCCGTCGCCGTAGATCGGGAGCGGCTTGCCGGCGCACGCGTTCAGGACGATGAGGGGAATCAGCTTCTCGGGAAATTGATAGGGGCCGTAATTGTTGGAGCAGTTGGTGGTCAGAGTCGGCAGTCCGTAGGTGTGATGGTAGGCGCGGACCAAGTGGTCGGAAGCGGCCTTGGAGGCGGAGTATGGACTGTTGGGCGCATAGGGCGTGGATTCGCTGAAGGGCGCATCGTCCGGGCCAAGGGAGCCATAGACTTCGTCGGTTGAAACATGCAGGAAGCGGAACGCATCACGCTCGGATTCCGGCAGAGACGACCAGTAGGCGCGAGTCTCTTCCAATAGACTGAACGTGCCGTTGACGTTGGTGCGGACGAAATCGTCGGGGCCATGGATGGAGCGGTCGACGTGGCTCTCGGCGGCAAAATGAACAATGGCGCGGGGACGTTCGCGCTGTAGAAGGCCGCGGAGGAGATCGCGGTCAACGATATCGCCCTGCTGAAACCGGTAGGAAGGATGCGAGGCGATGGATGCAAGATTGCGCGGGTTGCCCGCATAAGTCAGTTTGTCGAGGTTGAGGACGGGCGAGGGATCTTGCGCGATCCACTGGAGGATGAAATTCGATCCGATGAAGCCCGCGCCGCCAGTAACCAAAATCGGATTTCGCATGTTCATTTGCATCGATGAAGAACGGACGGAGAAGCTCCTATGGGGAGCAGTGTTGGACAGCGATACGCATGAATCGTGTCAGCCAACGTCCGACTTGAAACAAACCAAGCTCATTCTACTAGATGAGGGGCTCATATTTTGCTGGGCGGTCAAAAGGGCAGGGGGCAACGACGTAAACAAGGCAGGAGCAGCGCAGGAGTTGTGGAAAAGGCCTGCCGAGCGAGCCTACTCGCCAAGCAGGCCTGATTCTTGCGTGCCGTCTGAACTCACGATTTTGTGGACTTGGCCAGCATGGATCGGAGGAACATCGCCCCGAGACAAACGAGCCCGGCTGCGAGGAGATAGATGACGGTGGAGCCACCTTCGGGCACCTTCATAACGGTCGGCTGGGCCTTGCCGGCGGCAAGCGCCGCAGGGGCCAGACACCAAGCGGCGACAGCCGCCAGCAACCATTGTGTGTATCTTTTGTTCATGCAGTACTCCCTTCAGACCCGTAAATTAGCGAACCACGTTTTAGGGGGAGTATTGGGGGAGGGGTATGACTGGCAAGCGACTCGTATGAATCAAGTTCATTAAAATGTATTCGTAAGTTGTTGTCAAGATGATACTTTTTGCAAAGGTTGCATGGAAATGCAATGTTCCGCGGATGTCCTGGGATGGCCCCATTTCGGCCGGATCGAACGGGAGAAACCGGGCATAGAGGGCACAGAAGAAGGTGGATTTCGCAGAAATCGGCACGGCTCATGCATGGCCTGAGAAATGCCCCCCGATTCTCTCAAATGCTGGCGGAGCCGTGGCTTTGCCGAACTGCCGGAATCGGACTTTCTCAGCAAGTTGTATAGTCGATAGACGACAAATGGAGCTATGAGAAGCTTCCCAATCCGGTTTCTGGTGGCCGTGTGCGCGCTGCTCTGCGGCAGTGTAGCGGGCTGTCACAAGACCCCGCCTCCCGGCGTTACGCTCACATGGGAGGCGCCGCCGGGAGGGACGGGAGTTTCGATCGCGGGATACAACGTGTATCGGAGCACTACCGCTGGTGGGCAATTCGTGAAGCTCGCCTCCCGCGTGCCAGGCCCACCGTATGAAGATCGCCTGGTGGTCAGCGGCCGCACTTACTTCTACGTTGTGACCGCGGTGGATCAAACGGGCCGGGAAAGCGTGTACTCCGGCAAGGCGCGGGCCACCGTGCCGTGAGTTGGTCGGGTGTGGTTGGCGGTCGAAGTCAGGGATAGAAGATCAGAGGGCCGTTCCGATCGCGAGGTTACGAACTCGGAACGGTCGCTTTCGCCGCATTCGAGTATCCACTCTCATTCTGGCTGCTATCGACGGCTGTGGTCACGTAGTAGTAAGTCTGGCCGGCGGCGACCGTATTGTCGGTATATGCGGTTGTGCCGTCCAGCGGAGTGTTGATCTTCGTGTATCCACTTCCAGACGTGGCGCTGCGGTATATGTTGTAGCCGACGGCATCGGTCGAAGCGTCCCAGGAGAGATCCACGTAGTGCGGAGATGCGGTTCCCGTGCCGGTCATCGATTGCGCGGCGGGCGAGTTCGAGGCGTTGCTCGCGAACGACAGAGACGCCGAAGCGAGACCGGTCGAGGCCGGGGTGAAAGTGACGGTGAAGGTGGCGGGTTGGCCGACGGCGATGGTGGCCGGAAAAGAAATTCCGGAAACCGCAAACTCACTGCTGTTGAGGCTTGCCGATGTCACCGTGACTGGGGCGCCGGTTGCGGTCAGGGTGCCGCTGAGCTGTGAATTCGATCCGACGGCCACCTTGCCAAAGCTGAGACTGGCGGGAGAAACCGCTAACTGGCCAGCGGCAGTTCCGGTTCCGGAGAGCGCGATGCTCAGCGGCGAGTTTGACGCATTGGAGACTACGGAGAGGCTTCCGCTGGCCGCACCCACGCTGTCCGGTGTAAAGGTCGCGGTAAACGTCACGCTATGATTTGGCGTGAGATCGAGAGGCAGGGTCAATCCGCTGATAGAAAAGGCTGCCCCGGTCAAATTCGCTTGCGAGAGAGTGACGGTCGATCCCCCTGTGTTCGTCAGCGTTTCAGACAGGTTGGCGCTGTTGCCGACCTGAACGCTGGGGAACGCGAGGGTTTCCGGATTTGTCGCGAGCGATCCTGGCGGCACACCCGTGCCCGAGAGCGGAATGCTGAGAGGCGAGTCGGGCGCGTCGGAGACGATGCTCACCGCTCCACTGGCCGCGCCCGGGCTGGCGGGAGTAAAGGTCGCGGTGAACGTGACGCTCTGATTGGCGACGAGGGCAACTGGCGGCGCGAGTCCGCTGATGGAGAAACCGGCCCCGCTCGCCGACGCCTGTGAGATGGTGACGGTGGATGCGGTTGTGTTGGTCAGAGTTTCGAACTGACTGCCGTTGCTGCCGACCTGGATGCTTCCGAATGCCAAGCTGGAGGGATTGGGAGAGAGCGTTCCGGAAGCGGCCCCCGTGCCCGTGAAGGAAAGCACGACCTGGCTGTTCGACTGGTTCGAGGTGACGGCAAACGTGACACTGCCGCTGAAACTGCCGGTGGCGGTGGGGGCGAAGGTGATAGTCGCCGAGGCCGACGATCCGGCGTGGATGGTGAGTGGCAGGGCGAGGTTGCTCATGGAGAATCCGGCGCCGCTCAATGTCGCCTGGGTGATGATGAGATCGGATCCACCGCTGTTCGAGAGAGTCACAGGGCTGGTTTGGTTGGCACCGACCTTGGTGCTTGTGAAAGTCAGTTGCGAGGGATTGAGTGAAAGGATTCCGGGGGTACCTGTTTGGTTCGAGCCTCCGCCTAAACCCTGGCAGCTTGTGAGGAGCAACAAGCTGCCCGCAAGGATGAAGGAAATGCCGAAACGACAAAGCAGGGAATGAGTCTTCACCAAGACCTCTATGTTCAGTCTCCGCATATTAATACAAGGCGGGGGATTTCGTCACCGATTACGGAAATATTTTCAGCCCCTGCAAGATCAGTGTCGCGCGGGGAATCGGCGAGTCCTAGATTGCCAAAGGCCCACCGGGGCGCGGCATTTGGCCAGTTGCGCAGCGGCCCAATCTCGTTTCTGGGATGAACTGCGGTGCAAAAGCAAGGAGAAGAGCCGAGTGCTGAGGCCGATAAGCGGTTGCCAGGAAATGGACAAAGAAGCATCCAAACCCGAGGGGTGAGATTCCCAGAGTCACATTGTGGGAGGTTACTTGGCAAAGATCGGAGAAATCGAGGGCAATGTGCAGAACATTGCATAGCGCGCTGAACGTGCCGGTGATCGGCGGCATGGCAGCGAAGCGCTGTCCTGGCCAAGCAATTTGGCTGGTTTTCGGCTTTTCGCGAGTGCTTTCCAGTGGTGGCGGGTTTAACATAGAGAAGAAGGATGAGATCTGGATGGCAACCTGCGTGCATCTAAGAAAAGGTGGCTTGAAGTTGGGGGAGCCGGGGATCGGGGGATTAAAGATGAAAAGATGGTTGGCGGTTGCGGTGGTGCTGGTGAGTTTCAGTGTGGGCGCCGCGGCGCAGCAAAACAACACATTCAAGGTCAGGCCCGTGCACCCCGAGAAGGCGCCGAAGAAAGCCGCGCCCATTGACAACGGTGGGAGCTCAAAAGCGGGAGCGAGTGCGACCTCGAAGAGTCTGCAATCATTGGAGCATCAGACCGCCAAGGCGGCCGGGCCGTCTCGATCGGCCCCGAAGAAGTCGCCCGCGTTGAAGCCGGTAAAAGACAAGGCCAATCCGCCGATCAACTTCGGTGCCAAGGGCGGCAAGAGTACAGGAATGACCAACCAAGGATTGAATTCTTACCAAGGGCGGCTCAAGCAGAAAGGCACCGGTCACCACTAAAACTCAGCATAGTAAAGAGGCCGCTGCAGGCGACTTCATCGCGCAACAGTTGAGCGGTCCGGGGCCGCCCGCGGAGCCGCTTTTACCTTGGGCTCTTTCAACGAGTATTTCAACAGGCAATACAAGGCGCGCACGCCGTCTTTCCAGCCAATTTTTTTGCCTTCTTCATAGGTGCGCCCCCAGTAACTGATTCCCACCTCATAAATGCGCAGGTTGCGCCGTGCCACTTTCACCGTGATCTCGGGCTCGAACCCGAAACGATTCTCTTCGATGGGGATCGCCTGAATCACTTCGCGCCGGAACACCTTGTAGCAGGTTTCCATGTCGGAAAGATTGATGTTGGTGAGGCAATTGGAAAGCAGGGTGAGGGCCCGGTTGCCGACCGAGTGCCAGAAGTACAGCACACGATGCGGCGCGCCGCCCAGGAAGCGGGAGCCAAAAACGACGTCCGCCTTGCCTTGGATCAAGGGCTCGATCATGAGAGCATAATCCGCCGGATCGTATTCCAGGTCGGCGTCCTGAATGATGACGAAGTCGCCCGTGGCCTCCTGAATGCCGCGGCGGAGCGCGGCTCCCTTGCCCATGTTGTGGGGCTGAAGCAGGATGCGGATTAGCGGATGCTCGGACTGTAGTTCGGCGAGGATTTCGCGCGAGCCATCCCGCGAGCCGTCGTCCACGCAAATCAACTCGATCTCCAGGGGAACCGCGAGCACCTTGAGAACGACCTCGCGGAGTGTGGCGCGTTCGTTATAGACCGGCATGACGACGGAAAGTTTCATGGTGTGACTGGCTTGGACGACTCCTGCAAACCTATTGCGATTGTAAACGGCGTAGTTTCGGTTGGGTATTACAAGCTAGGCTATCGCGTGGCGCGGGGGGCAGGTTGGGGAGGATGGATCGGTGGCGAAATCGCGTGATCATGAAATCGCCGTAGCGGAGGCAGGGTCGCCGGTTCGATGGCATTCCCCGCCATGTACAGGCGCAGGCGGCAGCATGACCGGGACCTCAGTTATCACGCTCCCATGTGTCATAGCTCACCGACAAAACGGAGGTTGCAAGCGTGAAATTGTGGTGGTGGGCCGTCAGACAGGCGGCGGCGATCCATGGAGGTCGTATGCGCAGACTTGGTTTTGTTTTGGCTGCAATCATCCTGCTGGGCAGTGGCGATGCCATGGCCCAATTGGCCGCAGGGGAGCGTTTCGACGGCAAGTGGACCACAAAGCTCACGTGCCCGGCAAAAGGGAACACCGAGGGCTACACCTGGCAGTTTCCGAGCGTCATCGAGAAGAGCAACTTCCACGGAGAGCGCGGCACAGCGGGGGAACCCGGCTACCTGCTGATCGAGGGCAAGATCGCAGAGGACGGCAAAGCCAAGCTGTCGGCCAACGGCATAGTGGCCTCCCGGCAATATGCCCGTGGAGTCTTCGCCCACAAGGGCGAGGATTACAGCTACAACATCAAGGCCCAATTCAAAGAGACAGAAGGCACAGGCACAAGGGACACAGGCCTGGGGATCGTAGGCCGCCCCTGCACGTTCGAATTTGCGAAGCAGCCATCCACGAGCCCGGTTGGTGGACCCTAGGCCAGTTCAGGTGGGGCCGGGTTGTTGGCGAGATTGCCTGTTAACAACAGCCATCTAGCAGCCCTCGTGCTGCTGCGGTTTGGATGAGCCAATCGAACTTCGAAGAGGAGAAACAGTAAGCTCCCTGGCCGTTGCGAAGGGCGCTTCACTTCCAGGCCAGAAGCGAGTCAGCCGTTTTCTGTGCTTCTGCAAGATTTGGCGAAAAGCGCGCCGTGCGTTCGAAAATCGCGTTGGCTTCGTCCACGCGTCCCTCCTGCCGTAAAGCCTGCGCCAACAGCAAGTTGTAAACGTCGGACTGCTGCAGCTCCGAGGCGCGCGAGTACTGACGAACAGCCTCCGCCAGGTCGCCATTGTTCTGCGCGATCAAGCCGAGCCTGATCATGAGCGCGGGTTGTTTGGGCACAAGCTGGAGCGATTGTTCGTAGCACTGTTTCGCCTTCATCGCCTGCCCCATTTTGTAATAGGCAAGTCCCAGATTGCCATACTCTTTTGCGCGAAAGCCCACGTCCTCCTCGCGAAGAACCGCCGCTTGATACCGTTCGATGGCCACTGGCATATTGCCGTGCCTAAGCTCATAGTCGCCAAGAGTCAAGTTGGCGCGCAGATCGTCGGGACGGATGGCGAGCACGGCGCGGAACTGCTCGATTGCCTCTTCGGTTCTGCCCTGGTTATTCAGAAAGCGTGCTAATCCCCCGTGTGCGAGATAGTTATCCTGAGTCAGCGCCAACGCGCGGCGCCAGAATGACTCTGGATCGTGCCAGCAGCCCACCTGGCGGTAGGTGAGTATCCCCAGCGCCAGCAAACAAGAAACCGCCGGAATGGCCAGCCATCGGGCGGAGATTTGGCGAGCTTGGGCCCAGTCGGCAACCAGCCAGACGATCATCAGAAACAAGCCAAGGAACGAAATGTAGGCGAAGCGGTCGGCCATTGCCTGTTCCCCCACCTGCACCAGCCCGATCATGGGCAGCAGGCTGCCCAGAAACCACAACCAACCGACGACCAGATAACGCTGCTCGCGTGCGCGGAGGACCAGGACGCTGATGAACAGCAACAAACCCACGGCTGCGACTACCTGCCAGACGGGATAGAGATTGAGGCGGTGCGGATACGGCATCACCAGGTTCGCTGGCCAGAGCGTCTTCCCCAAATAGCGCACGTACGAGATCACCGCTGTTTCCGACCGCGAGAGCAGGCTGTAACGGGTCAGATCCTTGACGGTGCCGTTGGCCCCGGCCACTAGCGTGACCACCGCGCTCGCAGCGGAGAGCAGCAGAAATGGCGCCTTTTCCGATACCAGCCTTGCGTTCGACAATTTGGGCGCATTCCGGCCGTGCGCCTTCCCAACTGGAGCGCCCATTCGGCCGAGCGGCCAGTAGTCCCACAGTAGGAGCAGAAATGGAAACGTGATCGCCTGCGGTTTCGCGGCCAGGCTAAGGACAAACAAAACACACACCGCAGCGTAGCGGCGAAGTCCCGGTCCACGCGCGTACCATTCATAGGCGTGGAGCGCGAGCAGAAAAAACAGCATGCTCAACACGCTCTTCCGCTCCGCTGCCCAAGCCACCGATTCGACGTTGATCGGATGCAGCGCAAACAAGGCGGCAACCATCAGGCTGCGCCAGCGGAACCCGGTGGCGCTCTGGAGCAGCAGAAAAAGAAGCACAGCGTTCGTGGCGTGCAGCACGACATTCGCCGAGTGGTGTCCGGCGGGGTTCAGCCCGAAAAGCTCGTAATCAAGGGCATGGGACAGTCGGGTTAGGGGAAACCAATAATCCTCGCAACTGGTGAAGGCCCATTCCACGGTCGCCCACGTCATCCCCGCTTTTACGTGAGGGTTGTCCGTGATGTAGAGTTCGTCGTCATAATCCAGAAACCCGTTGTGAATTACCGAGCTGTAGGAGACCAGCACTGCGGCGATTAGCGCCAAGCAAAACACCAAGGTTCGCCGATCGAGAGTTCGCCCATTCGGCGACCGAGACGGCCCGGAGGAAGCCGAGACCTTCGCTCGTTTCGTGTGTTTCGCTGCCTTGGCGGGGGAAAGCGCGGTCATGGGATTGACAAATTATTATAGTTCCCAATCAACGTTGACTGGTTGGCCACGCATCACTATTGAAACATCGCGATTACGCAAGCAGCCGGTGAGCGATTTGTTATGACGGCACAAGGACTTTCCACTGCTCTGTAGCGCTTCCGACTTAAGCGTCACGGCACGCGATCACGGCCAGAGCTATACTCGGTTGTCGCGCGGGAGACGGGACGGGCCATCGCGCGCGGCACGGAAAGTTGCAACGTTGTGACGCCGGATCGTTGCAACCTCGGAACCATGAACCGATGAGGACTTCGCGCAATCTCAAATTCCTCGCTGCCGCGCTGGCCTTTGTGGTTGGCCTCGGCACGCTGGGCTTTCATTACATCGAGGGATGGCCGTGGTTCGATGGTTTCTACATGGTCATCACGACGCTGACCACCATCGGATATCAGGAAGTGCATCCCCTGTCTCACGCCGGGCGGGTGTTCAACGTTTTTATTATTCTGGGTGGAGTCTCGCTGGTGTTTCTGGCGATCGGAAGCCTGACTCAGGCTTTGCTAGAATTTGAGTTGCAGAACTTCTTTGGAAGGCGCCGCATGGAGCGCGACATAGGCCGTCTGACCGGTCACTACATCATCTGCGGCGCGGGACGCGTCGGCCGCAGTGCCGCCCGCGAGCTGGCGCGCCGTCCGGCGCAGTTCGTGATCGTCGAAAATAACGAGGCCAAAGCGCAGAAATTCGCGAGCGAAAACTGGCTCATGCTCGTCGGCGACGCCACTCAGGAACAGGTCCTGCGCGATGCGCAAATCGAGCGCGCTCGCGGCCTGGTTGCGGCCGCCACCACCGACGCCACGAATCTTTATATCGTGCTGACGGCACGCAGTCTGAATCCGGGTCTGCGGATCATCGCCCGGGCCAGCGAGGATATGGCGGAGAAACACCTGCGCAGCGCGGGAGCCGATGCGGTCGTCTGTCCCTATGTTTTTGCCGGACAGCGGATCGCGCATTCGTTCCTGCGTCCACACGTGGTGAGTTTTCTGGACACGGCGACCACGCATCTCGGCATGGATTTGGAAATTGGCGAAGTGCCGATCGCGGCGAGCAGCCCGTTTGCCGGCCGGACCATCGAGAACTCGCGCATCCGCCAGGAACGCGGAGTGATCATCCTCGCGATCAAGCGCGGGTCGGGCATGCGCTTCAACCCCGCGCCCGACGACCGCATCGAAGCGGGCGATTTTCTGATCGCCATGGGCGAGCCGCAACAGCTTCGCGAATTGGAACAGACGGCCGGGGTGCAAGCATGAAGATTGTGAGCGCGGCGGAAATGCGCGAGATCGATCGCGCGACCTCGGAGCGCTTTGGCGTGCCTTCGTTGACGCTGATGGAGAACGCCGGTGCGGCGGTTGCGCGGTTCATCCTCTCCGATTATCCGCAAGCCGAGCGCGTTGGCGTTTTATGCGGCAAGGGCAACAATGGCGGCGATGGATTTGTGGTGGTCCGCAAACTGGTCGAAGCGGGCCGGGCCGTGCGCGTTTTGCTTTTGTGCGATCCGGAAGAACTTCGCGGGGACGCGGCGATCATGTTTCAGAGCATGGTGAAGTCGCTCCATGCGGTGAATGTCGCGCCGCTGATTGTACGCGAGGCGAGTGCGCTCGATTCGTCCGAGGCAGCGGAGATTTTCGCCGCGGACGTACTCGTGGATGCCATGCTCGGCACAGGATTTCGTCCGCCGGTCAGTGCGCTCTATGCGGCGGCGATTGCCAAGATGAATGCCTCTGCGGCTCCGATTGTCGCGGTTGACATTCCATCGGGCGCGGACGCCGATGCGATGCGGCCAGCAAGCGCACCCGGCTCCAGTGAGGTCGCAAACAAAATTGCCCGGGCCGATGCCATTGTGACTTTTACCGCGGCGCGTCCGGCGCATGTCTTCGCCGAGTTGACGAGCGGGCAGACCGTGATTGCGCCCATCGGTATGCCGCCGGAAGCAATTGTTTCCGAGCTTGGACTTCATCTCAGCACGCCGACCGATTTCGCTCCGCTGCTCGCGCCCCGGGCGCGTGACGCCAACAAGGGCAGCTATGGACACGTGCTGGTGATCGGCGGATCGCTCGGCAAAGCGGGCGCGGCGGCGATGGCGGGATTTGCGGCGCTGCGTGCGGGCGCGGGGCTGGCGACAGTGGCGACGCCAAAATCTGTGCTCGCGACGGTAGCGGGCTTTCACCCCGAACTCATGACCGAACCGCTGGCGGAAACCAAATATGGCACGATCTCTGCGCGAGCGCTCGGAGCCGGCCTTGATGTGCTGTTGGAACGTGCGAGCCTGATTGCGATTGGCCCAGGCATCTCACGCAATTCCGAGACGGCCGAATTCGTGTGGGCAATCGTCAAGCGCAAGAACAACGACAAGGCAATGGTCGTGGATGCCGATGGGCTGAACGCCTTCGAAGGAGCGCCTGGCAAACTAGACGGTCGCGGACGAACCGTCGTCATTACGCCGCATCCGGGAGAAATGTCGCGGCTGACCGGCCTGAGTATTGCAGAAATTCAAGCGCATCGCCTCGAAGTCGCGCGAAACTTCGCCCGCGAGCACGGGTTGATTGTCGTACTCAAGGGACATCGCACGCTGATTGCGGCGCCCGATGGCACTGTGTGGGTGAATCCCACGGGCAATCCGGGCATGGCAACCGGAGGCACGGGAGACATTCTGACTGGAATGATCGCTGGCCTGGTGGCGCAACATCCGCAGGATGCGCTTGGAGCGACCGCTCTTGCGGTTTATTTGCATGGATTGGCGGGAGACCGGGCTGCGGAATCGGTCGGAGAGAATTCTGTAGTGGCGACAGACCTGGTGCGTTTTCTGCCGCAGGCGTTCGCCGAAATGCGGGATGGGAAATCTGAGGAGATTCGCATCCACGCGTAGCGACAAGCAATTGCCGAGCTGCGCTCGGTTTAGACGGGGTCGCCACACGAAGGGATCGCAGCGATGCTGAAAGCCAAGTCTATCGCGGGATGCAGCGATCGAGCAGAGGGATGAAGCGGGAGCCGAGCTGCATGATGCGCGCCTGCGCGGCCGCCGGGGACTCGCCCTCGAGCATCGGGGTCATGAAGCGCACCAGGCCGCCGTCGCTGCGATTCATGCGAATCGAATCGGACACCAGATAGTACTTGGCCCAGTATTCACTGGCCACGGCGCGGCCATGCGCCTGAAACCAATAGAGCACCAGTTGGCGCTCACCCGACTTGGAAACCACGTAGCGGTTGGCGGGGAACGAAGAGCCATCGGGGCGCGTCAATTGCACGATCTCGCGCGAAGTGGGGACCCATCCCGCGCCGGGCAGGCAGTGGTTTGGCGAATGGATCGTATCGCCGGTCCTTTGCGACGGGAAATAGGCAAGGTAGAGATCGATCCAAGGTTGGGGGCGGTTCGCGTTTTCGTAATCGCGCACCAGAAAATCACCGGGCCCGAGGACTTCGAGAGTCTGCTGGTCGATCACGCCGTCGGTTCCCATCCAACCGCCGATCTCGAGGGGCAGGGAACTCAGAGGCGCACGCGGGGGAAAGAACTCGGTATGGGAATGAGCCTGGAGCATGAGGGCCGTGGCCAGCGTGAGCGCCGCCGCAATCCAAAAGCGCAGGGAGCCGGATTTCATGCGGATTTCGCCTCCGGGCCGGTCTTCCCCACGACCGGGAAAATGCGCGAGATGGCGCCGTGCACAGCGAAGAGCATGATGAGCGCCACCATGAAGATCAGCCATCCCGAGAAAGCATGGAAAAATCCCTCGGCCTTATCCGGGTCCCAGTACTGCACCAGCAGGCCGGTGCCAAAAATGCGAAAGCTGTTGGCGGCCACTGCGATCGGCACGGCCATGAGCGCCAGCGCGACGCGCACCCACTTGCGGGATTCCAGCAAGCACCCGTAGATGATGGCAAGGGTCACGAGAGTGAGAAGAGAGCGGATTCCGCTGCACGCTTCCACGATGTTGAGGGGCATGGCAGCAAGCACGATCACATTTCCCTGCCGCAACACGGGAACTCCAACGAACTCCAGCAGGGCAGTAGCCAGCCTTGAGGCCAGCAACTGCAAGGGGAATGTGACCTGCTGCAGGATCAGGGCCGGAATGGGAACCATCAGAATCAGAAAAGCCCAGGGGAAGAGGATGGCGCGAAAGAACGTCCGTCCCTTAAACAGAAGGACCAGACCCGCCAAGAGGACCAGCAGGGAGACTCGCGAGAAAAACAATTCCGCGCCCAGGACTCCGAGAACGAGCATCAAGAGGCCGAGCACCAGCAGCGGAAGGCCAATCCAAGATGGGGACGATATGATCGCTTTCAATTTCTTGCGGTCCTGCCAGAGCAGAAACAGAGCAAAAAGCGGAACGAAGATTCCATGTTCGAAATTGGGATCGCGGTTGGGCCCGACCCATTGCAGGAAGAGGCGGGCGAGAATGGAGGCGTAAAGACAGGCGATGAGAAGCAGGAGCACCACGCCTTGCCAGCGGGGCAAACTGGACGGCAAGCGAGCCTCCTTGGAGGGGAGGAGTGGGACCATCTCTGCCGGTTTACTCATAGAGGTGCGCTTAGAACCGAGAATATGCGAAAGTGGGGCTTGACGCAAAGCAAAACCGGCAACGAGGTTGGCACTTCGAGCTACCGGGAGCGGTGACCATTGGATTCCTCAGGCGCGGCGTGGGTTGACAACCTGCGTTGCCTACGAGAGCATAAAAATTGCCGAAAGTCCAAAGCATTAACACTGGAATCTCAAGCTCCGAAGTCGAAGGATTCGACAGCCACCGATGACAATACAACTCGTCGAGTATGGAATTGGTGTAGTGGTGGTGTGGTTGGTGGCGATGCGGCTCGGTTCCGCTACCGCCCGGCAGGCGCTTTACCTGGCAGCTAGCTGGCTTTTCTACCTGACTTGGGGATCGTGGTTGATCGTCGTGCTGCTATTCAGCTCGCTGATGAACTACGCATTGGGCGAGTGGCTGAAAAAGCGAATTAGCGCAGGGCGGCTGTGGACGGGAATCATTCTCAACCTGGCGCTGCTGAGCGTTTTCAAATACCTGCCCTTGCTGGGCACGGTCGCGCCGTCCGGGTCTCCGCTTGCGCTGTTCCAACGAATCTTGTTCCCCGCGGGGATTTCCTTCTGGACGTTCCAGGCATTGAGTTATCTGTTGGAGCTCTATCGCGAAGAAGAGTTGGATCCGACGCTGCTGGAGTTTTGCCTGTACATGGCGTTTTGGCCGACGGTGCTGCAGGGGCCAATCTGCCGCATGTCGAGCATGCTGCCGCAATTCCGCCAGAATTGGGCGGTGACCGAAGACGATCTGAAGATTGGGGTGCGCCGCCTTGCGATTGGCATCCTGATGTCGTGTCTGGCGGCGGTGGTGGGCGGCGGGCTGTACGCGGGAGCGGGGGTTGAAGCGGCTTTCCGAAACACTGCCGCACGATTGAGCGGAATCGACGTCTGGTGCATGATTATCGCTTATGGGTTCCAGCTCTACTTCAGCTTCTGCGGATTTACCCACATCGTGATTGGTGTGGCCCGCCTGTTTGGAATCCAGCTGCACGAGAACTTC
>JBEKQG010000032.1:0-23780 GCA_049519955.1 Terriglobales bacterium
ATCGGCGGTGGAAAACATTCCCGCATCGCCCGCCACGCCGCCCATGCGGCGGGCCGTAGGATCATGGACCACGCCGCGCAGCAAGCGATGGGTCTCGTCGTCTTCCGTAGGAGCAATGCGTGATAGAGAAACGCCCGGCTGCCAGGAATGGGCAGGACCGAACCGGGTCTCCTTCATCCCGAGCGGGGCAAAAATGTGCTTCGCGGAATACTCGTCGAGCGACTCGCCCGAGAGCCGCTCGACGAGCGCTCCGAGCACTACAAAATTGATATCGCTATAAGTAAAAGCCGCGCCGGGAGGCCTTTCTGGAGCCGCCTCGAACGCCATACGATACGCCGTCTCTTTCCCTTCCCACTTCTTCGACAGATCCAGATCCGGAGCAAGGCCCGAGTAGTGCACCAACAACTCGCGGATCGTAATGTCCTGCTTCCCGTTCTGGCCGAATTGGGGAAGGTACTTGGCGACGGGATCGCTCATGCGGAACTTGCCCTGCTCCCAAAGCTGCATGATGGCGGTCGTGGTTGCGACCACCTTGGTCAGCGAGGCGCAATCGAAGATCGTATCGAGCGTCATTGCCTCCCGCCGAGGCTCAAGCGCGCGGCTGCCATGAGCCTTGCGATACACCACCAGCCCGTCGTGGCCGACGATGAGCACCGCGCCCGGAATCTGCCCCTGCGCGATGGCGTCGTTGACGATGGGGTCGAGGACGGCGAGGCGCGAATCAAGCGGAGCCTGAGAGAACGCGGCGGCAGAAAACAGGAGAGCGATGAGCAGCAGTTTTGTCGGTAAGTGTTTCACGTCTGTTGTGACTGTACATGACCGCGGAGATGCGGCTCAAGGCTGAACGTTATCAACGATACCCTCGAAGTAACTCCCGTTTGCCTCCGGCCTCCAGCTTTGCTATAACCCAATCAGTTCACTCAACACACTTGAACCTGACGCTGCCGAATCGAGAACCCGGATTTTCCTTCCTCGCACGCAACTTCGGTGCGCAGGACGATCGCTTTTGCGACGCTTTCAGCATCCTCGAAAAAGCCATCGCAGCGCGCGCTTTCCCTTGCTGCTCAGCCGCCGTCACCCTTCGCGGAGAACTCGTCGCCCACAAGGCGCTTGGACGCTTTACATACGATACGTCTTCGCCCGAGGCCACCACGGCCAGCCTATTCGATCTCGCTTCGCTTACGAAAGTCGTCGCCACAACCGCGATGGCCATGATTCTCTACGAGCGCGGACTGCTCGATCTGGAAGCCCCGGTCGCCGCCATCGTCCCCGAGATCGCCGGCGATGACGCTCGGCGCCGCGAAATTACTCTGCGCATGATGCTCGCACACAGCTCCGGCCTGCCCGCCTACGAAAAACTATTCCTGCGCGCCAAGTCCCGTGACGCCCTGCTGAAAGCGGCCTTCACCATGCCGCTTGCCGCCAACCCCGGCGCGCGCGCCGAATACAGCGACATCGGATTCGTCATTCTAGGCGTCGCGATCGAACGGCTCGCCGACGAACCGCTCGATGGATTTTGCCAGCGCGAGATCTTTGGCCCGCTCGGCATGGCGCACACGACCTTCAAGCCCGCGCGGGCTTTTAGAGATTCGATCCCGCCCAGCGCCGACGATCGCAGCTTCCGCAACCGCATCATCCAAGGCGAAGTTCAGGACGAAAATGCCAGCGTCCTCGGCGGCGTTGCCGGACACGCCGGGCTGTTCTCGACCGCCGAAGATCTTGCTTTGTTCGCTCATGCCCTGCTGAATGGCGGACATCCTATCCTTCGCCCCGAAACCGTGGAACTTTTTTCGCGACGGGAATGCGCGCCCGACGGCACTTCTCGCGCACTGGGCTGGGACACACCGTCGGCACCGTCGCAATCGGGAAAGTATTTTTCGCCGCGTTCTTTCGGACACCTTGGCTACACTGGCACATCGCTGTGGATCGATCCGGAGCGCCAACTTTCGATAACATTGCTCACCAATCGCACCTGGCCCGATTGTCAAAACCAGGCGATCAAGCAGGTGCGGCCGGTGTTTCACGATGCGGTGATGGAAGCCCTGGGGAAGCCAGCTTGAAGCGAAGAGCGTTAGATCACAAAACGGGGAAACAGGAAGCGGGCAGCGGAGGACTCCGCCGCCTCGGCACCGAGAAAACAAACCGCGCTTCGGCCGATCTCGATCGGAAGTCCGCGCTCGAAATCGCGCACATCATCAACCGGGAAGATGCCAAGGTCGCAGGAGCGGTGAAACGGACTCTCCCGCAAATTGCGCAAACGATCGACATGGTCGCCGCGGCACTCTCGCGAGGCGGACGCCTGATCTACGTTGGCACAGGCACCAGCGGGCGCATCGCCGCCCTTGATGCCGCCGAATGTCCGCCCACCTTTGACGTCGCCCCGCGCATGGTGCAATTCATAATGGCGGGCGGGCGAAGAGCGCTGGCCGCAGCGGTGGAAGGCGATGAAGACTCGCGCCCACTGGGCCGCAAGACGATGGCCAGGAAGAAGCCAACAGTAAAAGATGTGGTCGTGGGTGTCGCTGCCAGCGGACGCACTCCCTTCACAATCGCCGCCATCGAATATGCGCGAGCGCGCGGAGCAAGGACCGTTGCCGTCGTCTGCAATCCGAATTCCCCGCTGGGGAGGGCTGCGCATGTGGCCATCGTGGCGGAGGTTGGCGCGGAAGTGGTTGCCGGCTCCACGCGCATGAAAGCCGGCACCGCGCAGAAGATGATCCTGAACATGATTACAACTGGGGCGATGACGCGTCTCGGCTACGTCTACGGCAACCTGATGGTCAACGTCCGCCCGAGAAATGAGAAGCTGGTCGAACGCGGAGTGGGCATCGTGGAACAAATCGCCGGACTCGACCGCCGGGCAGCGCGCAAACTTCTCGCCGCCGCGGGAGGCCGCGTTCCGGTGGCGCTGGTGATGGCCAAGGCTGGGGTCGGCCGCGCCGCTGCCGCCGCTGCGCTGAGAGAGTGCCAAGGGCAAGTGCGCAAGGCGATAGCGCTGGCAAAACGTGAGTCGGAATTTTGATTGTAACGGCGAAAATGCGTAACCACAGGGGGCACAGAGTTTCACAGGGGAAAAGCGCGGACGGAGTTCCAGCCGCCGCGCAATTATAGTTAGAATGAAAGTGATCGTGAATTCCGAAAACGCACTCTATGGTGGACTGAGGCTGGGCGATGCGACCTCAACGATTTCAACGGTCCGGAATCGGGGCTTGATAGCGGAATAGGTGCTGTCGGTGGCTGGACTTTCGCTACATCATCCCCAAAATGGAGCTGTTGCAAATGAATGGAAATATGATATATGGACTGATAGGTGGAGCAGGTCTGTTTGTACTCGGGATTATGCTTATAGTGACTTCCGTGAATCCTCAACGAAATTCCGTGACGAGGGTGCTCTTCCGTATATGGACATTTGTGCCACGGGTAGGATCATCGATGAGGGATGAAACATGGATTTTGCTTAACGGGATCGGTGTATTGATCGGTTTTCTTGTCTACTTTCTAAGCTTGATACATTATCACTTCTAGATGGATAAGCTCATAATTCGCGGCGGCAACCCCTTGCTGGGCACCGTCCGCATCAGTGGCGCAAAGAACGCGGCGCTGCCTTGCATGGCGGCGGCCCTGCTCACCGACGAACTGGTGATTCTCGAAAACATCCCGCAGGTGCGCGACATCGAAACCACGCGCAAGCTGCTGGCCGCCATGGGCGCCGAGGTCGAACTCGGCTATGGGCGGGCCCAGCATCGCACGACCATTTGCGCGCGCACACTGGCCGCTCCGGAAGCGTCTTACGATCTGGTAAAGACGATGCGCTCCTCGACGCTCGTGCTGGGGCCGCTGTTGGCCCGTTGTGGCCACGCTCGCGTCTCGCTGCCCGGGGGATGCGCCATCGGCGCCCGCCCCATCGACTTGCACATTAAGGGTTTGGAATGTCTGGGCGCGAAGATCACCCAGGAGCACGGCTACGTGGAGGCCACGACCAACGGTCTTCGTGGCGCAGAAATTCTCTTCGACAAAATCACCGTCACCGGCACGGAAGACCTGCTGATGGCCGCCACGCTTGCCGATGGCAAGACCGTGATGCGGAACTGCGCACGGGAACCGGAAGTCGCCGATCTGGCCGCGCTGCTCAACGCCATGGGCGCTGAGATTCAGGGCGCAGGAACGGCGACGATTTGCGTGAAGGGCGTCGCCCAGCTCCACGGCGCAAGGCACCGCATCATCCCCGACCGCATTGAAGCCGGAACTTTCATCGTCGCCGGCGCGCTCACGGGCGGCGACCTCAACGTCGCCGGATGCGAGCCCGCGCACCTCACCACCATTCTGCAGAAGCTGGCGGAAACCGGTGTGAAGACCGCGGTGAAAGGCGACTCCGTGCGCGTCATGGGCGACCAGCCGCTCGCAGCCGCCGACATGAACACGGAAGAATATCCCGGCTTCCCCACCGACATGCAGGCACAATATTTGGCGCTGGCCACGCAGGCCGCGGGCACGTCGATAGTCACGGAAAATATTTTCGAAAACCGCTTCATACACGCGCAGGAACTGGTGCGCATGGGCGCAAACATCAAGATCGAAGGCCGCCGCGCCATCGTCCACGGAAGAACTCCACTGAGCGCCGCCGCCGTGCTTGCCTCGGACCTGCGCGCTTCCGCATCGCTGGTGCTTGCCGCTCTGGTGGCCGATGGCGAGACGATCATCGACCGCGTGTATCACCTCGACCGCGGCTACGAGAACATCGAAGAAAAGCTGAAGGCCGTGGGCGCCGAAATCCGCCGCGTGGGCAACATCTTCCCCAAACGAGCCGGGGCCCCCACCCAATCGTGATGGTAACGATAGTAACCTGAGCATTCTCGGTATATGCGGCGACTATTGTCGTCAAGATTGAATGAAGACCAGCAGCCCGGACTTGACTTATCGTCACCGGCGATGTCTGCCAATGCGGAGATATCGGCTCAAACCCAGTAACCTCCGCTCATTTCCTTCGCAACCCGCAGTCGGGCTCCCCGAAACGCACGTTAACTAATCATGGCCGCTTTCCTCGCAGCGAAGCGGCTGGGTGACTTTCGTAATCCTGTTTTCCCCGCGCACGTGTGGGATAACTGACTTGCGGCCCGGTATTCACGAGCTAAGTCCGAGGGACTAAGAAGCGCGGCCAGGAACCCAGATTATGAAGGTTGTCGTTCTGTGCGGTGGATTAGGCACCCGTCTCCGGGAAGAGACGGAGTTTCGCCCCAAGCCCATGGTGGAAATCGGGGGCCGTCCCATCCTGTGGCACATCATGAAGATGTACGCCCACTACGGGATGCGGGAGTTCATTCTCTGCCTCGGTTATCGCGGCAACATGATCAAGGATTACTTCCTGAATTACGAAGCCATGAACAACGACTTCAGGATTTCGCTGGGCCGCCAATCGCACATCGAATTCATGGGCGCCCACCAGGAGCAGGACTTTACCGTCACCCTGGCCGACACCGGACTTGAAACCATGACAGGTGGCCGCTTGCAGCGGGTTGCCCGCTACCTCGACAAGGACGACACGTTTCTGCTCACTTACGGCGACGGCCTCAGCGACGTCAACATCGGCAGCCTCATCGACTTTCATCGCCAGCACGGCCGCCTCGCGACGGTCACGTCGGTTCCGCCCATCTCCCGCTTCGGAGTGCTCGAAATCGGCGCACAGGGCCAGGTCCAGCGCTTCATGGAGAAACCGAAGGCGAACGGACTGATCAGCGCCGGCTTTTTCGTCTTCAACCGGCGCGTGCTCGATTACATGGGCGGCCCGGAATGCATCCTCGAACGCGAACCGATGGAACGGCTGGCCAGCGAAGGTCAACTTATGGCCTATCGCCACGACGGGTTTTTCTATGCCATGGATACTTACCGCGAATACCAGTATCTCAATGAGCTGTGGGCGAGCGAGCAAACTCCCTGGAAAGTGTGGCCGGAATGAATCAATTTTGGAGAGATCGAGCAGTCATGGTCACGGGAGCCACGGGACTGCTCGGGTCGTGGCTTGTTCCACGGCTTATTGAAGCCGGCGCGAATGTCGTTTGCCTGGTGCGCGACTGGGTCCCGCAAAGCGAACTTGTGCGCAGCCGTCGCGTTGAGCAGGTCAATATCGTACGCGGCGATATTGCCGATCGGGATCTCATCGAACGCGCGCTCGGCGAGTATGAGGTGGAAATCGTTTTTCATTTGGCGGCCCAGACCATCGTCGGCATCGCCAATCGCAACCCGGTCTCGACTTTCTCCACCAACATCGAGGGCACATGGAACCTGCTTGAGGCTTGCCGTCGCTCTCCAAAGGTCTCGTCGATTGTCATCGCGTCCTCCGATAAGGCCTACGGCGATCAGGAACAGTTGCCTTACGACGAAACCATGCCTTTGCAAGGCCGCCATCCTTACGATGTCAGTAAGTCGTGCGCCGATCTGATCGCGCAGACTTATGCCACCAGTTACAATCTTCCCGTCGCCATCACGCGCTGCGGAAATTTCTACGGCGGCGGCGACTTGAATTGGAACCGCGTGGTGCCGGGAACGATCCGCTCCGTCATTCGCGGAGAGAGGCCGGTGGTGCGCTCGGATGGTAATTTCGTCCGCGATTATTTTTACATTGAAGATGGCGCAGCCGCGTACATGCTGCTCGCCGAGCGACTCGCCTTTGACGCCACGCTTCGCGGTCAGGCTTTTAATTTTTCCAATGAAAGCCAGGTCAGCGTCCTCGACATGGTGGAACTGATTCTGCGGAAGATGAAGTCTTCCCTTCTCCCCAAGGTGCTCAACCAGGCAAGCAACGAAATTCGCCATCAGTACCTGAGCGCCGAACGAGCCCGTGCCATCCTCGATTGGCAACCGCGGTTCACCCTCGATTCCGGCTTGGATCGCACCCTGGCGTGGTACCGCGACTTTCTGAGTGCACCCGCCGCAATGGCCCATGCGGGCAAAGGATGATTCGACCATGACAATCACGCCGCGCAAATCCTCCGGCCAACTCCGCGATGAAATCCGGGCGCTGGTGAAGCAGTACTACGACGTCGCCATGGCTCCGCAGGCGTTTGTGGCCGGCCAAAGCGGAGTGCCCGTGGCGGGCAAGGTGCTTGACAGCGCCGAGCTCGAGCTTCTGGTCGAGGCCTCGCTTGACGGATGGCTTACCACCGGCCGCTTTGCCGCCCAGTTCGAGCGCGAGTTTGGCGCCTTTATGGGCGTGCGCTGCGCTGCACTCGTCAACTCCGGGTCGTCCGCAAATCTCGCGGCACTCTCGAGCCTAACTTCTCCGTCGCTCGGCGATCGCAGGCTGCGGGCCGGCGACGAGGTCATTACCGTGGCCGCGGGATTCCCTACAACCGTCAATCCGATCATTCAAAATGGCCTCGTTCCAGTATTTGTCGACGTTCAGTTGCCAACTTATAACATCGATGTAACTCAACTCGAGGCCGCAGTCTCGGAGCGCACCAAGGCCATCATGCTGGCCCACACGCTCGGCAACCCGTTTGACGCCGATGCGGTCATGGAACTGGCAACGAAACATGACCTTTGGGTGATCGAAGATTGCTGCGATGCCGTGGGATCGCTCTACAAAGGGCGGGCGGTCGGGACCTTCGGCGCCCTTGCCACCACCAGCTTCTATCCCGCGCACCACATCACCATGGGCGAAGGCGGATGCGTACTCACGCAATCTCCCGCGCTCAAGAAGTTAGTCGAATCCTTTCGTGACTGGGGCCGCGACTGTTGGTGCGATCCCGGACAATCCAACACCTGCGGGTGCCGGTTTGAATGGAGACTGGGCGACCTGCCCAGCGGATACGACCACAAATACATTTACAGCCACATCGGTTACAACCTCAAAGCGACGGACATGCAGGCCGCCGTCGGAGTCGCGCAACTCAAGAAGTTGCCGGGCTTCATTGCCGCTCGGCGCGCGAACTTCGCCAAGCTTTACGCCGCGTTGAGCGATCTCGACGACATCTTCATTTTGCCCGAAGCCACCGCGCATTCGGAGCCGAGCTGGTTTGGCTTTCCTCTTGCGGTACGCGAGGGCAAAGATGCGCCCACGAAACGCAACCAGATCGTGCGTTTTCTGGAATCGCAAAACATCGCCACCCGCCTGCTTTTTGGCGGCAATCTGCTCCGCCAGCCGGCCTATCGCGACATTCAGCGGCGCGTGATCGGCGATTTGCGGAACACAGACTTTGTAATGAACAACGTTTTCTGGATCGGCCTGTATCCCGGCATCACGCAGGCAATGGTCGATTACATGGCGGAGACCTTCCATCGGATTCCACGGGCCGCCTCGGCCGTCCACGGAGCATAGGCCGCGCAGACATGAGTTCGACGAACATGACAAACCGGCTGGCGCGCGATCTCGACAACATCCTGGCGCGGACCGAGCCGCTGTGGCAGGAGCTGCGCGGCCAGCGCATCCTGATCACGGGCGGCACGGGATTTTTCGGATGCTGGCTTCTCGAAAGTTTTGCCTGGGCAAACCGCCGGCTGAAACTCAACGCCCACGCTGTCGCAATCTCGCGACATCCGCAAACGCTCGCGCAATGGGCGCCGCATCTGGCGACCGATCCCGCAATCGCACTGCACGCCGCCGACGTTCGTGGCGGCGACTTTCCGGAGGGCGAATTTTCCCACGTCGTTCATGCCGCGACCGAAGCCAGCGCCGCGCTCAACCGGCAGACGCCGCTCGTCATGTTCGACACAATCATGGAGGGAACGCGGCGCGCCCTGGAGTTTGCGGCGGCGAACTCGGCCGAGAAGTTTTTGTTCGTCAGTTCCGGCGCAATCTATGGAACGCAACCGCCCCAACTCACGCATGTGGGTGAATCGTTTTGCGGCGGACCCGATCCTCTCGACCCCGCGAACGCCTACGCCGAGGGCAAGCGCAGCGCGGAGTTATTGTGCGCGCTCGCCGCATCGTCCAGCCTCGAAATCAAGATTGCGCGCTGCTTCGCGTTCGTCGGCCCTTATATGAAGCTCGACGCGCATTTCGCCATCGGTAACTTTATCGCCGACGCGATGCGCGGCGGACCGATTCTGGTCAAGGGCGACGGTTCTCCGTTTCGCTCCTATCTGTACGCCTCCGATCTGGCAGTCTGGCTATGGACCATTCTCTTTCGGGGACAATCCCGCCGTGCCTATAACGTCGGCTCCGAAGAAGCGCTGAGCATCGCTACTCTCGCGCGCGAAGTAGCCGGCACGCTGGCACCCGAGATTGAAGTCAATATCTCATGCACGGCAACGCCTGGCGGGCCTGTGCACCGCTATGTGCCCTGCACGGTGCGAGCGCGCGACGAACTGGGCCTTCGCGCCGAGGTACCGTTGCGCGAAGCAATCCGGCGCAGTTACGCGTGGTTCTCTGACAACGCGTTGTTCGAGCAGGAACCGTCCAGATCAAACGTTAGTGCATTAAGTGTTAGCGCGCGAGGCACTCATGCATAATGCCGCCACGCGCACTCTACAGCCACATCGCTCTTGTCGAGTTAGTGGAGCACCCAGACTGAGCAGCTCCAGATCCTCGTTTGTCTTCGACCGCAGTCCCGAGGTCCGCGGCTTATGAAGCTTTCCGATTACATCGTCGGGCGGCTCGCGGATTGGGGCGTACGCCATATCTTCCTGGTCACGGGCGGCGGCGCCATGCACCTCAACGATTCCATTGGCAAGGAGCCGCGCATCCAGTACGTCTGCAATCACCATGAACAGGCTTCCGCGATGGCGGCCGAAGCGTACGCCCGCATCAGCGGCCAGCCGGGCGTGGTCAACGTCACCACCGGGCCCGGCGGCATCAACGCGCTCAACGGAGTCTTCGGAGCGTGGACCGACTCCGTCCCGATGCTCGTCGTTTCCGGCCAGGTCAAGCGCGAAACTTGCATGCGCACCCAGGGCATCACCGGCCTGCGCCAGCTTGGGGACCAGGAAGCCGACATCGTCGCCATGGCCGCGACCATCACCAAGTACGCGGTGACGGTCGACGATCCCGTCTCCATTCGATATCACCTCGAACGGGCATGGCATCTCGCGCAGAGCGGACGCCCGGGCCCATGCTGGCTCGATATTCCGGTTGACGTGCAAGCGGCGACCATCGATCCCGCCGCTCTCCGCGCCTACGATCCTGCGCAGGATGAGCTTGCACAACACCAAACTTGCGATCCGTCCATGCTTCGAAATCACTGCCGTGAAGTGCTCCGCCGGATCAGCAACGCCAAGCGCCCGGTAATCCTCGCTGGCACGGGAGTGCGCGCGGCCCATGCAGTCGCCGAATTCGACCAACTGTTTCACCGGCTGGGCGTACCCGTGACCACCGCCTGGACGCACGACCTCATCGCTTCCGACGACCCGCTTTTTTGCGGGCGCCAGGGCACCATCGGCGACCGCGCCGGAAATTTCACGGTGCAAAATGCCGATCTTCTGCTGATCCTAGGGTCGCGTCTCAATATTCGCCAAACCAGCTATAACTGGAAATCGTTCGCGCCGCGCGCCTTCAAGATCCAGGTCGATATCGACGACGCGGAATTCCACAAACCGACCGTCCAGCCGGACTTAGGCATTCACTGCGACCTCAAGCGCTTTCTGCAAGAACTTATAACTCAGTGCGACGGCGAGAAATACGGCGCCGGAGCGCACGCCCCATGGCTCGCATGGTGCCGGGAACGCGTCCGCCGCTACCCGGTTGTCGCGGACCGCCAGCGCCAACCCGGCCCGCCTTTGAATCCTTACCACTTCATCGAGCAACTGTCGTCCCGGCTTGCCGCCGACGATGTTATCGTCTGCGGCAATGCCACAGCCTGCATCGTGCCATTCCAGGCCATGCGCCTCGGCAAGCACCAGCGCCTTATCTCGAATTCCGGGTCCGCATCCATGGGTTACGACCTGCCCGCCGCCATTGGCGCGGCTTTTGCTCGTCCGGGGAAACGCATCATCTGCCTCGCCGGCGATGGCAGCATTCAGATGAACCTCCAGGAACTGCAAACTGTGGTTCATCATCGCTTACCGCTCAAGATCTTCGTGCTAAATAACTCCGGCTATCTATCCATGCGCATGACGCAATCCGGATTCTTCGGGCGTCTGACCGGAGAAAGCAGCTCCAGCGGCGTGTCGCTGCCAGACATGGTCAAGGTGGGTTGCGCCTATGGCATTCCGTCGGCTCGCATCGACCGCGATTCCGAGCTGCCGCAAGTCGCGCGCATGCTTGCAACCGATGGGCCGGCATTGATCGATGTTGTACTCGATCCACATCAGGAGTTCGAACCACGTTCTCGGGCGAGGCAGTTACCGAATGGGGAGATTGTTTCGCCCGCACTAGAGGACATGTACCCATTCCTGGATAAGACTGAACTAAGGGACAATGTAATTGAGGAATAAGGACATTACCATGTCAACAGACCGGGCCCTTCAACCGGCACGGCGTTACAAACAAGACGGGTGAATACGATCATGACTGGCAACGACATATTCGACGAGTTATTCGTGCTGGAGTTGGCAAATAACCACCTGGGTGATGTGCAGCGGGGCCTGAAGATCATCGCCGACTATGCGCAGGTTGTGCGTTTCAACAACGTGCGCGCCGCCATCAAGCTGCAATTGCGCGATGTCGACAGCTTTATTCACCAGGACTTCCGCCACCGAGCCGACATCCGTTACATAAAAAAGACGATCGACACGCGCCTCAAGCCAGAGGACTACGCCAAACTGGTGCAGGCCATCCGCGAAGCCAGCTGCATTCCGATGGCAACGCCGTTTGACGAGAGTTCGGTCGACTTTTGTTCGGAGCTCGGCATCCCGATCCTCAAAATCGCGAGTTCCGACTGTAACGACTGGGTCCTCATTGAACAAATGGCGAAGACAAAGAAACCCATGATCGTGTCCACCGGCGGCTCTTCGCTCAAGGACATCGACGACTTAGTCACGTTTTTTGACAGCCGTCATATCCCTCTCGCGATTAACCACTGCGTTTCGCTCTATCCTTCCGAGGACTGCGACCTGGAACTCAACCAGCTCGATTTTCTGCGCAATCGTTACCCCAATCACATTATTGGCTTTTCCACGCACGAGTATCACGACTGGACTTCGTCCATGCTGGTGGCATATGCCAAGGGGGCGCGGACCTTCGAGCGCCATGTCGACATACAAACCGAGGGTATGACGGTTTCTCCATACTGCTCGGTGCCGGAGCAGATTGACACCTGGTTTAAGGCGTTCCATCGCGCTAAGAGAATGTGCGGAGCGCCGGGCACGCAAAAACGACTGCCGCCGCAAAAAGAGATCGCCTATCTCGACTCGCTAGTCCGGGGAGTTTATGCCAAACGCGACCTTCCCGCGGGCCACGTTCTCCAGGATGCCGACGTTTATCTGGCGGTCCCGCTGCAGCAGGGGCAAATCTCCTGCCGCGAGCTCATGCGAGGCGAAGTGATCCGGAAGGCTGTGGTAAAGAACCAACCCGTCATGATTGACGCCATTGACAGTCCTTATGCTCACATCCCGTCACTCACGGAATTGATTTATCATCGGGGTTTGCAACCTCAGCCGGCTGCTTATGCGGCAAAAGCGGGCGGTGGCAAGTGAGCGTGTTTCAGAGAATGAAAACGATCAGCGTAGTGACACCCTGCTTTAACGAGGAAGGCAACGTTCGCGAGGTCTACGAACGCGTGCGTGACCTGATGTTAAGGCTCGGGAAGTACCGTTACGAGCACATCTTCATCGACAATGCGTCGCGCGACAGCACCTTCGCCGTGCTCAGCGAAATCGCCGCCGCCGACTCGAATGTCAAGGTCATCCGCAACGCGCGTAACTTCGGACACGTCCGCTCCCCCATGCACGCGGTCCTCCAAGCCACGGGCGACGCCGTCATCATTCTCATGTCGGACCTACAGGATCCCCCCGAGCTGCTCGCCCAGTTACTCGAAGAGTGGGAAAAGGGGATGCCGATCGTCATTGCGGTCAAGCATCGAAGCCGCGAAGCCGCGCCGATGTTCCTGGTACGGAAACTGTTCTACAGACTGGTCAATCATCTCGCCGACGACATCGAGACTTACGAGAACTTTACCGGCTTTGGGCTGTATGATCGCCAAGTTATCGACCTGGTCCGCCAGTTTGGCGACCCTTACCCTTACTTCCGCGGCATGATCGCCGAAATCGGCCTTCCTCACGCCGAAGTTGAGTATGAGCAGCAGCGCCGCAAGAGCGGCAAGACTAAGAACAATTTTTACACCCTTTATGACCTGGCCATGCTCGGCATCACCAAGCTCTCCAAGGTCCCGCTGCGTTTGGTCACGTTTGCGGGGTTTGCCGGATCGCTGCTTTCCATGCTGGGAGGCACGGCTTATTTCGCATACAAGTTGATGTTCTGGCGCCAGTTCACGGTTGGCATTGCACCCATTGTCATCGGGGTGTTTTTTCTGGGATCGCTCCAGCTTCTCTTTATGGGCATCATTGGCGAGTATGTCGGCAACATCCATACGCAGGTACACAACCGTCCGCTGGTGGTGGAACGCGAAAGATTGAATTTTCAGTACGAACCCGGAGAACCGCTGCCGCGAGGCGCGCGCGCTTCCGGCGCGGTCGCAGGCCAATAGCGAGTATCGCGGTTGTCATGCCCATGGCCACGAGTGTCCCATCCAAGCCGCGCAGTCCACAGTTGCTCCGCTACCTGGCGGTGGGCGCTTGCAACACGCTGTTTGGCTATGGATGCTTCGCATTGTTCACGATGCTGTTGAGCCCGCTCATGGCTTACGGATACGTTCTGGCCAGCGTGCTTGCGAACCTGCTCAGTATCACCTTCGCCTTCCTCGGATATAAGTGGATTGTGTTCAGGACTGAGGGCAACTACCTCAAGGAATGGGTCCGTTGCCTCGGTGTTTATGCGACAAGCATGGTGCTGTCCGCTGCCGCGCTTCCGTTTGTGGTTGGGGCGGTTCGCCGTCAAACCGGACGCGACCACAGCGCGCCCTACATCGCGGGCGCCATCGTCCTAGTGCTTTCCGTCAGCTTCAGCTTCATCGGCCACAGGCGCTTTTCCTTTGGACTTGGCAAAGAGACCCCACAAAGCGTGCTTTAGCCATCGATCATAGGATCGTCACATGGTGGCGGTGGGTGTCGTGAAGATTTCGTATCCAAACTTGCGGATTATGGTTAGAGTCAGGTTGTTCAGCATACCCGAGACTCCTTTTCCCGTTTACAGGATATTGCGGCGTTTCACCATTACGGGCGGGGATCTGCGGATGGCGCAATTTCCGGTTCGCGTCCGTAACCGACCCTGTACTTGCTTCTGAGCAGCGTAAGGGACTGCTCCAGTGAGTTTAGGTATTCCTTTCGAGTTTGTTCGCGCCGGAGCGGATCGGCCAGCAGCAGGTTTTGCGCGGTGTAGCACTCTTTCATCGCTAAATCCACTCGGGCAGCCGCTAGCAAGATGCACAGGTTCCCGTGCGTGAGCGCGCTCTCCGGCGCCAGGTCGACGGCATTTGTGCCGTGCTCCAGTGCGGCGGAGAGCTGTCCAGCGGAAAACGCGCTCATCGCCAAGCCGCTTTCGCCCGCGGCGGCATCCAATCTGGTGTCGAAATCGCCCTCGTAGACAAGCAAGGCGCTGCCTCCGATGTGGTCTTGGGGCGTGGCATTCTTAAAGGGCGCCGCAATCTCTCCCTCCGCTAGTCGCACGTCGGTCGCCAGAGTGCTGCTGACGATAATAGTGCCGTGCACGCGCGGCGGTATCTGGTGCGGCAAGTAGAGACCGAAGGATTGGCAGGGCACGCCGTAGAATGCCGGGTCCCACTGCCAGGCCGCGATGAACCAACAGTTTTCGGCTCGATGCTTTTCAAGGTAAGCCTTTGCTTCCGGATACGCCTGTCCGATATCGAGATCGGGCAGATACTTATACGCCCGCGCCGGTCCGCCCCACAAGTCGTTGGCATAGGAGAGATAGTTGGGATAGGCATGAAGTGAGGATGCCGCGTGCAGCAAGATAAGGCAGGGCACAGCATAGCGCACCCAGCGCACCCGCCGGGCTAACTCCACGCATCCGTCCGCAACCGCGATCAGCAAAAATGGGAATATGGGCAAGAGATAGCGGACGCTGACGTCAATATTCGCGTGGATGCATGCCGCCAGATAAATAGCCGCGGGAACCAACAGGAACAGCCGCTCACGACGGCGCTGCCGAAATGTGATCGCCATGCCGAATGCGGCGGCCACAATCATCGCCAGCATGGCCGCCGTGTTGCGAATCGCAAAATTGAATGGGGTGGAAAACCACGGTGCATGCAAATAGCGCTTGCCGGCCACAAAAACCACGGAACCCCGATTCGCCAGCGTCAACGCCGAGGCGAATCCCTCCAAGTAGGCCTGCGGCAATAAGTGACGCTCTTCCAGTTCAAGCAGCACACGCTCGCTGGCGGAGGCCGCCCGCGTTCGCGGTCCCTGAAGTTGCGGCACTGCGGAGTGGGCGGCGAAACGCATCCCATAACCCACCCAGACCATACCGGCCGCGAGAGCGCAGACCAGCGCAAGAGCCAGCAAGTTGCGGAGGGCAATCCGCCATTTTGGCTGGCCGCCATCTGGCTGAGTCAGCGCATCCGCAATTGCCAGCACCCCGAGGACAGGTACGACGACCACTCCTGAATGCTTCGCTAACAGCGTCAAACCGGCAGCCAGAGCGGTCAACAGAATGAGCGGGACGGTTGGATGCCTGACCCACAGGTAAAATCCCAATACGGCGAAGAGCAGCATGCACGTTACCGGTACGTCGGTCAGGACCAATGAGCCGTAAGCGAGCACGTTGGGCTCGAAGATCAGCAGCAAACCAGCGACGATGGCGGTCGTAAGGCCGAACATCCGCCGAGCAGCGATCCAGACGAGCAGACAAAGCCCCACCGCAAAAACAGAAACTGCCATCCGCGCGCGGGCCAAGGCCGCGGGCCAGTCCTGGCTATACAGCCAGTTGAGGCCCGAAAACGCCTGGTGGAGAGCATCCCCCTTGAAAGGCGCGCAGTCCACGGTAAAGTTCATGGCAAGCAGCGGGGCCGCTGCGATGAGTTTGGCCAGGGGCGGGTGCTCGGGACTGACCGTGAAATCGCCACATTTCAAGTAACGGTAGCCGGAGTAAAGGTGGGTGGCTTCATCGGCGGTTTGCGAAAGCTGGCGGCCACTGCAAAGCAACTGCCCAAACATGACAGCGCATAACGCCACTGGAATCAGCCACTCCAACCACGGATATTTCTGAAGCGCGTGGGCTGCATGGCCGCTCATGTCTGCCAAGTGCGCGTCATCGACAACGACCTGCGTTTCGTCCCGCTGCGGCAATCTTCCACTCCAATTCTACTTAGGCCAGCGATCTGTCGAGCCGAGCGTACTGGCATTGAGTGACATCGGTGACGCTAGCCGAAAGATCACTGCCTCCAAAACACCTGAAAGATCCCGAAGCGCGTGGTATGAGGAAACCTCCTCATCACCTCGGCCTTTACCTCCGGCCTCATCGCCGCCCCCGGAAAGAAAGGAGCGTCATTGACGACCACCAGGTTCAGATTGCTCGACTGTATGACTTGCAGAATTTCTTCTGGCGGGGCGCCCGTATCGTCGCGCGTGACATTCTTCAATCCGGAAAGAAAGTACAACTCCGGGCAATCGTTTCCCGCAAACATCAGTCCGTTTGGGCTGTGCTCTCGCAAGAAGCGCGATAAGTCGTCGAAGAAGATGGCTTCGTCGATCTGCAACCCACCCGTTCGCGATCCCTGCATCGGCTCTATGCGTCCGACTACCGACGTGAGCTCGTAAATGTAATGCGGAACGAGGCTGACCGCCCCAAACGCCAGATAAAGCCCCATCGCCGATGCCAGCGCATAGGTCCCGGCCTGCGTCTTGCCCGTGGACACGATCGCCACCAGCGCCAACAGCGTGAGCGGCGCCGTATAGCTGAGATAGATCGGCGCCGCGAACGGGAATTGCACAAGACTGCAGGTCCCCGCCAGCGCGATCAACAGCACCACCTGATGGCGCTCGAGTTTTGCGCGCGCGCCCGGCTTCCGGCGGGCAAACACCAGAACCGCTCCGAGCAGCACGGCAATCGGCGTCAACGCCGCCACCGAAGCCCAGACGCCTTGGACAATCGGGAACGACTGCGTGGCCCTCGCCGCAATCGTCACCGCTGCCAAACCGAGGGCCGCCCCGACAGCCCTCGCCTGGAACTTATCCCAATACATGGCTGCCGCCAGAATTCCCACCAGCGGCAATACAAACATAAGGCCCGCGATTCCGACCGGACGGATGACGCCTAAGCCGGCCGATCGCGAGATCGCGCTCGAAGTCACACCGGACAGAAACTTCCCCACCGTTCCCGAGAGCGCATACGGGATTAGGAAAACAGCAATCGGGGTCAACATCCCGCAAAGAAACGGAACTGTTGCCCGCAATAAGGTCCTGAATCGTTGCCCGGTCCTCGCCCGGACACGCGGTTCTCCCATGAGGACCACCCCCACCACCACCGCCGACGGCAGCACGAACTCGTATAACTCCGCGATGCCTAACCGCGCGCGCAGGAAGTGGACCAGCGTCGCCAGAAACAGCAGCAGCGCGCTCACGCTGAACACGCGGTACAGCCAGCCATTCTTCGGACTCAGGCCCTCCGGACTTTCGTCCTGGCTCTCACTCTGTTCGAGATAGGCCAGAAACAACAGCGCCCCGGCAACATAGTAGGCCCCGATCACCTTGATCAGGATCGACACTCCGCCGCATACTCCCGCCAGGAACAGCCATCGCCTGGTCCGCGCTTCCAGGTAGCGCAACAGCGCCGCCGCCCCGAAGGTCGCGAAAAACAGGTTGTACCAGGAAGGCATGGCCGCCGGATAGTTCGGATAACTCCACGCCACGGCCAGCAATGTGACCGCTCCCGCCCCGAGCACCGATGTAAACCGCAGCGCGACATAGTAGAACACTGGTACCCACGCCAGGAAAAATAAGAACACACAGATGCGTAGGGACATCAGATTCACGCCGAACGCTCGAAACGCCAGAGCATGAATAAAGCTCAGACCGCCGGTGTAGATTTCCGCAAAATCGCGATGCGGAAGTTGCCCCCGCAGCACGCGCAGCGCGCTCTGGCTCAGGGTGCCATCGTCAGCCGGGACCCAACCCCTGCCGATGTGAGCGCCAACATAGAGCGCCGCAACTGCCCACACCACAGCCAGCACCAGCAAGCGAGCGAACCATCCATGGGAAGCGATCAACGGCGCCACTTCGCTCTCGCCGCCCGATCCCGCAGACTGTTCTTGAACCCTTATCTCCACGCTTAACGCCGGATCCATTCGCATCCCCGACTTTGCGGGAGTCTCCTCGATTGCGTGGTTCACTTCGCCTCCAGCGCGGTCAGGCGCATCTTCGCTTCCTTGCTGTCCCGATTAAGTTGCAGCGCCCGCTGATACTCCACCCGCGCAGCGGACATATCCCCGCTGTCTTCGAACGACACTGCCAGCCAATAGTGGTAGTCCCATACCTTCGTATCCATGGCCGCCGCCTGAAGCAGGTAGCGTTGCGCCTCCGCGATCCGTCCCTCCTGCAGCAGCGCGCGCCCGAGAAAATGTCTTGGGGCCGCCTGTTCCGGGGCCAACTGCACGGCGCGCGATAGTAACTGCTCCGCGTCACGGTACTGACCGTCCATTAAGTGGATGTTGCCGCAGTTATAGAGCGCGGAGTAAAGACTTGGTTCCTTCTCCAGAACTTTCGCGCAAAGCTCAGATGCCAGGTCATAGTCGCCCATTTGTCCATACAACCCGGCGACGGAAGCCATGCCGGTCTCGGACTTCGCATAATCCGGACTGATCAGCAGCGCCTTCTGCAACATCGCCCGCCCGGCGTCAAATCGCCCCGCCTGAATGTAGGTCTCCGCCAAGGCGAGTGACGCATAGCCGTACTCGGGGTGCTCGCGTACCGCTGCCTCGGCCAGTTCAATCGCCTTTTCATGCGCGCCCCGCAGGCTATACACCTTCGCCAAGCCCGCCAGTGTGTAGGGATTCTCCGGATACAGGGATTGCCCGCGCATCAATATGACCAGATCGCTACCCCAGTACACCTGCTGCGCGATCGATGCGCACACATAACCACCGCACAGCGCGGCGATCGCGCATCCCTGCACGGCCTGCGCGCTCCATCCCTTGAGCGACGGCAACTGCCGCAGCCCGATTGCCGCCAGAATCGCGAAACCGATCGACGGCAAATACATGTAACGATCGCGCACGAAATCGCCGTTGCCGAAGTTCCGCAAATAGAGCGCCGGCGCCAACCCAACCAGCAGCCACCATGCCGCAAACGCAACGGTGGAATTCCCTTCGCGCCGGTTCCAATACCACAGCCCAACCAGCGCCGCCGCCAGCACCAGCACCGGCGCCACCACTTGGCTGAGGATTGCGCTCGTAAAGCCGGGCGTGACATAGGGCGTGTAATAGAGCCCCGTCATACCCACCGGAACCAGCAACTGCCGCAGATAAATGGCAAGCACCAGCGGCAGAGTCCTGGCTACGTCGATTATTCCGTGATTGGGATCGAACTGCCCGGTTGCTTGCAGCAAAGCGTGCTTTCGCAGCAGCGCGTAGGCCACCGTCACGCCCACGTATGGAGCCGCTTCCAACGCTGCTTTGAGAATTCTCCGCGCCTGCGAGGTCTGCTTTCGCGCCGGACGCAACCATGCGTAGATTCCCACCAGCGCCGAGAACATTACCGCCATTTCCTTGGTCAGCAGCGCGCATGCGAGGAGCGCCAGGGACGCAATCCACCATGCCGCTCTTTTCTTTCGGCCGGGGTTCGCTTCCGAATCTCGCCCACTAAGAAATGCCGCAAAGGCCGTTGCGGCAAACATCGTGACCATCGTGTCCGACGCCGCGGAAGCCCACGCCACCGCCTCAATGTGGACGGGATGCAGCGCAAAAATCAGGGCCGCGAGTGCCGCCGTCCAGTATTCCAATCCCAGCCGCCGCGCCAGCCAAAACACCGCCGCCACTGCGCCCACATGCAGCAGGACCGCTCCCAGGTGCCAGCCCCATGGTCGGAGCCCAAACAATGTGTAATTCAGCATCGACCACGCCACAAACAGCGGCCGGTAATACACCTGGTGTCGCGCTACGTGATACCACAGGTCGCTTCCGAAGGCCCGCGGCAGGTTGCTCCAAGTCTGGATGATCGGATTGTTCGCAATCTGCGGCCAGTCATCCCAGACAAACTCGAATGACAGCGAGCCGCTGTAAATCACAAACGTGATCAGGCCGAGCAAAGGCAGCAGCATGCTGGGCCGTCGCAGATACTCTGCCAGCACTTCCCATGGGCTCGGGTCCGGATGTCCTTGTGTCTCGTCCATATTGTCCGTGTCCGGAATCGGGTCCAGACCAGCTCATACTAACCTCCTCTCGGGCGCGGCGCATGTTACTCAGGTTACCTAGGTGTGCCATTTCTTCCCGGATTTTGCCCCCCCGTTCATGCGACCATCATTCCATGGGGGCCACCACAGGAGCCAAACCGGCAAAGGCGCTGTCACCAGTTTTGTGCGTCGATCTGGACGGCACTTTGATCCGAGGCAACGTTCTTTGGGAATCCGTCCTGGTCTTGCTCAAGACCCGCCCCATCACGCTGCTGTTGCTTCCCTTCTGGTTGCTTTCGGGACGGGCCTCGTTCAAACACAAGCTCGCTGCCCGTATCCATTTCGACCCCGCTCTTCTTCCCTATCGGACGCAAGTGCTCGATCTGCTGCGGCAGGAGAAGGCCGCCGGGCGGCGCATTGCGCTTGCCACTGCCGCCGACCGGACGGTGGCCGAAGCGGTTTCCAGCTATCTTGGGCTCTTCGACGAAGTCCACGCCAGCGACGGCCAACTGAATCTCAAGGGACCGGATAAAGCCGTGTTTCTCGCCCAGCACTATGCCGAGACCGGCTTCGAATATGTGGGCGACTCCGCCGCCGATGTAGCAGTCTGGCGCCAAGCCCGCGCGGCCTACGTGGTTGGCACGGAAGCCCGCGCCGGGCAAGCTGCCGCCGTGACCCAACTCAAAGGCACGATCCTCGAGCCAGCCGCATCGTTCCGTGCAGCGTTCCGGACATGGATCAACGCCCTCCGCGGACACCACTGGGCGAAGAATCTCCTGCTCTTTCTGCCCCTGGCCTTGTCACATAATCTCGCGGTCGAGCCGCTGGTCCGCACGCTGGCCGGCTTCGCGCTCTACGGATTCTGTGCCTCCGGACTCTATATTCTCAACGACCTGCTCGATCTCCATTCCGATCGCGAACATCCCTGGAAGAAAGAGCGCCCATTCGCCGCCGGTGAAATTTCAATCCCCGAAGGCCTGCTCGCTTCGCTCATCTTGCTCACCGCAGCGCTCGGCCTGGGTTTCCTTCTCGACGCGCAATTCGGCATTGCCTTGCTCGGATACGCGGCGCTTACAATGCTGTATTCGCTCTATCTCAAAAAGGTCGCTCTGCTCGACGTCTTCGTCCTTTCGGCCTTCTACAGTTTCCGCATCTTAGCGGGAGCTCTCATTTCCGAGACGCCGCTCTCCGAGTGGTTCCTTGCATTTTCAATGTTCTTCTTTCTTAGTCTGGCGATGGCGAAACGATACTCTGAGTTACTCCATGCCAGCGATTTGCTCAAAGCTGGCAACTCCGGACGCGGCTATCACACGGGCGACCGCGAGCTGCTGCTCGCGCTCGGCGTGGGCAGCAGTTTTTCCGCTGTCGTCATCTTCAGCCTCTACGTGCAGAGTCAGGAGGTGCGCCTGCTTTACTGCTCGCCGGCATTTCTCTTTTTGCTTTGCCCCATTGTTCTTTATTGGCTCAGCCGGACCTGGCTGCTGGCGCATCGCGGAGAACTGAAGGAAGACCCGGTCACGCTCGCCATCCGGGACCCAGTCAGTTACGGGGTGGCCCTGGCTTCGGCATTCGTCATCGCCGCAAGCATGATACACATGAACTGGTAGGGCACGAGACACGAAGCCAATTGGGCTTTTAAGTTATGGAACCTGTTTTTTGGCGCACTTAGTATGTCCGGCCAATCCGCAGCAACCTTGCGCAAACAATCCGCAGCGCCGCCGCCCAGCGAACGAATTCTCTCGTGGGGCCGTTACCCGGACACCGCGCACCGGCTTGTCCACAAACCCGCATGGAACGACCAGGTGCCGGAGATTCTCAGCTCCGCCGCGCCCGGCTCTTTGCTGCCGTATGGCCTCGGCCGCAGCTACGGCGACTCCTGCCTCAACGGGGGCCGCGAACTGATCGACTGCCGGCGACTCAACCGCATCCTCGGATTCGACGAATCGACCGGGATGCTGCGATGCGAGAGCGGCGTCAGCCTGTCCGACATTATCGACGTATTGCTGCCCAGAGGATGGTTTCTTCCTGTCACGCCGGGCACTCGTTTCGTAACTGTCGGCGGAGCAATCGCCAACGATGTCCACGGCAAGAACCATCACTGCGCGGGGACCTTTGGCGCTCACGTCCGCCAAATTGGCCTGCATCGTTCGAACGACGGCCTGGTGATTTGCAACTCTCAAGAGCAGTCCGACATGTTGCGCGCCACCATCGGCGGTCTCGGCCTCACGGGCGTCATCGCGTGGGCGGACATCCAACTCAAACGCGTGGCTGGGCCTTGGATTGACGCTGAGCCGGTTCGCTTCAGATCTCTCAAGACTTTTTTCGACTTGACCCGCGAGAGCAACGCAGGCTTCGAATACACCGTGGCTTGGCTAGACTGTTTCGCGGGGAAGAACGCTCGTGGCATCTTCTTTCGCGGCAACCACTCGAGAGATCACGGCAAGGAATTTCAGCCCAAACGCGGCCCCAAACTGCCATTTGCGCTGCCCGAATGGATGCTGAACCCGTACGCGATCAAGGCCTTCAACAGCGCTTACTATGGAATTCATGCGGCCAAGAAAGGTGCGGCCGTTGTCCCGTACGACTCGTTTTTCTATCCGCTCGATTCCGTCCGGCAATGGAACCTGCTCTACGGCAAGAGAGGTTTGTTGCAATACCAGTGCGTCATCCCTGAAACCAACATCGAAGCATTCGAGGAGTTACTCGATCGCATCGCGCGCTCTGGCATGGGTTCCTTTCTGGGAGTGCTGAAGCAATTCGGCCCGGCGCCAGCGGCTGGAATGCTCTCCTTCCCTCGACCCGGACTTACTCTTGCGCTCGATTTCGCCATGCGTGGCGAGCGCACTCTGAAGCTTATGGAGTCGCTCGACGAAATTGTCGCGAAGAGTGGCGGAGCTCTCTATCCCGCCAAAGACGCCCGCATGACGCCAGCCATGTTTGAAGCATCGTTTCCACGTTGGCGCGGATTTGTTCCCTACATCGATCCCAAGCTGTCGTCTTCATTCTGGCGGCGCGTGACGGGGACGCAATGATGAAAATGAAAAAGATCGTCATCCTCGGCGCTACTTCCGGCATCGCTTTAGAAGTCGAGCGGCAATTGTCCCGGAAAGGTTGCGAGTTGCTGCTGGTTGCTCGCTCGCCCGAGCGGCTGGCTGCGCTCCAAACTGACTTACTGGCCAGAGGCGCTCGGCAGGTCTTGACTTACTCCGCCGATTTGGCATTGGTTCCGCAGCACGCTGCTGTCTTTGGCTTTGTCCAACGCACTTTCCCGGACTTTGACACCGTGCTTCTCGCTTACGGCACCATGCACGATCAGAAGGATTCCGAAGCCTCGGTTGACACGCTTCTCGAAGAATTGCAAGTCAACTATGTCAGTGCCGCGGCGATCCTCACGCTGTTCGCCGCCGATTTCGAACGCCGGCGCACGGGATGCCTGGCTGCGATT
>JBEKQG010000033.1:0-23627 GCA_049519955.1 Terriglobales bacterium
TGGCCCGGCTCCGGATGGGGACGCGGTTGGGGAGGCGGGTGGGGCTTCGGCTTCGGATGGCCGTACTGGGGATTCGCGTGGGATCCCTGGTGGTATGGCCCCTATTGGTATGCCCCGCTGGCGTACCCCTACACGGATTGCGACTACGGCTGGTCGGACAATCAGCCGCCGTGCGATCCGGATGCGTCGTATGACGAATGACTACGACTCGCCGGAAAGCCGCAGCTCAGTCCGCAGCGGTTAGAGGCCGCAGCCCGAGTTGTGCGGTCCTGCCCGAAGTTCGTGACGTGTCGCTCGCTTAGTGGCCCTGCTCCACGGCCTTCTGCAGATCGTCCGCGGCTTTGCCAATTGCGACCGCGACGTTTTCCAGCACTTGGCCAACCATGGGAATCTGGGCATCCGCTTCCTTCCATTTTTCCTGGTCCATGTATTCACGAACCGCCGCAATCGGCTTGGCCCCATAACCGGTGTATGCGCCGGGAGCATAGACCTGATGCTTGAACCACGGGCGCTCGGGCAGGCCTTTCTCGGTTAGAAACGTCCTCTGAATCTGCATCAGCTCGGCGTTCAGAGCGGCGGCGGCCTGGGCCGGCAAATCGCTTCCGGCGGTCTGCCATTTGGCGAACGCCGATTGGTAACGTTCCGCGCTCAGCTTGATCGCCTCAGCTCCGTTCTTCAGAGGCGCGAAGTTCATGAATGGTGGAACCAGCTTGGCGGGAGGAGGTACGGAGGTTTTGCGTGGGTCGGCCGTCGCCGTAAACACGCCTTCTTGCAGCTCCTGATTGCGCTCGGCGATTTCGTCCTGCTTCTCTTTAAGCAGCTTCTCCAGGTCTTTCACATATCGTTCGATGGTCTCCGCTTGTGCGTTGTACTCGTAGGGGATGACGGCGGCATCCGCCAGGCGCATGACGGCGGTTCCCCCAGTCTGTGCCAGAGCGCGGCCGTAAGAAAAATCGGTGTCTTCAAACTTGGTGTACCAGTTGAAGTCGTCATAGATGGAATGATAGGCGTCGCCATCGTCCTCACCGCCGTAACCGAGGTTGAGAGTGGAGATGCCGGCATGGTCGATAAATGCCGTGTAGTCGGAACCGTCTCCCAACGCGCCGATCCGCAGATCGTCGCTTTTTCTGATCTCGGCGCGCTCCTCGGCGTTGGGGGCACTGGCAATTCGGCGCAGACGGGCCCGCTGCTGGACGGAGATGGGTTTCTCGGGATCTTGAATGTCACGAGCTACATCGTTAATAAGGTGTTGCAAGTCATGCGAACCACCGGCGTGGAAAAAGCCCCTGCCATTGCTATCGGAGTTGATGTAGGCGACGGCATGTTTCTGAAGCTCGTCGCGATGGGTCTCGACCCACTCGGTTGAGCCCAGGAGGCCGGGTTCTTCGCCGTCCCAGGCGCAGAAGATGACGGTCCGCTTGGGATTCCATCCTTGTTTATGCAACTCGCCGAGCATGTGGGCATCTTCTAAAACCGTTACCATTCCCGAGATTGGGTCATCGGCGCCATTGACCCAGGCATCGTAGTGATTGCCACGGATCACCCACTCGTCGGGCGCATCCGATCCGCGCATGGTGGCGATCACGTCGTTGACCGGCTTCAGGTCCCAGTTCGACATCACTTTCAGATGGACTTTCGCTGGGCCGGGACCCACGTGATAGGTGATCGGCAAGGCCCCGCGCCATTCCTCGGGCGCAACCGGCCCCTGCAAGGCGGAAAGCAGGGGCAGCGCATCGCCCCATGAAATCGGCAGCACGGGAATTTTTGTGATGGTCTTCGCGTCTTTAATGTCGAGCCGCTTGGCATCAGCGGTGGCGCCCACTCCGGGAGTCAGCGGATCGCCGGGATAGTCCGTGTCCATCACGCTGCCGCGTTGCACGCCATCACGCGGCCGCCACCCGCCCTTGGGATATTCGTCGCCGTTGAAGAAGCCGTCGTCTTTGGGATCGGAATAAATGATGCAACCGATCGCCTGATGCTCGGCGGCAACTTTGGGCTTGGTGCCGCGCCAGCCTTCGCCGTAGCGCGCGATTACGATGGCGCCCTTGACGGAAATCCCGAGACGGTCGAGTTGCTCGTAATCCTCACGGGTACCATAGTTCACGTAGACGAGCGGGGCGGTCACGTCTCCGTCGATGGAATACGCGTTATAAGTCGGCAACTGCTCGGCGATTTGATTGGAGGTCGGATCGGAGGGGACGGCAGGTTCCTGCAGCTTGGCCCGGAACTTGACCGGCTCGATCATTTCGACGATGCGCTCTTTCGGCGTCGGGAAAAGCACCTGGAAGGTCTCGATGTGGGCGTCAAATCCCCATTCTCTGAACTTGGAGAGGATCCAGTCCGCATTCTCCTTGTCATAGGGAGATCCCACGTGATGGGGACGCGCGGTCAAATGCTGCATGTTCTGACGCAAGTTTTCCGGAACGATGCTGGCTTGGAATTTCTTTTCCCAGTCGCGCTCCGTCTGGGAAGATTGCGCCGAGTAGCCGGCTAGACGGGGAGTCTCGGAAGCCGGAGTCTGCGCCGATTGCGCAAAGGCGAGATGGGCGATGGCGATGAATGCGAGATATGCGACAAAAGAGCGTAGTGAAGTCAAAAAAACCTCCTCGACTGGAATTTCCATTCTACCTCCCAACAAGCCCACACAATGGACGCCGGGCGACGCCCGCCGTATTTTCCGCGGCATTTTGAGATCCGGCTCGCGCCAGCGCCAGGGTTGCCGCCAAAACCATAAACAATCCCAGGCGCTTCATGATCCTTGCCGATGTCGCAGGCCTTGTCGAAGGCATTGTCCCTCCACTGAGCGTTCCTATTGAAGTTACAGAAAGGCTGGGGTGAACGCCAGCTCCCAAGAAATTCCTATTCGGCATATACTTTGCGCATGTGCGGCCGCTATCGTCTCACCCGGAGGAAGGAGATTCTCTCCGAGACGTTCGACGTTGAGACTGACACTGAAGTTGACTGGAGCCCACGCTACAACATCGCTCCGGGGCAGAATGTGGCAGTCATCCGCGAGGATGCGTCCCGGCCAGTGCGATCACTTTCGCTGCTGCGTTGGGGGTTGATTCCCTTCTGGGCGAAAGACGCCAACGCCGGCTACAAGATGATCAACGCCCGAGCGGAGACGCTCACTGAAAGGCCGGCGTTCCGGGGGCCGATGCAATCCCGCCGCTGCCTGATTCCTGCCGATGGATTTTATGAATGGGCGAAAAGCGGCAGGGAGAAATGCCCCTACTGTTTCATGCTGGCGGACGGTTCGATCTTCGCTTTTGCCGGAATATGGGACCAGTGGAAGAACCCGACAGGCCATCCGGTCGAGACCTGTTCCATCATCACGACAACTCCCAACTCGCTGTTGGCTGGCATCCACGACCGTATGCCCGTCATCCTGGAGCGCGACTGCTACGATATCTGGCTCGATCCCGGCATGAAGAAGGCAGACGACCTGCTCTACCTTCTGCAGCCGTACCGGGCTGAGTCCATGCGCCGATATCGCGTGAGTTCTCGCGTGAACTCGGTCAGGAACGACGATCCCGCGTGCGCCGAAGAATATATTGCAAGCACGTGGGTTTTAGGATCAGGTCAGTCGTAGCGCCGGCGTCCTGCCAGAAATTCCGCAAACGCGCTTCCCTTCCCGGCTCTTGCGGCGTGCGGCTTTTACTGCGGCTTCTTGTCGTCCGCCTTGGGGTCGTCGTGATTCTCGTAGATCGAGTACTGTCCCCCCGGACGCTTCAGCTTCACGGTAAACTCCAACTCTGGCTTGTCGATTTTGTAGTCTTCCCCAAACGTCTGGAAACCCGGCGCCAGCACCTGCACGCGCAGCGGACCATACGGAATCCCGTCAATGTTCGCCCGCCCGTCGTTGTCGGTCTTCAACTCCAGCCCGCCGCGCGACTGCTTGCCCTTCGGGTTCACCGGATGCAGCACGACCGCGGCGTTTCTCACCGGCTTGCCGTTGTAGTCGCGCACCACGACAAAGCGCAAATTCGAACTCGGCCCTTCGTCGTCCTGGGCCCAGGTCAACCCGGCTACGCCAAACCCAACCAGCATCGCCACGGCACACGCGATTAAGAAGCTCTTCTTCATAGCCGTCCATTCTAGAACCGGACGCGGAAACAAGCTACCAAGCAGTGAGGGGAAGATGAGCGACGTTGCGCGAGGGCCGCGGAGCGGCAAGGTGCGGGCAGTAAGCGCTCTGGAAATCGCTAAGCGCCCACCATGTGTTTCAATGCCGGGCGGTTGTGGATAATCAACATCGAGCCCTTCAATTCCGCCATTTGATTTCTTCTGAATTCCGACAGCAAGCGCGTGACGGTTTCGCGGCTGGTGCCGATGAGCTGTGAGATTTCTTCGTGGGTCATCGCCAGCCGGACGCGCACGGTTCCGTGGCTGACCTCGCCGGCGGCGGCGGTTTCGAGCAGGAACCTGGCAAACCTCTCGGAAACCGAGTGGGACAGCCCAATGGAACGCGCGACTCCATAGGCCTCCGAACAGTCTCGCGCCAGATGCTGCGTGGCATGAAGAGAAGCGTCGGCGTGGTCGCCGAGGAAGCGCAGCAGGTCGTCCCGGCCCACGAAATCCAGTTGGCAGGGCTGCATGGTCTCGACCGTCAACTCGTAAGGGCCGCCCGTAACCACGGCGTGCAGGCCGAGAATTTCACCGGCTTCGGCCAGACGCACAATCAGTGTTTTCCCCTCGCGCGAAGTGGTCGAGAGTTTGGCGCGTCCCTGGCACAGAATGAAAATTCCCCACGGACTTTGTCCTTCGACCAGCACCACGGCGTGTTCCGGAAAGACCGCCGCATGTTTTATTTTGTTGAAATCCGCGATCGAATCCGGGGCGAGGTCACAGAAAAAATTACGAGAACGCAGATGGCAATGAATGCAGCTTTCGACGCAGTTGAAGCCCGACATGATCGCTCCTCCACCTTCCGCGGGGACAGGCCTCGGAACCACTGGCGAGCTACGATAGAGAGCAGCAAATACTTGAATCTCGTGCCGGCCGGACCACCCCTTGCGGAAGGGAACGACAGAGCCGTGCACGTTGGTGGCCACGCCGCCCGCTCCCATTCTGGGCCTGAAATTCAATGCTTGCAGCAGCGATCCCGACTGCTGCGCGGCAAAGACTCGACGGAGGGCTGGCAACGCTGCCGTCAGTTGGGCAACCCGTCAGTCGCGCCCGAATCGGATGGTGCTTGTCATGTCCACGCTGTAACCATCATGCGGTCAGGACACTCGTCCAAATTGCCAAATTACCAATTCCCTCAAGCGCTGCCGATCCAGATCCCGACTGCGAAGACCAACACTCCGCCCACCACCACCTGGAACGCGGCCGACAGCAGCGGAGTATCCATGTAGCGATTGCGAATCCAGGCAATCGTCGCGAGCTCCATTGCCACGATAATCACTGCCGCAATAAACGCCACATGAAAATCTTTAATCAAGAACGGAAGCGTGTGTCCGATTCCGCCCATCGCTGTCATCAATCCGGTCACGGTACCGCGTAGCATCGGACGCCCGCGCCCGGTCAGCGAACCGTCATCCGACAGCGCCTCGGCAAATGCCATCGAGATTCCTGCGCCGATCGATGCGGCCAGGCCCACGAGGAATGCGTCGTTGCTGCTCCGCGTGGCAAACGCCGCCGCGAACACAGGGGCCAGCGTCGAGACCGACCCATCCATCAGTCCGGCCAGTCCCGGCTGCACGATCTGCAGCACAAACAATCGCCGCTGCGCTTCCTCCTCGGCCTTCTCGACATCCGGAGTGATCTCCTCTCCGAGAGCCTCGGCCGTGATTTGGTGCTTGCGCTCGACCTCCTCCAGATCGCCGAGCAGTTTGCGAATCCCCGCATCCGTCACGTGGCCGATCGCCTTCTGATAGAACTGGCGCGTCTCCAGTTCCATGATCTCGGCCTGCTTCCGCACATCGGCAATCTTCAACGGACGAGTCAGCCAGAAGGGACGGCGCTGCACAAAGCCCTTCACATCCTGGCGCCGGATGAGCGGGATATGTTCGCCGAAGCGGGCCCGATAGGTTGCGATCAGCGAGGCCCGGTGGCCGGACTCCTCGGCGCCCATGTCGTCGAACAGCTTCGCCGTTGCCGGATACGCCTCGCGCAGGCCGTCGGCAAAGTCCGCATACACGCGTCCGTCTTCTTCTTCCAGTGAGATCGCCAGCGCGAGAATTTCGCGCTCCGACAAATCCTTGAAGTTTCGCGCCATGCCGATAAGTTTACTGTTTATGGGTTGGGTTTCGAGAATTGGGTTTCGGGAAACTCTGATTAAGTTGATTCCCGGATGGTGTCGAAATCCTGGCTAGTATGGGGACGGAGGTCTTGCCCGTCCAAGCCGTGTGCAGCACGGCAGCCAAGCGCGCCCCGGCAACTTTTGCCGCCGCCAAGCCCGGCACGCTTTGCCCAGTGGGCGCTGCGCGCGTCATTTCGCCGGGAGGCAGTCCGCGCAACCGTCACAAAACACTCCAACATTCCTGTCGCACCCTTGCTTACGCGAATGGCAGCGGGAGTGCTTCAGCACCACGGAGGTTCACTCGGAACTTCGCTGGCCGCGAGCATCAATCGGGACCCAGCGGATTCCCCGGCGAACGCTTACAGACTTTACCTCGAGGTACATCAATGTCCATCACCGGGATTTCAGGCAACATGTCCGACGAGTACCTGCCCGTCACGAAGAGCATTCTCCAACTGAATTTGCAACAGCTCGGACAGGCGATCCAGTCGGGCAATCTGTCGTCCGCGCAATCCGACTTCGCCAGCTTGCAGGCAGCCTTTTCGCAATCCGCCACCGCTACTGGCTCAACTTCCACCGCCTCCACTGACAACCCGGTCGCACAAGCCTTCAGCCAGCTTGGCAGCGATCTCCAGTCGGGCAACCTTTCGGCCGCACAGAAGGACTATTCCACCATCCAGCAGGACCTGCAGAACGATTCCTCGACCAGCCACTCCCATCACCACCACCATCTCAGCTCCGGAAGCAGTGCCTCGTCCAGCCAGAGTTCCCTGCTCCAGGACCCCAACCAGATCGGACAGGGCCTCACATCCAACAACCTCTCCAGCGCTCAACAGGCCTACGCTGCCTTGGCGCAACAATTGCAACAGTTCGCCCTCGGCAGCGAAGACTCCTCCCAGTTGAGCAACCTGCCCGTCTCGCTAGTCGCCTGATCGGCGCTGGCGAACACAGCCCGCCCGCAACGCACCCTCCGCATTCCGCGGCGGAGGGTGCCCCTTCTTTGTGTTAGCTGTCAGCCGTCAACCGTCAGCAAAATCTACCCTTGAAGACTTCTAACTGACGGCTGACTTCTGTTCTCTTACCGCTCCGCCCGGATCGCCTCGACCGCATCGTGCAGCTCGCGCTCGGCCGCCCGCAGATGCTCTTCCGCCCTCGCGCCATGCCCGGCCATGTCGTAGTGGTTGGCGGCGCGGGCCTTGTCCAACTCATGGATCGCTTCCTTGACATGGTCATGGGCGGCTTCCAGGTCGTGCCAGTCGCGGACCCTTTCGGCAACCGCGATCCCGGCAACAAACGACAAACACGCAGAAAGAACGGCAACGGCAATCCTCTTCTTCATAATGTTTTCCTCTCCAAAGTTGTGGTTTTTGAATTTTTCCCGGCTCACACGAATACCTGTCATTCTCCACGACCACAAACCCCGTGTCAAAACGAAACCAGCGCATCCCAGTGTAACGATAGGTTCGTGGCGCACCGACGCGAGAATTCAGGTCCACGAATCCTGCAAATCGCCGAGTTCGTTGACGGCCTCAGCGACAATGGACCGCGGAGTGTCGAAATGCCGCTCGATTGCGGCGACGAGTTGATCGGGGCTGGCGAGCGGACAAATGGTCGAGTGGCCGGCGCGCGACTCGACCAGCGTGAAATTGTGGACCATGACAGCCCGATCCGGATAGAAGCGCGTCAGCAGCAGGGAGTTCAGAAAAGTCGCGTCCGGCTTGAAAGACGCAGCAATCGCACCGCGAAAGTCTTCGATTCTCTTGGGCGCCGGCTTGGCCAGGTAGCCGTGAATCAGTTGGCCATCGCGATACAAGTCTAAACGCGAGTGCCCATTCGCATCCTGGGGCCGAAGCACGAAGCGATCTCGCCCAAGCTCAACGACAAAGTCCGTCGCCAGATCGCGAGGCATGGGCGAGAGAACCGGCGCTGCGTAACCGGCGTCTATCAAGTACTCGCGCCCGTCCACGGCCGCCATGCACACGGCGTGGACGTCGGGAACGCTCATGTCCGCGCCACACAGCTTGGCGTCGTATCCCAAAGACGCGAGCAGCGAGTAGAAGTAAAAATTGTTGGAGTAACAAGTTCCGCCGAAATGGTAACGCTCGATGCCTTCGAGATAGATCTGAAGGGGTGGGAGCCCGGTGAGTCCATGGCGCTTCCGGTTGTAGAGCTTGGAAATGTTCTCGAACGGAACGCGCATGAGCTGGGCGGCCACCAGTTCGCGAAGAGCTGCGAGCGAGGGCTTTGCCGGCGCGACGCCGAGCGCGGCCAGGTATCGGCGGACGAGTTCAGGAGCGAGTGACGGATCGGACATCTCGGAGTCGCTTGACTGAATCCGACAGCAGGAAGTGGAATGTCAAGCCGGGCCAATTCTAATTCATGCGGCCGGTCACTGCGCCGGTTCCATCGCCGTCGCCCGCGGGAACAGGATGTTGTTTTCAAGGTGAATGTGTTGATGCAAGTCCGCCTCGAATTCAGATAATGCCTTGTAGAGCGTCTGGTAGCTGACGCACGCATCGTCCGGGGCAGCGTAGCCACGGCTGGCATGGCGCATGGCGCGCAGTGCGTTGCCCGCGGAATTGTGTTCCTGCTCCATCATCGAAATCGGGTTGTGGACGCTGCCGAAGGGCGGCGGCAGCACGGGCTCATGCTGCATCACGGATTCCTCCATTTTGACGATGTACGGGAACAACACCATCTCTTCCTTCATCAGATGCGTCGTTAATTCCTGCGCCAGGCCGGCGAAAGTGGCGCGAACATCCAACAGCTCGGGATGGTTCTTGCCATGGACCGCACACACTTTCTCGAACAAGGGACCGAGGCGGGCGATTTCCTCGCGCGTATATTTGTGATGCGTGTTGGCAATGTGCGCGATCAGATCGGCCAGCGGCTCCGCTTGCCAGTCGTGGATCGGCTGCGAGGCCCGCGTGGCCCGTTCCGCCATGGCAAGCGAATCGAGCACCTGCTCCATTGGAAGACGCGCCGCGCGGCAGGCTTCTTCCAAAGACCGATTGCCGCCGCAACAATAATCGATGCCCAGCTTCTCAAAGACCCGGGTGGCGGCGGGATTCTCCAGAGCCAATTCGCGCACGGTTTTCTCGGTGGTGACGCCCATCCAATCCTCCTCGGCGGCGCCGCTCCGTTCTTTGTTCTTACGCTTGCGGCGCGCTTGATGTTCTGAGGTTAGAAGAATGGCGGCGGCGTGCCGATGACTTTTGTCACGGCAAGCGGAAGAGTCGTGAATGTATTTATTTAATAATTTAGCATACGTTATTCAATTCATTGGAGTTCAGCGTCCAACATATTTAGATCGTAAATCGTCACGCTGCGTCTATCGATTCTTATCAAGCCTTCAGATTGGAAGCGGGAAAGATTCCGGGAAATCAGTTCGCGGACGGTTCCGATCTGCGATGCCAATTCCTGATTGCTGACGGGCAAGGCGATTTCCACTCCGTCAGCGGATCGCTTGCCTTCGGTTCGGGCAAGGCGCAAGAGGAATGCCGCCAAGCGGTGCCGCACCGTGGTAAAGGAAAGTTCCTCGATGATTTCCACCAGGTGTCGCAGCCGAGCACCGACCACGCGCAGCACCTTAAGCGCAACCTGCGGATGAGCGAGGCAGAGCGCATGAAAGTCCTGCTTGCTGACAAACAGCAGCGTAAGGTCGCCGACGGCAGCCGCCGAGGCCGGGTAGTTTCCGCCGTCGAAGACCGGAAGCTCTGCGACGGAACTGCCGGGCCCATCAATCGTGAGCACCTGCTCGCGTCCGCTGGCCGCGCTTTTGAAAATCCGGATGTGTCCAGACTCGACGACATAGAGTCCAGCACAGGGTTCTCCCGCAGTGAAAACGGTTTCGCCCGGAGAAAAACGGCGAGGAACGGAGCGCTCCGCGAGAAAAGCAAGTTCAGATGGGGTGAGTTCCGAGAAGATGGCGACTTTCGCCAGGGTTGAAGTGCGATCGATTTTGATTTCCGCCACGGCGTCAATTGTACCGAAGCGGGGCTGGCGGGTTGGAGAACAACGGTGGAGGGGTGGGCGTCCGCGCCCGGCCAAACCGGCAAGGCGCCGATCCCTCCACCATATTATTCGTCACGCGGTCGCAGCCCTAGCGAGCTGCGAATTTCTCCACCACTTTTTTGATGCGCGCGAAGGCCCAGTCAATGTCGTCCTTGCGAATGATTAAGGGCGGCGCGATACGGATGACGTGGTCATGCGTCTCTTTGCAGAGGATGCCTTCTTCCTTCAGCGCTTCGCAATAGGGACGAGCCATGCTGTTGAGCTCGATGCCGATCCACAGACCCCGGCCGCGCACTTCCTTGAGGTCCGGAGAGCGCAGAGTTTGCAGCAGCCCGAGGAAATACGTCCCGAGCTCGGCAGAACGCTCGACCAGCTTCTCTTCCGTCAGGACGCGCAAAGCGGCGCGGGCCACGGCGCAACCCAGGGGATTGCCACCGAACGTGCTGCCGTGGTCGCCGGGCCGGTAGACGCCGAGAATTTCGTTTGACGACAGCACGGCCGAGACCGGATAAAAACCACCGGAGAGCGCCTTCCCGATAATGACCATATCGGGCTTGATGCCTTCATGCATGTAAGCGAAGAGCTTGCCGGTCCGGCCCAGGCCAGACTGAATTTCGTCCGCGACCAGCAGTACCCGGTTTTTCCGGCAAATTTCGGCGGCTTCTTTCAGGAACCCTGCCGGCGGAATGACAATACCCGCCTCGCCCTGGATCGGTTCTGTCAGAAACGCGCAGGTGTTGGGAGTGATGGCGTCGCGCAACGCCTTTATGTCGCCAAACGGAATGATCTTGAAGCCCGGCGTGAACGGGCCGAAGCCGTCTTTATATTGCTCGTCGGTGGAGAAGCCGACGATGGTGGTTGTCCGCCCATGGAAATTGTTGGCGTTGACAATAATTTCAGCCGCGCCCTCCGGAATGCCCTTGATCTTGTATCCCCACTTGCGGGCCGTTTTTATGGCGGTCTCGACGGCTTCGGCTCCGGAGTTCATGGGCAACGCCTTGTCGAAGCCGGTCAGTTCGCTCAGCTCCTTGTAGAGCAGGGCGAGTTGGTCGTTGCGGAATGCCCGCGACGTGAGCGTGACCTTGTGCGCTTGATCGAGCAGCGCCCGCAAAATCCTGGGATGGCAATGTCCCTGATTGACGGCGGAGTATGCGGCCAGGCAATCGAGGTATCGTTTGCCTTCGATGTCATACACCCAGACGCCTTCCGCCCGTTCGATCACTACGTCCAAGGGGTGGTAGTTATGGGCCCCGTGCTTGTCTTCCAGCTCGATGAGTTCCTTGCCAGTTAGCTTTTCTTCGTTGATGACCTGGGTGTTCATGCAACCTCACTTTCGATTTTGTCTTGCGATCGTGCCTGGACCCTATCAGGGCCGATGATGTTCCGCAGAGACGGGGCAAGCCCCGTCTCCACCACTAAAGAAATGCCGCGACATGAAACCGACGGCTAATTCCGTTCCAGCAACATCGTCAGCAACGCCATTCTCACGTAAAGGCCATTGGCGGCCTGGCGGAAATAGAGAGCGCGCGGATCGTGATCGACGGATTCGTCGAGTTCGACTGTGCGCGGCAACGGATGCAAAATGAACGCGTCGGCCTTCATGCGCCCGAGCACCGCGGAGTCGATGGCATAGCGTTTCAGCTCCGCATGGTCGATCATGCGTTCGGGCCGGATCCGCGTCTGGTACACCACGTCAACCTCACGGATGACCTTGTCGATGTCCGACTCCAATTCATAGTGGATGCCGTGCTCGTCCAGATATTCGAGAATGTCGGGCTTCATCTGAAGTTCCGGCGGACTGACAAAGAAAATTTTGACGCGATCGAACTTGGCCAACAGGTAAGCCAGGGAGCGCGCCGTGCGTCCCTTATCGAGTTCGCCAATAATGGCGATACTCAGGCCATCCAGCGGACGTTCGCGGTAAATCGTGTAGAGGTCGAGCAGGGCCTGCGTGGGATGCTGCCCGCCATTACCGTCTCCGGCGCTGATCACCGGGACCGGTGAGACCTGAGCGGCGCGCTTGGCGCCACCCTCCTGGTGATGGCGGAGCACGATGACGTCGGCGTAATGGCCGATGATGCGGATGGTGTCTTCAAGCTGCTCGCCTTCGATCTCGGAGGAAAAAACACGCGCCTGCTCGGTCGAGAGCACGCGCCCCCCGAGCCGGTACATGGCCGCCTCGAAAGAAAACCGCGTGCGCGTGGATGGCGTATAGAACAGGGTCGCCATGATCCGGTCCTGAAAGTCGAGCGTCCCTCCCCGGGCCACAACGTGCTCCATGCCGCGGGTGCGGTCGAACAAATCCATCAGGAGCGGCACGGTGAACTGCTGCGATTCGACGACGTGCTTCAAACCTGGTTCCAGTGGCGATAGCGAATACACGGACAGAGCCGGTCTTACGGTGGACGCATCTGTCATTTCGTCTGTCCTCCTAAGGGACCTTCCATCGGGAGTGCGCGATCCGTTCCGGCTTCGCCGTTGCCCATCAAATCGGGTTTCGAGAAGATGTGCGTGCCGGCGCTTCCGCGAACGGCCTGGCCAATGCGCTCGGCGGAAGTGATGATGCATTCTTTTCCGCCGTCGCGCAGGAACCGCAGCGCCGACTCCACCTTCGGCCCCATGTTTCCCGGGGGAAAGTGTCCGGCCTTAGCGTACCCTTCCAATTCATCCGCCGCAACCCGGGGCAGCGCTTGCTGGTTCGGCTTGGCGTAGTTCAGATAGACAAACTCGGCGTCGGTGGAGATGACGAACAGATCCATGCCGAGGCGCGCGGCCAGCAACGCCGAAGCTCGATCTTTATCGATGACCGCTTCCACGCCCTGCAATACTCCGTGGTTGCGCGCGACCGGAATTCCCCCGCCGCCACAAGCGATCACGAGCACGCCCATGTTGACGAGATCGTGGATCACATCGGCCTCGACGACCTCAACCGGCTGCGGCGAGGGCACGATGCGGCGATAACCGCGCGCCGCGTCTTCCACGATCTGCCAGCCCAGCGTGCGCTTGCGCTCCTCGGCTTCCGCCCGCGAGTAAAACGGGCCGATGGGCTTGCTGGGACGTGTCATGGCAGGGTCGTCCAGCGCGACCACGCACTGGGTCAGCACGGTCGCAACCCGGACCTGCAAGCCCGCCGCTTGCAATTCGTTGTGCAGGGACTGTTGCAAGAGGTAACCAATTTCACCCTGCGTCGAGGCGTCGCAAACATCGAGGGGATGGCCCGGAACCTGGCTGGCCCCTCGTTCCGATCGCAGGAGGGCCGCTCCCACCTGCGGTCCATTACCGTGGGTGAGAACGACGCGATGGCCGTCCCGGATCAGGCCGACGATTTCCACGGCGGTGCGGCGGGCGTTTGCCAACTGTTCCGCGACGGTGCCTTTTTCGCCGCCGCGAATCAGTGAGTTTCCGCCCACCGCCAGCAGTATGTTTTTCATCTTCGCCCTCGAATGGCTGTCCTCGAATGCCCGTTCCCGATCAGGCGCGCGCCGTTTCCGGAAGCGGCGCCCCGACGACGACATTTTTCATCAGATCCAGCATGATCGCCTTCTGCACATGCAGGCGGTTTTCCGCCTGCTGGAAGACGACCGAGTGGGGGGAATCGATGACGTCGCCGCTTACTTCTTCGCCGCGATGCGCCGGCAGGCAGTGCATGAAAATGGCATCCTTGTTGGCCAGAGAGAACAAAGAAGCGTTGACCTGGTAGTCGCGGAATTTCTCCTTCTTCTTGTCCGCTTCGGCTTCCTGCCCCATGCTTGCCCACACGTCGGTGTAGACGACATCGGCGCGGGTCACCGCTTCCCGAGGATCGTTGGTGACAACGCAGTTGCCGCCCGTGGCTTGGGCGCGCTGGCGGGCCCAGTGCAGGGCCGCTGCATCCGGCTCGTTCCCGCGCGGAGTCGCCACGTAGACATGCGCTCCCAGTTGCGCGCCGGCGAACATGAGCGAGTGCGCGACGTTGTTGCCGTCGCCGACGTAGGCGACGTGCAGGCCGTTCAGCTTGCCCTTGACTTCCAGCATGGTTAGAAAGTCAGCCATCGCCTGGCAAGGATGGCTGTAGTCGGTAAGGCCGTTGATGACGGGGATGCGCGCATGTTTCGCCATCTGTTCCACAATTTCGTGGGCAAACGTGCGGATCATGATGCCCTGCACCATACGTTCGAGGTTCTTGGCGGTGTCGTGCACCGACTCCCGCTTGCCCAGGCTGATTTCCGCCGGAGACAGATACAACGAGAAGCCGCCCAACTGCTGAATGCCGACGTCGAAGGTCACGCGTGTGCGCAACGATGGTTTCTCGAAGATCATGGCCAGCGTCTTGCCCTTGAGCGAATCGGTGTAGGCAGCGGGGTTGGCCTTGATCTCGCGCGCCAGCGTGAGCAGACGCTCGATTTCCGCCGGTGAAAAATCGCGGATTGACAAAAAGTCTTTTTGACTCATGATTACCTCCTCGCCGCAGCGTGCTTGCGGTTGAAGTCCGCCAGGATTTCGACCACTCCCGGCTTGGTGATGTCTTCCACTTCGTACTTCACCCTCATGCAGGGCTTGTCGATTTTAACAACGCGCGCCAGGTCGATGGGCGTGGCGATCACGACCAAGTCGCAGGGAACGCGATTGATGGTTTCCTGCAATTCGTGCCGCTGCGTTTCGCTGTAGCCCATGGCAGGCAACAGATTGATCAGACGCGGGAATTTTTCGTAGGTTGTCTTAATCGAGCCGACCGCATACGGACGCGGATCGATCAACTCGGCCGCTCCGAAGCGCTGCGCCGCAACCACGCCCGCCCCATACGGCATCTCGCCGTGCGTGAGGGTTGGACCGTCCTCGACCACCAGCACCCGCTTTCCCTTCACCAGTTCTGGCGAGGCTGCGGACACGTGGCAGGCCATCTCGACAATGATCGCTTCGGGATTGTTGTTCTTGATGTTCTGGCGGACGGTTTCAACGTCGGCCTTCTTGGCGGTGTCAACTTTATTGATGATTACCACGTCGGCACGCCGCAGGTTCACCTCTCCCGGAAAGTACGCCAGCTCGTGCCCGGGGCGATGGGGATCGGCAACCACAAGCTCGAGATCGGACGCGTAGAACGGCGTGTCGTTGTTGCCTCCATCCCACAGAATGAGGTTGGATTCCTTCTCCGCCTGGCGCAGGATTTTCTCGTAATCCACGCCGGCGTAAAGCACAGTACCCTGCTTGATATGCGGTTCGTACTCTTCCCGCTCTTCGATCGTGCATTTATGCAGATCGAGGTCTTCCATCGTGGCAAAGCGCTGCACGGCTTGTATGGCCAAGTCGCCGTAGGGCATGGGGTGACGAATAACCACCGGCTTCCAGCCCGCCTTCCGCAACTCGGAAGCGACCAGCCGCGACAGCGGACTCTTGCCACATCCCGTGCGCACGGCGCAGATGGAAACCACCGGATGGGTCGACTTGATCTGTGTCGGCTCGGTCCCCAGCAGCCAGAAGTCCACCCCAGCGGCCACCGCGCGCGAGGCCACATGCATTAGGGTCGCGTACGACACATCGCTGTAGGAAAACACCACCGCATTGACCTTGTGCTCGCGGATCAGCTTCTCCATGTCCTTCTCTTCGAAGATGGGAATGCCGTCCGGGTAGAGTGGCCCCGCCAATACCGCCGGGTAGCGGCGGTCGGCGATGTCTGGAATCTGCGTAGCGGTAAAGGCAACCACGCGATAGTCGCTGTTGTTTCGAAATACGACGTTGAAGTTGTGGAAGTCCCGACCGGCGGCTCCCAAAATCAAAATGTTCTTCATAAAATTGTCATCCTTGGATTTCAGACTTGATGCTTGCCGGCTCCCAATCATCCCCTGCGGTCCTACTTCGGACCCCCAGCCGTTTCACGCAGGTTCTCGTCAGCAAGTATTGCGGGAAGTTAAGGGCGGATGTCGTGTCCGTGAAGGGCTCCACTCACGCCGCCTTGGAGACGCCATTATAGCCGTTCCTGCGCCACCTGAGTCAGTGACCATAGTCGCCCCGCGGGGTGACAGCCGTCACGCACCGATTGCAACGAACTCGCGTGTACATGTAAGTGTATTCGAGTAAACGACTTATGGCGAGTCGAGGACTGCAATTACCCAGTACTTAGTATTGGGTACGCAGAAGCCCCGTCAGTTTTTCTGGGTACTGGGAACTGGCAACCGGGTACTTCTTTATCCTTCGGGCTTGAAGATCACGCCTTGGCTGGTGTGGCTGTTCATCACCACGCGGATGGGCGCCGCAAACTGCAAGCGGCGGACGCAGCCCTGCTCTTCGACCGCCGGCTGCTCCGTCAGCCACTGCCAATCGACCGTGCCTTCGCCAGCGTCTGGATTCACGGTGAAGTAACCGACCTGAAACGCGGTGAGGTTCTGGAAGAAATGGCTGCCCTGCGATGGGGTGACGCGAAAATCGCGGAATCCGGCCTCGACAATGGCGCGCGCCCCGGAGATTTCATCCCATTCCACCGGAATGCCCAGCCACGGTTCGGTCGATCCCCAGCGCCCAACCCCGATCAGCAGATAAGGCCGGTTCTCCTCATTGAGCCGGCGATTGAACTGGGCGACCGCCTGGGCCACTTCCTGGCTGCGGCTGCGCTCGAAGCGCTGGGAATCGACGACCACGACATCGAAGAGATTTTCGATGCGGCCATTGCCCAGGACTTTGCTGCTCCGGCAGATCAACTGCTCCGGCTGCACATCGTCGAATGCCATGTTCTCGCCGTCGCGCGCCAGCGTCAGTGGGCGGATTTGAAGGAAACCGAACTCCGCCGCCAATCCCGCCGTCTGCGGCAAACGCACGGCGAATTCGATCTCGACGGGATGGCCCAGCGCATACTCACCCGCCCGCTCCAGCACTTCGAGGATCTCAGCCAGCGGGAAGGTGCCGTGCTTGAGCATGGGGGCAAAGGTCACGATGCGCGCGCCCGGCCGGCTTACTCCATCATAGACGGCGTTGTTGTCCCTGGAGTAAGTCGAAGCCAGCGCGCGCAGCGTGCCGTCCTTCTCGGCAGCGTCCAGGCCGAACCGCTTTTCCTGCCAATGCCCGGGACGGCCGTCGGACGTGCCATGCAACTCCACCGCCCAGAACTCCGACTGCGAGTTGGCCAGGATGTCTTCGACCGAAGAAAACTGCACCAGATTCTGGGGATAGCGCGGGCAAAAACTCAAACACTTCCCGCCATCCACCACCGCCTGGCCCAGGCCCAGGGCGACGGCCGCGATGCCATCCTCGAACGTCATGGGCGGCACGGGATAGGAATTGCGCGAGCGCACGACGCCCGAGAAATCCGGATAAAAACGCTCTTCGTGCGCGGTGCCCACAATCTGCTGCAGAATTACCGCCATTTTTTCTTCTTCCAGACGGTACGGAGTGGCGCGCACGTAGGCTTTTGCGTGGCGGCTAAAGGTGGAGGCATAGACGAGCCGTATGGCATCGCTGAGGGCCGCCAGCCGCTGTTCCGGATGGGCTTGCTGATTGCCCAGCATGAAGGTCTCATACACGCCGGTGAAAGGCTGGTATTGCGAATCCTCGAGCAGGCTGGAGGAGCGCACCGCCAAGGGATGCCTGACCTCGGCCAGAAAGGATTTGAGGTCTTCGTTGAGGGACTTGGAGAGCGGCGTAGCCAGGAACCTGCGCTGAATTTCCGCGTCGTCTTCCGAACGCAAGGCAAAGTCGAGAAGATTGTTCTCGGCCAGGAATTGATCGAACACATCCGTCGCCAGCACGACGGCGGCAGGCACCGAGATGCGCACGCCGGGAAAGCGGCGCGTGATGCGGTTCTTGCGCAACAGGTGCCGCACGAAGGCGAGGCCGCGGGCCTTGCCGCCGAGCGACCCGGAGCCGATGCGCAGAAAGCTCGATTCCGCGAACTTGAACGTGTCGGCCCGGAAGTCGCCAATCAGCACCTCGCTCTGTTCGCGGCGATATTCGTGGATGGACTCGATCAGATCGCGCCGGAGATCTTCGGAGCTGGCGAAATCCGAAACCTTTCGTGGACGGAGTTTGGCCGCCAAAGCAAACTCGGTGCGGGCCATCAGCCAATGGGAGAAGTGGTTGCTCTGCGAGTGAAAGACGATGCTTTCCACCGGAACCGTTCGCAATTGCTCTTCCAGCGCGTTCAGGTCCTTCGCGCGCCCCACTTCGCTCGCGTCTGGCAGCCGGAACACGAAGTCGCCAAACCCGAACTGCTCGGTCAAGATGCGGCGTAAGTCTTTCAGCAGCGTAGGCGAACGTTTGCGCAGAAACGAGTACCCCTCGGCGTACGCTCGCGGGCGGAACTCGGCGCGGCTGGTCTGCAACACCACCGGAACATCCGGCACCAGCCGCTTCACCATGCGAGCCAGCTCAAAGCCCGCCTCGGGATTGAGCTTGCCGTCCCACGGAAACTCCACGTCCGAGACCACGCCAAACAAATAGTCCCGATGCTCCTCGACCAGCCGGGCCGCATCTTCGAAATTCGAGCTCAGCAGAATTCTCGGCCGCGCCTGCATGCGCACCAGCTTGTGCGCCACGTTGATGCCTTCCTGAATCACACGCTTCGATTGCTTGATTAGCTCGGTATAAATCACGGGCAGAAACGACGAGTAATAACGGATGTTGTCTTCCACCACGAGCAGCACCGGCACGCCGATGGCCCGCGTGTCGTGCACGACGTTGCGCTTGTCCTCGATGTACTTCACCATCGCGATCAGGATGCGGGCGTTGCCCTGCCACAGAAAAATCCGTTCGATCCCAGTGACGGGATTTCGCGCCACGAAGTTCTTGATCTCGCGATAGTCGTAGGCCAGCACGAGCACCGGCACGTCCAGCCCCGCCCGCTTCACCTCGCGCGCCAACTGCGCCGCGTCCATGTCGCCGACCGCGAGATTGGTGACGATGAGGTTGAATTGCGGCTGCGAGCGCGCCAGTTCCACCGCTTCCGCGCAACTCGAAACGTGCGCGATCCCTGGAATCTGCCGCAGATTCAACTCCAGCGATTCGTCGATCAGCAACTCGTTCAGCCGTCCGTCTTCGCGGAGAATGAAGGAATCGTAAAGACTGGAGACCAGAAGAATGTTCTGCACCTTGAAGGGCATCAGGTTTTCGAAACCTTCAAAACGCTCTTCCGCGTCGGTGATGGGATGGCCGACTTCGGGCACGCTCATGGGACTATCCTAGTTCAAGTTCGCTGGCGGCACGGTGAGAGGATTGCGCGGCGAGCATCCAAAAGGACAATGCCTGAAGCATTTGTCGATTTTCTATCGGGTGCGGGAAGGCACGGAGCTGATGGCTGACGGCTGCCCGCCTACGGCATCCGCGTCAGGCCCGGCAGCGTCTTGACCAGATCGTTATAGATCACCATCACGGCAAAGAGCACGAGAAAGACGAAAGCCGCCTGGTAGATGCGCTCCTTGATGGACAAACTGATTTCCTTCCGCATCAGGCCCTCGATGAACAGCAGTAGGATCATGCCGCCATCCAGGATCGGTATCGGCAGCAGGTTCATGATGCCCAGGTTCAAGCTGATCGCGGCAGTAATTGAGATCAGCGGCGTCCAGCCTTCCTCGCGCGCAGCCTCGCCCACCATGCTGCCCATGCCGATCGGTCCATTCACCCCACGAATCGACATTTTGCGCCGCGCCATTTTTTGCAGCAACTCCAGGATCAGAAAAGAACTCTTCTTGTTGTCCGACAAAGAGCGTTGCAGCGCCTCCGAAAAATTCAGTTTCACCACTTTTGTGGGAATGCTCCTGCCGATACCAATCCGATAGGCAGGTTCCTGCCCAGAGGCTCCAGGCATTAGCACCGGTTTCACCGTAAAATCCCGCTTCTCTCCGTTACGCAGCACCACCAGTTCCAGCGGCTGGTCCTTGGTGTGGTTCAACTGTTGCACAAGCGCCTCCAGCGCCGGAATTTCCTGTCCATTCGCGCTGAGGATCTGGTCACCAACCTTGAGACCGGCCTTGTCGGCGGGCATGCCGTGTTCAACCATTTTCAACGTCACCATGGGTTCTTTCGGTCCCCAACCAATATCTCCGTACTGATTGGGTCCGTATGGTTCCGGAACCAGGATTTTTTCCACCACTTCGCCATTGCGCTCAATGGCAAATTTCAAGGCTTGATTCGGGCTCAACGCCTCCTTCTCGTCCAGTTGCTCCCAATTCGGGTTCTCAATGTTCTCCACCCGGACAATCTTGTCGCCCCTCTGAATCCCCGCTCTATCCGCTGGTGTATTTGGACTCACCCACCCCACCACCGTCGGCTCATCGAGAAAGGCGGGGTATTCGTAGTGCGCCATGTAGACGCCGGTGAGCAGGGCCACGGCCAGCAGGACGTTCATGGCTGGCCCGGCCAGGGCCACGAGGAAGCGCTGCCAGCGCGGATGCGACAGAAACTCCCCCGGATCGCCCGTGCGCTCGTCCATCGGGTTTTCGCCCGACATCTTCACGTAACCGCCCAGCGGGATGGCGCTGATGCGATAGTCGGTCTCGCCTTTTTTGAAGCCCAGCAGACGTTTGCCAAAGCCGATGGAAAAGACCTCCACCCGAACGCGGAAATACTTGGCCACCGCAAAGTGGCCGAATTCATGGATCACAATCATGAATCCGAGCACGATTCCCATGACCAGGATGGTGTGAAGGATGGACAAAAGCTGCGGCATCATTCCCAGATTACTCCATAATTCCGTCTACGAAATGGCCCCGATGGGCGATCCCTTTCGGCGGCGCGGCTTCACCATTTCTCTTGCCAAAAGGCGCGCCTCGGTATCCAGCTTGAGTACCTTCTGTATAGATTCCAAATGTCCGGCCGGCGTTGCAGACATTGTTTCTTCGATGATCCGCGGAATGTCCTCGAATCCGATCTGCCCCTCCAGAAATGCAGCCACCGCGACCTCGTCGGCGGCGTTCAAGGCGATGGTCTTCGTGCCTCCGGCACCGGCCGCTTCGCCAGCCAAACTCTCATACGCCAATCGCAGGCAGGGAAATTTGGCCATATCTGGAGGGCAGAAATCGAGGTGCCGCAGGTCCATGACCGAGAAACGCAAATCCGAAGCGATGCGGTCCGGATAGGTCAGCGCATACAAAATCGGCAGACGCATGTCGGTCACGGAAATTTGAGCAAGTATGCTACCATCCACGAATTCGACCATGGAATGGACCGTAGATTGAGGATGCACAACAACTTGCACGCGCTCGGGAGGCATGTTGAACAAGCGGCAAGCCTCGATCACCTCGAACCCTTTGTTCATCAATGTTGCCGAGTCTATGGTGATCCTTTTACCCATCTTCCAGGTGGGATGATTGAGCGCCTGTTGCACCGTAATGGAGGCAAACTCAGACTTGGGCGTATTCAGAAACGGCCCGCCGGACGCCGTCAGCCAAATGCGGGCCACCTCGTTGACGCGCTCATCTTCATCCCGGCGTCCGCCGCGCAGGCACTGGTGGATGGCGTTATGTTCGCTGTCAATGGGTAAGAGCGGCTTGCCCTGCCTGCGTGCCTCGGCGGTGATCAGTTCGCCAGCCACCACCAGACATTCTTTGTTGGCCAGGCCAACCGACTTCCCCGCGCGCACCGCTTCGTAGGTCGCCTCCAGGCCGGAGACGCCGACAATCGCGCTAACCACAAAATCCACTTCGGGATACGTGGCGACGCGGATCGTCCCCGCGGCGCCGTGCATGACTTCGATATCGGAAAGTCCCGCGCCGCGCAGTTTGACGCGAAGCGCGTCAGCGGCTTCCTCCTTGGCCAACGAGAGGACGCGCGGCTTCCATCGCACCGCCTGCTCAAAGGCAAGTTCGGCATTGTTGCCCGCCGCCAGCGTGGCAACTTGAAAGCGGTCAGGATAGCTCTCGACCACACTCAAAGTGCTGCGGCCGATCGAGCCCGTCGAACCCAGGATGGCGATGCGCTTCATGAAGTCAGACAGAGCTTCTATTGTACGGGATGGGCACGAGGTGGTTCGGAAACTCCTCGAAAATCCACCTCGAGGTAGTGAGGATCCTTCTTATTTGTAGGACTTGGAGGGCAACAGGAATTGAAGTCCGAAATAGCCGACGAAATAGGACTGATGGGGACGGGTGGCTTCGAGGCTGCGACCGGCCATAAAGAGGAGGATCACCGGACGATGGATCTTGTAGCGAGCGCCCAAGCCAATCGTGGGTTGGCTGGCGGAGGGATGGAAGGCGCCTTGGGCGTAGAGTTCCACGTCCCCTTCGAGTCTTGGCGTGAAATCGTGGCCGAGGACGAGGCCGGTGATCCAGCCGTCTGGTCCTTTGTGGACAAACTGATAACCGATTTCGTAATCCACCGCGATGGGGCCGAATTTTCTGGAGAATTCGAAGGGCAGGAGGAAAGACTCGCTCGCGGGCGTGATGCCGCGGCGGACGGCGTCGTTGGGGTTGTTGACAAAGATCTGCGGGAAAACCGAGATGTTGAGGCCCGACTCTCCAGCGTCGTAGAAGCGCCATTTGACGCCGACATTGGATTGACCCAGGCCATATTTGGTCACAGCCGACGGATCTCTATCTCGCAACCAGGCATTTTCGTAAGTCAGTTGGATGCGATCGCCAACGCCGAAATTGATGTCGAGATCGGGCGTGTGGGAGACGGACTGATTGCTGTACAAGAACGGCATATAGGCGAGATTGATTTCCCAATTGAGATGGCCGGGCGTGGCCGGATCATTGGTATAATAGGGCGGCCCGCCTTGGGCGTGCGCCGGGGTGCAATGGAAAAATGCGCACAGGAAGAGAAAAGCCACCACTGCAGCCGGCATGCATCGGCGGCACCATGCGATGGAAATAGGGTTCGGCATGAATCTTGAATTTTCTCTCAGACAGGCCATCAGGGGAAGGGGCTTATTGCATCAGCCGCCACGCGCCATAGGCCCAGACCACCGGTACTGCGAACAGCATGGCGTCGATGCGATCGAGCATGCCTCCGTGGCCGGGGAGAATCGTGCCGGAATCTTTTACTCCAGCGCCGCGCTTGATGAGCGACTCGACCAGGTCTCCCAACTGCGCCGCGAGATTGACCGCTGCCGACAACAGAATGATGGGCAAGAGTTGGGGCTGTTGCAATCCCCACATGCCATCGCGGCGGTCAATCAATCCCATCCGCAAAAACGCGGAGCTGATTCCGTGCGCATGCTGCATCCACAACGTGCCGACGATCATGCTGGCCACAATCGACGCCACCGCGCCTTCCCAGGTTTTGTTGGGACTGATGCGCGGCGACATGTGGTGCCGTCCCAGCGACTTACCGACGAAGTATGCAAACGTATCTCCCGCCCACACGGCAAGGAGCATGAAGATCGTCCAGATCGCACCCGCGGGTTGCTGGCGGATGGCGACCAGCAGCGCCATCGGGATCGCAACGTACACGAAGGCAAAAGCCGAAG
>JBEKQG010000034.1:0-25515 GCA_049519955.1 Terriglobales bacterium
TCACTACGGACAAACAGGAGGACGAAAGGACATTTGAATATTTCCAACGCCGGACCGAGATTCGGCTCGACAAAACTGGCAGCCGCAATTATCCGCGGCGCTCTGACACTGGCAGTGCTTTCCGCGCTGCTGCTGATTGGCGCTCGCCCAGCGCAGGCCCAAACTCAGGCGTTCGTGCTTTACGGCTTCTGCTCCGCTGCGCCGAGTTGTCCGGACGGGCAATTTCCCCTGTCGGGCATCACCTCTGACGGCGAGGGCAACCTGTTCGGGACGACCTCGTTCGGTGGGTCGAGCGGCGCGGGAACCGTATTTGACGTATTAAGCGGAGGAGGAATATACACGCTCTACACCTTCTGCCCTGACGGGCCCCCCTGCCCGGACGGCCGAATGCCAGGCTACGCTAACCTGCTCGTCGACAGCTTGGAGAACCTTTACGGGACGACGACCCTAGGCGGCGCGAATGGATACGGCGTGGTATGGGAACTTACCCCCGAGTACCCGAATGCGCCCTGGATGCCCTGGAACGAAACCGTCCTGTACAGCTTTACTGGCGCGGCGGACGGTTGGGATCCGGAAAGCGGTCTGATCATGGATCCGGCGGGAAATCTCTACGGCACGACTAAAGTCGGCGGAGGGAGTCCGAACTGCTCGTCCGGTTGTGGGACCGTCTTCGAGCTCACCCCGTCCGCTGGTGGCGTCTGGGATTATCATCTGATCTACACATTCGATACCCAAAACGGCATCGCCGGCTTGACCATGGATGGCAACGGAAACATCTACGGCGCCACTTTGTCGACTGTATTCGAGCTCTCACCCGACGGTAATGGCGGTTGGACTCAGTCCGTGCTCCACACCTTTACCGGTGCTCCCGGTGGAGATGGCAGCCTCGCACAGGGCACGCCCGCGCTCGACCAGGCCGGAAACCTTTACGGCACCACAGCATCTGGCGGCGCCCATAACGGGGGCATGGTCTACAAGCTGGTTCCCGCAAAGAACGGCACATGGACAGAGCAGATTCTCTACTCCTTTAAGCCCAAGGTGGGAGAAGATGGCTACGCTCCTATTGCGGGTGTTGTGCTCGATGAGAACGGGAACATTTACGGCACCACGACGGGGGGTACCACCCTTCCCTTTGGGTATGTTCCTGGAACCGTTTTCGAGCTAGTGGCCCCACACAACTTCTTGCTGGCAGCCCCACACTACAAAGAGAAGATTCTCGCGAACTTCTGCACGGAGTATCTGGGCCCCAGCTACCCCTGCGTCGAGGCCTCCGAGCCGACAGGCATCCTGTACATGGACGGCGCAGGCAACCTTTATGGCACGGCCAGGATGGGCCCGGATGGCCCGGATCAGGGCGTTGTGTTCGAAGTGACCAACGTGCCTCCAACTACTAAGGTTATCATCACCTCCTCGCCCAATCCATCAGTTTTTAGGCAGCCCGTGGTCTTCACGGTTGTCGTCATTCCCAGCTTTGGATGGCTGGAGTGGGATATTTTGGATTGGTGGGATTGGGTTTGGGTTTGGCATGCCGCACCTTTGGGGCCCGTAACCTGGAACGGAAGCTCCGCTACCTTGACCACCTCGGCGCTGCCCGTCGGCAGCAATAGGATATGGGCCGTCTTCGACGGCGTCTCCAACTTTCCCGGCAGCAAGTCGCAGGTTATGTATCAAGTAGTCGGCGAGGCCACGACTACAACCACGCTGGTTTCCTCGCAGAATCCGTCGATCCTTGACCAGTCCGTGACCTTTACAGCGAGCGTGTCGTCGCAGTCCAGCGCCACGGCTACGGGGACGGTGACCTTCTTCGATGGCACGACGGCACTGAAGACTGTGTCTCTGAAAGAGGGCGCGGCAACGTTCACAACCTCGGCGCTTCCGGCGGGCACGGACAGCATCACGGCGACGTACAACGGCAGCAGAGTCTTTGTCGGCAGTTCGGCTTCGCTGACGCAGACGGTGAATTGGTGAATTAGGGATTGGGTGGGGCCCACCCCACCCGACCCAACTCTGGAGAGTGCCACGTCAAAGCTGTGCCCGGCACCGGAGCGACCGGGATCCCCGGCACGCGCGATTTTAGCGTGACGGGGTGGTCGAGCGAGGGGCCACGAGAGTGACCACCTCAGTCAATCCCAAACAGTCCACCGGGCAGCCCGCAGGCTGAGAGGCTTGCGGGCTGTTCTTCGTATGCCGAACATATTCGGCAGCTTGGGGGTGGAAGTCCCCCGCTCAGCGGCAAAGCACCGCAAATTTCGCTCCACACCGTGAAACGCCTAGGGGGAGGGCGCTCTCCTTTCTAGTTCTTCCAGGCTCGCTTCGGCTCTGGCTACGTCGCCGGCATATCTCGCCGGGTCGCCCTGAGCCAGCTTTCGGTAGATCAGCGTCATGGCCATGTCCGGCAGGTAGACGGCGGGATTCTGCTCCGCCAGTTGTCGGTCAATCTTCAAGGCCTCTTCATAGTGCTGGCGCGCTTCGTCCATCCGCTTCTGGCTTACATCCAGAAGCCCGAAGTTAGTCAGCGTCATCGCCAAGTCGGGCAGGTACACGGCGGGACTCTGCTCCGCCAGTTGCCGGTCAATCTTCAAGGCCTCGTCATAGTGCTGGCGCGCCTCGCCCATCCGGTTCTGGGTTGCATCCAGGAACCCAAATTCATTCAGCGTCATGGCGATGTTCGGCAAGTACTTGTTGGGATTCTGCTCCGCCAGTTGCCGGTCGATCTGCAAGGCCTCCCCATAGTGCTGGCGCGCTTCGTCCATTCGGTTCTGGAGTCGATCCAGGGACCCCAAGTTGCTCAGAGTCGCCGCCAAGTATGGTACGTACTCGTCCGGACTCTGCTGCGCAAGCTGCCGGTAAATCTCTAGAGCGGCCTCACAGTGCTGGCGGGCTTCGTTCATCCGGTTCTCGAGTCGATCTATATTCCCCAGGTTGTTCAAGGTCCTGGCCATGTCCGGCAGATATGCACTTGGGTTGTGCTGCGCCAGTGGCCGGCGCAGTTCCAGGGCCCGCTCGAAATGCTGGCGGGCTTCGTCCATCCGGTTCTGCTCGGTTCCATAGTTCTCCAGGTCATGCCGAGTCAGCTCCGAGTCGGGGTGCATCAGCGCAACTCCGAGGGCGTTATGGGCCAGGGAACTTTCCGCGCCCTCCAGAGTGTGCGACCAGAGATGGTAATCGCTATCCCATAAACCCATCTGGCGATTGGTGACGCAGGCCAGCGCTGCCAAAGCGCACAATGCCGGGATTACCAGCCAAGCGCTGCGGACTTCTCTTGCCTTCGCCAGATCGGCAAGACCCCAGGCAATCATTACGAAAATTCCGATCAGGGGGATGTAGGCATAGCGATCGGCCATGGCGCACTCTCCCACCTGCACCAGGCCGATGACCGGAACTAGAGTACCGAGGAACCAAAACCATCCAACTGGCAGGTAGCGCTTTCTGCGAAAGCCGACTACGAACGTGGTGACAGTTATCAACGCCAGCGCGGACAGAATCCATTGCCATGCCGGGAGAGCGCTGGCAGAATGGGGATAGAACGCCAGGTGGGCCGGCCAGAACATTTTCCACAGGTATGACCCATAGGCCACGACAGCATTCTCGATTCGTATGCCGAACGGGAGATCAGCTAAGGTACGCTTGGCAGGCCGCTGCGCGATGAGCGTGATCCACGCGCTGGCGGCCGAGAGAAAAAGTAACGGGATTTTCTCCAGCAGCAGCCTCGAAAATGCCACCCGCGGCACGCCCTTCGACGTGGCCGGGCCGCTCTGGTTTCCATCCAGCGGCGTTCTGTCCAGCGGCCAATAATCCAGCAGCAATAAGACAAAGGGGAGCGTGATGACCATCGGCTTGGCCATCAGTCCAGCGGCAAACAGCGCCGCCACCAGCAGATAGCGACGCCAACCCGGCTTTTGCGCGTACCATGCATAAGCACCGATCGCTAAAAAAAAGAGGAGCGTGCTCAGCACATTCTTTCGTTCCGCTACCCATGCCACCGACTCAACATTGATCGGATGCAAGGCGAACAGCACCGCCACCAGCAGACTCGGACCCACGCGCTTTGTAACCCACCCCAGCAGCAGAAACAACAGCACCGCATTCAGAGCGTGGATCAGCACGCTGTCGAAATGATGGCCGGCCGGATTCAAGGCAAAAAGTTGATAGTCGAGAGCATGGGAGAGCCAGGTCAGAGGATGCCAGTTCGCCGACTCCGTGGACGTGAACGCCCACTCGATCGTGTTCCAGGACAAGCCGTCATGAATGTGGGAATTTGCAGTAACGTAATCGCGATCGTCCAAGACGACGAATGAATGCCCAAGTACCGGGCTGTAAAGCGCGATGGTCACCCCCGCCAGTAAAGCGCAGAGAACGGTATTCAGCTTGCCGCCGGTTAGGAATGGCCCGGTTCTCGATGGCGCTTTGGAGTTCGGCCTCACGCGGCGTTGGGCGCGTGTCATCGAGCTAGTCTTGGCGCGGCTCATTTCTACTATGAGATTGTACACAGCCAGGGAAGCCGGCTGGCCATCCTGCAGGCCCTCTCGCTCAGCCTCTACAGGACACCACTGCGAACCGGAAACTGAAAACCAGAACTGACAACTACCCCACTGCGCCACGAAAGAAAATTTCCGTGTACTGCTCGACCAGCGCGTCTCCCGTCAGCGGGCCGTCGGGCTTGTACCACTGATAGATCCAGTTGATCATTCCCACCAGGGCGAAGGCTGCGGCCTGCGGCGTGACCGGCGGTGGGGAATTCCGCTTGCGCTGCACGTCGGCGATGACGTGCTCGACGAACTGCACGTAGTCCTTTTTGCGTCCGTTGATCTTGCGGCGCAGCGCCGGCGGCAGCGGATGGTTCTCGTGCAGCATGACCGTAATCTCGCGGTCCTCGGGACTGAGCACAACCTGGATGTGCAGCCGGATCAGCGTGCGCAGCCGCTCTTCCGCTCCGTCAACGCGGGCTCCGTCGATGCGCCGCACCACGTTGATGACTCGCTGCTCGGTGATGTCCATGGCGTGCGACATGATGTGGAACAGGATTTCGTCCTTCGACTGGAAGTGGTGATAGAGGCCGCCCTTGGAAAGCTTCAGCGCGGCGGCGACATCGTTCATGGAAGTGGCATCGTATCCGCGCTGTTGAAAGAGTCGGGCGGCGGTGCGCAGGATTTCCTGGCGGGGATCCTGGCGGGGTTCGACGCTGGCTTCGCGGCTCATCACCACAGATAGTATCGCGGAATGCGTGCCGGCGTCAGACGTTCATGGCCAGACATTTCAACCAGAGCGAAACGGCGCTCGCTCTCGAGTGCACGCGGTGGGCTGCTCTAAACAGCGATTGACGGGGCCGCCAGGCTCAGAGAAGGGGTCGAGAATCAAAGCCAGCGAAAACCGCGAGTTCCCGACACTTTGGTGCGGCGCTGCAGCCTATTTCCGGTCTATGTCCAGCAGGAGAGTCTCCCGCTCAAGTCCACGTTCCACCAGCCGATGACTTGATGAGGAGTTGCAGCCGTCTGCGTCCTCATGAACCTGTCCAGTCCCCGTGCGCCGGTGAAAGTCCTGATCGTGGACGATAGCGCCTTCATGCGCGCCGCCCTCTCCCGCATGGTCGCATCCGACGACTCGCTTCGCGTGGTTGGCACTGCCGAGAGCGGACTCGAAGCCCTCGTAAAGATTAGCGCGCTGCATCCCGACGTCGTTACTCTCGACCTCGATATGCCCGGCCTCGACGGCCTCGAAACCCTCAAACGCATCATGTCCGAATCGCCGCGCCCAGTCGTCGTCGTAAGTGCGCTCGCTCGCCACGGGGCCGAAGACGCAGTCCAAGCCCTCGCCGTTGGCGCCTGCGACTGCATTGCCAAGCAGCTCAACTACGACTACCTCGATGTCGTCAAAATCCAGGAGGAGCTTGTTGCCAAGATCAAGGCTGCCGCCGGCTGCCCTGCGCCCGCGCCTTGCCCTTCCCGCCACCTCGATGGCCCGGCCACCCGTCCTGCTCCGGCCAGCGCCGCAACCGTGCCTGGGATCGTCGCCATCGGTACCTCCACAGGAGGGCCCCAAGCGTTGCAGAAAGTCCTCAGCGCGCTTCCCGCCGACCTTCCCGTCCCCATCGTAGTCGTGCAGCACATGCCCGTCGGGTTCATCGAACCTTTTGCCAAACGCCTCAACGATCTCGGCCCGCTAAGAGTGCACGAGGCCCAAGAGAACGAAATCATCAGGGCCGGCCACGCCTACCTGGCTCAGGCCGGCATGCACCTCATCGTGCAACGCCAATCCTCCTCCGGCGTGGTTCTGCGCCTCTCGCTCTTGCCCAGCGACCTTCCCCACAAGCCTTCGGTGGACGTCCTGATGTCTTCGGTCGCGGAAGTTTTTGGTTCCTCGTCGATGGGAATTATCCTAACCGGGATGGGCGACGACGGCGCCCTGGGAATGCAGGCCATCTTCCAGGCGGGCGGAGTCACGGTGGGCCAGGACCAAGCCACTTGCGTCGTCTACGGTATGCCGCGCGCCTGCGCGGAACTCGGAGTGCTCAACCAGGTCGTGCCACTGCCCGATATCCCCCGCGAAATCCTCGCCGCTCTTCGTTACCGCACGAGAGCCGCGACCGCCTGATGAAAGTCAAGCTGCGGAAGGACTGCGCGGCGCCTAGCTCGCTTGCGTCGCAGCCCGTGCCGTCGCCCCCAGGATCTTTTCAATCCTCTCGACCAGCGTCCCTCTCGAATACGGCTTTGCCAGAAAATACGTGCGCGACTCAGGCGCTTCCGTCTCCCACTCCGCATTGAAGTATCCCGACGTCACCAGCACCGCCATCTCCGGTGAGTGCTTACGCAGGTCCTGCCCCAGTTGCCGCCCCGATCGCCCTGGAAGCACCATGTCCGTCATCACCAGGTCGATTCGCCGCTGGCACTCTTCGTAGAGCCTCATCGCGTCTGGCGCATCCCCGGCCGGTAGGACCTCAAAGCCCGCGTGCTCCAGAATGGCTCGAGTCGCCGCCCTCACAAAAGGCTCGTCCTCCACCAGAAGAATCGTTCGCCTTCGGGGCCTGTCGTTCGCGAATCCATTTGGCTGAAGAGTCATATTTCCTTCCCCAACGCGTTCCCAGCAATTCCGTGGCCTCGCCACTCCTCGCAAATCGGCACGCTCCGCACCAACCTCTCGGTTATTCGGAATGCGTTTGGAAGGATGCAAAAATATTTTCAGGATCTACTTCAGCGCCGTGAGAATCGTCTGCTTCGGATCGAGCACAATCTTGCGCGTGCCGCTCGGCGCGCTCAGCCGAAACCCCGTCTCCCGGCCATCCGCCAGCACTTCGCCGAGAAAAACCAGCGTGTTCCCCGCTGTCACGGCATACACCGGAACCGCCGTCACCAGATCGTCGGGTACGTCCTTTTGTACGATCACGCCCGTCACCGTGGTCACCCCGTTTTTCTCGGTGATGCGAACGTCGCGAACTTGCAGCTCCGGGATCGCCGTGCCTTCGATCCAACCTTGCAAGAACCAGTCCAGTTTGGGACGTTTCTCGTACCAAAGTGGGCGCGGCAATTCTTCTTCGAAAACTCGCACCAGTTCCTCGGTGCTTATTCTCTTTCCCTCATAGCGCTCCCGGATTTTCCGCAATCCGCGGAAGAACAGCTCGTCGGGATTCGCCGGCGGATTCGCCCGTCCTTTCCGGGAACGCGATGCCGCTTCCGAACCGTGCAGCATGGAATCGCGGAGCATGGAGCGCAGCATGTGAAACAGCCACGTCCCTCTTTCGTAGCTGATCGCCTCGTATCCCCCGGGAAAATGCGACGACTCCAGCCGTTGCCCCAGCGTCACTGGCCCCGCGTCGCGCAGCCACTCTCCATCTTCGTTCTTGCTCAGAAGATCGCGCCGGTATTTTTCCAATACCTGCCGGAATTGCGCCGGATTCTGCTGCTCCAGCGTCAACAGCGAGGCATAGTTCGCCAGACCTTCCGCCAGCCACTGATCGCGATAACTCTTCCACTGCACCAGATCGCCCCACCATTGATGCGCCGTCTCATGCACCAGCACCTGGCGGTCGATCTCGCGCGCCACGGGATCAAGACGCAAATCCGTCTGCTCCTGCGGACTGAGAAACGCGAAGCTCGACAGGAAGACCAGCCCCGGCCATCCCTGGCTCAAATTCCCCGGCATCTGCGTCAACGCCAGCGAGCTGTACGGATACGGCCCAAACCACTGCGAGAAACTCTCAATCGCCTTCGCCGCCCTGTCCGCCACGGCCTGCACATCGCGGGCCGGCGACGGCGGCGCCACCATGGGCTGCGGAACCGATCTTGGCGTGAGTTCGCCGGGAAAAACCGGCTCCTCAATTGCCTCCGCCTTCCCCTGCGGAAACGATTTTTCCACTCCCTTCGTGCCGTACGCCTCCACCAGAATATTGCCTGCTTTCGCCTCCGCCCGAACGTACTTGCCCAGGTTGAAGCCCGCCACCGGAATCGGCCGCTCCGACGCCCACCGTGAAATTTTCTCTCCCCCCGCCGCTTCGTTCGCTTCCGCCTCCTCGCCGCCCGCACTTGCGATTTGCTTTCCCGTCGCCACCAGCGTCCAGTCCGCCGGATAGTGGAACTCCAGATCGAACTGCGCAGGGTTCAAGCCGAAATTCGGATACCACGTGCCGCGCTCGCCCACGTATAGCAATCCCTTCCCTGCCTCCGACAGTACGTCGCCCGCATAGCTGAAGCGCAGTTTCAATTCCTGCCCGGCCACGAGCGGAGCGGGAAACACCACCGCCACCAGATCGTTTCCCTTTCGCTGCAACTCGGTCCCCTCGATCGCCGGGTTCTGGAGAAAATCCACCGGTCGTCCATCCGCCGCGACGGCATCCACCTTGAGATCACGCGACAACTCGAACAGCAGCGTCCTCTCGCCTCCGCCGCGAATTCGAACATTCATCTCCGTCGTTGCTTGCAACCTGGTCGGAGGCTCGACCACCGCGCGAATCCGGAAGGCCGTGATCGAAACGTCATTGGCCAGCCGCGCCCCATCCGTGCTGCCGGCTGCGCTGGGCGCAAACGAAGTCCAGACGTCGAAGAACATAACGCCGTCCTTCGGTCGCGGCTGGCCAGCCCACAACGGCTCGGAGTTCGTCGCATCCCAGATCACATCAAAGGCACCCAGCTTCCTGCCCAGCAAATGAGCGTGAAGCAGCGACGGAAATTTTCGCTCCAGAGGATTGAGCGGCGGACTTGCCTGTCCGCCCTCCGCCGGAAGAGCAGGAAGAAAATGGCTGAAGTCCAGCAGCAGCCGCAGGGCGTCGAACTCCGCCAGGGTGCGGCCTGTGTCGCTCCACTTCTTTATGAATTCCGCGCCCTCTGGCGCTGGCGTCAGAAACGGCCGCAAGACCGCGGCCGTGTCGTCGTTGAAGCGCAGATATCCCGAAGTGAACTGCTCTTCCAGAATCGCCATCCCCGTGAACAGCGCCAGCGAGCCGCGTTCGGCGCGGTTCGGCGGCCGCAGCCTTATTTCGCCCTCACCCTCGAAAACCGCGCCCGTAATCCGTCCGCAAATGTCTTCCGTAAACGCCAGCGTGCCGTCGTCGAAGTCAATGTGGAGATTCGGCCGGTCAATCGAGGCGTCTCGAACGTGGAACACCCGCTGCGGATCGAGTCCCACCGAACGAATCCGCGCGTAAAGCGCACTCGTAGTTCGCGGACACTCGGCGCTGGGCCCCGGCGCCTGCGCCCACGCCGCCGCAGCCGCCAGACACCACGCCAACCCGATCGTCCTCCGCAACCAAACCACACCCGGCCTCATAAACAGTTCTCAGTTGTCAGTTCTCAGAAAAACCCAACGACGATCCGATTCCCACTGGGAACTAAGAACCGGGAACTGAGCGATTCCGACAATCTCTTGTTGCGTTGTCCAGCCAGGGTCGCCGCCCCAGTCGCAGTACCTTGGTCATCTTACCGCCCCTTCGCCCCGTTGCTAGAATCAGCCCTGTGCGGCCACTGCCCCTCATTCTAGTGCTTTCGCTGGCGCTGCCCGCGTCCGCCGATGTGATTCATCTCAAGAACGGACGCACCATCTGGGCCGACCAGGTTCGCGAAAATGAAAATACAGACCGCGTCGAGTATGATCTCGGCGAAGACACCTACGCCATCCCAAAATCCTCCGTTGACCACATTGACGCCGGCGGCATTGCCCCAGTTCACACCGGTTCCGCAGCTTCGACCGATGTCCCCGACATCTCCCCGCCCGCGCCCTCATTCAACCACGAAGCCGACGTCGCCGAAAAAGTCATCCGCGACGGCCATGTTGATGCCGATGCACTCACGAGCCTGGCACAAACCGGCAATTCCGAAGTTGCCGCCACAGCCTATTTCCTCGCTGGCAAGCACGAATCCGACCACGGCGACCTTCCGCAAGCCAAACGCTATTACGAATCCGCGCTCCGTTTCCAGCCGGATAACTCCACCTTGCTGATCTACTACGCCGCCACGCTGATGCGCACCGGCCATGCCTCGGAAGCTCTCGCCTACACCGAACACGCCGCCAGTGTCGCTCCCGGCTCACCCGATGCCATCGCCATGCTGGGCTTCGTTCAATTCGCCAGCGATCATACCCGCGATGCCATTCGCTCCTGGAAAAAATCCCTCACCCTGCGTCCCGACGCGATCGTCAGCCAGTATCTCGCCCGTGCCGAGCGCGAATCGAGCGCCGAGTCCGATTTCTCGCAGCGCGAAAGCAGCCACTTCAATCTCCACTTTGAAGGCAAGGACACATCCGAGGCCTTCCGCCGCGACCTGCTCTCGACCCTCGACGCCGGGTATGACGATCTGGTGCGCGATCTCGGCTATTTGCCCCGCAACAATATCGCCGTCACGCTCTACACCCAGCAGGCGTTTTTCGACGTGACCCGCGCGCCCTCATGGAGCGGCGCCATCAACGATGGCAAGCTGCGCATCCCCATCAGCGGCGTCCAGAGCGTCACGCCGGAACTTGCCCGTGTCCTCAAGCATGAACTGACGCACTCGTTCGTTTCTCAGATGTCCGGCAACCGCTGCCCCACCTGGCTGAACGAAGGCATCGCGCAGATGGAAGAGGGTAAGTCGTCAGCTTCCAACGGACGCCCGCTCGCGCAGCTCTTCGCCGCCGGAAGCGAGATCCCCTTCAACGTCCTCGAAGGCAGCTTTATGCGCTTCTCCGCCCCCGAAGCCATCACCGCCTACGCCGAATCTCTCGCCGCCGCCGAATACATCCGCGACGCCTACGGCATCGGAGAAGTCGCCCGCATCCTCCAACTCCTGTCTCAAGGCAGCTCCACCGAAGCCGCCCTGCGCTCGACCATCCACGCCGATTACCGCCAACTCCGCGACGAAATGACCCGCCAACTTAAGGAGAGGTACGGCGAATAAGGTCGTGGGGGCGCGGGCGACTCGCGCGGGCGCCCTGCCACTTTCCGCTCACTTTCCGCTCATTGCCCCGTCCCAAACTTTGTGTTACCTTCGCCCGTCATGAAAGCGCTTTTTTCAAGACTCAAATTCGGGTCAACAGCAGAGGGGCCTCCCGAGGCCCTTCAAGTAGCGAGCGCCGCGCTTGCGGGCGCGGAGATTGCGGTCGCCTATTTTTCCTCCCGCGCGGGAGGCGATTTTCACGACTTCCTGCGCGTCGGCCCCACCCGTTTTCTTTTCGGCTTGCTCGACGTGGCCGGCCGGCGCGACTCGAACCTTGGCGTGTTGCAAGCCGCGCAGGCGTGTTTCCGCGCCGCCGGCGAGGAACTCTTTGCCGCCGCCGAACTGAACGAATCCGAAGCCATGGTCGAGCTGTCGCGCCGTCTGAATCTCGAGATCATGCGCGCTGCCGGAGGCGTCCGCAGTTGCCCCGCCTTCGCCGCCTGCTACAACGAGGAACTCGGCACGCTTTGTTACGTCAACGCCGGCCACACTCCCGGCTTGCTGCGCGACGACTCCAGCATCGTCGAATTGCCCGCGACCGGCCTGCCCCTCGGCTTGTTCTCGCTGGCCCCCACCGACGCCCGCATCGTAGGCATGGGGCCAAACAGTTCGCTGGCGGTGGTCTCCCGCGGGGTGGTGGAGGCCGAGTCGAAGCACGCCGAATTTGGCCTGGATGGAGTCAAGAGCGTCATGCAAGCCGGGCCCGCTTCGGCCAAGGATCTTTCCCGGCGCATCCTGCAGCGCGTGCAGGAATTCATGCGCAGGGGGCCCAAGCACAACGACGTGACCGCATTGACGCTCACGCGAGGAAATTAGCCGTAAGTTTGCCAGAGGTTTGTCAGACGACTGTCAGACGTCAGCCAGACAACCCGCTCAAATCCGCTCCCTCCATTGGCCTCCCTGCGGCTTGCGGCGTAAAATGGAAAAACAATTTCCTCGGGTGTACCCCAGGTTGCGAAGCTGCGTTTCGAAATGAGGTTTCGAGCGGACGTTTCGAGAGAGTCCCCAATGAAGAAAGCCAGGCTTGTTGCGCTCTTAGCTGTTGGATATGCGCTGTTGCTCCCGGTCGTTTTGCCGGCCGATGCCGTGGTCGAAGAGATCATCGCCCGCGTAAACAACGAAATCGTCACGCGCACGGAATACGTCCGCAGCCGCGATCAGCTCAAGCGGGAAATCGAGCAACAGGACGCGGCCAACGCCGAACGCATTTTTTCCGAAAAGCAACGCGACGTTCTGCGCGATCTGATCGACCAGCAACTCTTGCTGCAAAAGGGCAAGGACCTCGGCTTCACCGGCGATACCGAACTCGTAAAGCGCCTCGATGAAATGCGCAAGCAGATGAACCTGGAAACCATGGAGGACCTGGAAAAAGCGGCCGAGGCCCAGGGAGCTTCGTATGAAGACTTTAAGCAAACCCTGCGCAACCAGATCATCACGCAGCATGTGATTGGGCAGGAGGTAGGTCAGAAGCTGTCCCTGACCAAGGAAGAGGAGAAGAAATTCTATGACCAGCACCGCGCGGAGATGGAGCAGCCCGAGCGGGTTCGCCTCAGCGAAATTTTGATCGCGCCCGAGACGCCCGCTAAACCGGCTCCCAGCGCGGGCGCGAAGCCCGAGCCGCCGTCGGCGGCGGAGACGGAGCCAGCCTGGGTCGCCGCCCAGGCCAAAGCGCAGGATGTGCTCGACCAGATTCACAAGGGCGAGAAATTTGCGGACTTGGCGAAGAAGTATTCCACTGGATCGTCGGCGAAAGACGGCGGCGACCTCAATTATTTCAAGCGCGGCACTCTCGCGCCGGAACTGGAAGACAAGGTATTCGCGCTGAAGTCCGGTGAAATCACGGATGTGATCCGCACCAAGCAGGGTTACGTAATCCTGCAGGCCGTCGAGCATGAGAAGGCGGGCATTCCCAGCCTGAAAGAAGCGGAGTCGCGCATCCAGGATGCGTTGTACATGCAGAAACTGGAGCCCGCGTTGCGCGCATATCTGACCACGCTGCGCGAAGAGGCCTTCATCGACGTTAAGAATGGCTACATCGACTCGGGCGCGAGCGCCAAGCAAACCAAACCCGTCGAGACTACAGCCAAAGAGGCCAACGCCAAGAAGCTGAAAAAGAAAAAGAAGCTCGGCGTGTTTTAGGCGAAGCCTGGCCTCAGGAATGGTCCTGAGCAGGTGTTGGGGAAGGGCACAGCGTTACAGCCTAAAGCCCCGTAGGCGTGAACCAGCTTAGCCCAGCGCTTCAGCGCTGGACATAAAATGATCCAAGTCCCGGAGGGACTGCCCAGTTCTCTCTTAAACCTCTAGTCCCCGAGAACCAGGCATCACTTCCGAAAAGTCGCTACTGCAATCCGATTTCGCGGAGGCCCATGAAAGAGTTCTTCATCTCCGAGTGTTCCCAGCAGGAAAACAAGATCGTCACCTCCAGCTTCGTGGTCGCGTCGAAGCAGGTGAAGGCAAAGAAAAATGGCGAGCCTTATCTGGCGCTGACTCTGGCAGACCGCACCGGCCAGATCGAAGCCAAGATGTGGGACAACGTGGATGAATTCGTTGACTCCTTCGAACAGGAAGACTTTCTCAAGATCAAGGGCCTCGTCAACAAGTACAAGAACCGTTTTCAGCTCACGATTCACAAACTGCGGCGCATGGAAGAAGCCGAGATCGACTTTTCCGACTATCTGCCCAAGACCACCAAGGACATCGGCGAACTCTGGCAAACGCTGACGGATTTTGTCGCCACCTTCCAGAATCCGCATCTCAAGTCGCTGGTCGAACTGTTCATGGCGGACGCCGAGATTGCCGAACGCTACCGCAACGCCCCCGCGGCCAAGACGCTTCATCATGCCTATATCGGCGGACTGCTCGATCACGTCGTGTCGCTGTTCCGCTCCTGCGATCTCGTTTGCCGCAACTATCCCCAAATCGACCGCGACCTGCTGTTGACGGGAGCGTTTCTGCACGACATCGGCAAACTGCAGGAACTGACCTACAATCGCGCATTTTCCTACACCACGCGCGGCCAGTTGCTGGGGCACATGATCATCGAACTGGAGATGCTGCAAGCCAAGCTCGCCAAGCTGCCCGATTTTCCCGCGGAACTGAAAACCCTGCTCGAGCACATGATCATCAGCCACCACGGCCAGTACGAATTCGGATCGCCCAAGCTGCCGATGTTTCCCGAAGCGCTCATGCTGCACTATCTCGACGATCTGGATTCGAAGATGGAGGCGATGCGCGCCCACTTCGAGCGCGAGTCTGAACTGGAGGGACCGTGGACCAGCTACAACGCGTCGCTCGGCCGCCCGCTGCTCGATTCCAGAAAATTCCTGCAAGGGGAGAAAGCGCCAGCGGCGAAACCCAGCGTGGAGGATTCCAAGGCACAGCCCGGCGCGTCCGCAGCGCCGGAACCCCCAACTTCCGCGGCGCCAGTGCTTGACCTGTTCAGCAAACAGAAGGCATAAATCGGCTTGCGTAGGGATGGCCGACCCCCAGACCGGCAGCTACAACGCTGCTCAGCCCCTACATCTGAATCGGCAGCGGAAGGATTCTCTTCTGTATGGCGACCGTGACCAGTTGGACTTTGTTGTGAATATCGAGTTTGCGCATCAAGTTGAACTTGTGCGCTTCCACCGTCTTGACGCTGACCCCCAGGATCGCCGCCGCTTTCTTCACCGTATGGCCCTCGGCGAGCAGCTTCATCACTTCGCGCTCGCGCAATGTCAGGGTACTTCTCCGCAGCGGCACGCGCATTGCCTGCTCTCGCTGGATGGCGTCGCCTTTCAGTTTTGTCTCGAGCGGCGGAGCCAATCGCCGTTCGCCGCGATGCACTTCGCGCAGCGCCCGCAGCACCAGCGGCGGGGAAGCGTCTTTCAGCAGGTAGCCGCTGGCGCCCAGGCGCAGGGCTTGCTCCACATACTCCCGGTCTTCATGCATGGCCAGATACACGATGCGCGTGCCGGCGCAGCGCTCTGCAATCAGGCGGCCGGCCTCGAACGACGACATGCCCGGCATGCCGATATCGAGCAGCACCATGTCGGGGCGATACGCCAGAACCAGTTTGAGCGCCTCCGCGGCGTCTCGCGCTTCGCCCACCACCGCGAAGTCGGGAGCGTCTTCCAGCAGGCGGCGCAAGCCGTAGCGCAGCATTTCGTGATCGTCCGCGATCAGGCAGCGAATCCGCCCGGAAACCGCCGGATGCAACGGACCGGACTTGATGGTCAACATGGAAAAGTCCTCGCCTACTCCGTCGCAGTGGCGCGACGAGTTTGGAACCACCCCTGGCCGGCGGCTACCGGCGCAGTGAGATAGTCCATTCTACCCGCACGTGCCCTGCCTTAGGCGCAACGAACCGAAATTGTGGAAGACCAAGCACAGCCGAACCTTTCATCTTCATTTACAATTCCTTTTCCACATGCTGCGCTACTTTACTTCCGGCGAATCCCACGGCGAGGCGCTGGTTGCGTTCCTCTCGGGACTTCCCGCCGGACTGGCGGTGGATCAAGCATTTGTGGACCGCGAACTGTGGCGGCGCCAGCAGGGCTTTGGACGCGGCGGCCGCATGAAGATCGAAGCCGACCGCGCGCATTTTCTCTCGGGCGTGCATCACGGCAAAACCATCGGCTCGCCGATCACGGTCATGCTCGAGAATCGCGACTGGCAGAATTGGAAAGAGTCGCTGCCGGTGGAGACGGGCGATCCGGCCCAGCATCAGCCAGTGGCGTCGCCGCGCCCAGGCCATGCCGATCTTGCCGGAGCTTTGAAATACGACTTTGCGGAAGCGCGCTATGTTTTGGAGCGCGCCTCGGCCCGCGAATCCGCGGCGCGGGTGGCGATTGGAGCGCTTGCCAAGTTGCTGCTGCGCGAGTTGGGCGTAGAAGTTCTCAGTCATGTGATTGCCGTCGGCGCGGTTTCAATTGCGGACCGGGAAATTCCATGGGAGCAAATTGAGCCACTGTCGCGTAAGGACGAGATATTGCTTTCCTGCGCCGACTCCGATGCCGAGCAGCGCATGAAAGAAGAAGTTGACAAGGTCCTGCGCACGGGCGATTCGGTGGGCGGAGTTTTCGAAGTCGTCGCGCACAATGTTCCGCCCGGCCTTGGCAGCTATGCGCAATGGGACGAGCGCCTGGATGCGTTGCTGGCCGCGGCGGTCATGTCCGTGCAAGCGGTGAAGGCGGTCGAAATTGGCAGCGGGATTCAGGCAGCGCATTCGCCGGGTTCGGCCATGCATGACGAAATCGGTTTTCAGCGCGGCGCGGAATTTGCCGGCTTCACTCGCGCAAGCAACCATGCGGGAGGCCTGGAGGGTGGTGTTTCCAACGGGCAGGAGATCCGGGTCCGCGGTTATTTGAAGCCGATTTCCACGCTGCGGCGTCCATTGCAGTCGGTGGATTTCGCGACGCGCGAGCCCGTGAAAGCGGCCTACGAGCGCTCGGATGTGTGCGTCGTGCCCGCCGCCGGCGTTGCCGCCGAAGCCATGGTCGCGCTCACGCTGGCGCGCTCGGCGCTCGAAAAATTTGGCGGCGACTCGATGAAAGAAACGAAACGAAATTTTCAAGGCTATCTGGAACAACTAAAGAATTACTAATTCAAAAATGATTTATCCAATTGTGAAATTTGGCGATCCGGTGCTGGAAACACCCGCGGCTGAGGTGACCAGCTTCGACGACGGGCTCAAGAAGCTCGTCGCAGATATGTTCGAGTCCATGTACGCGGCCCGCGGCGTCGGTCTGGCGGCCCCGCAGATCGGCATTTCACAACGAATCGCCGTCGTGGATGTGACCTTCAAGGAAAACCCCGACGCCAGGCTGGTGCTGATCAATCCGGTTATCGTCGGCAAAGATGGCCGTCAGCGGAGCAGCGAAGGCTGCCTCAGCATTCCCGAATTTCGCGAAGACGTAACGCGCGCGAAAACCGTGACCGTGCGCGCGCAAGATTTGACCGGCAAGTTTTTCGAGCACACCGGAGAGGACCTGCTGGCGCGCGCCTTCCTGCACGAGACCGACCACTTGAACGGCAAGCTCTACATCTCACACGTAAGCGCGCTGAAGCGCGACCTCATCAAGCGCAAGATCAGGAAGCTGGTGAAGGCGGGGGAGTGGTAGAAACGCAGGCCTCAGGTGTCAGGTCTTAGGTCTCAGGAAAACATCGGCCTTGCGAGATCAGGTCGCGGCTTAACGCGGCGCTTCGTGCCGTTATGGACCCTTAGCGGATGACGACTTTCCACACCACGACAGCCACGAAAATGAATATTCCGACCGCGTAAGCCCAGCCCCGTCCTTTTTGGATCTTCTCCTGATCTATCATTGAAGCACCTCGCGATACTGAACTACTATGCCAGTAATGCGGACGTCGAGGCAAGGTTCTAGTGCGAAGACCTGAGTCCTGACACCTGACACCTGAGACCTGACACCTATGCTTTTGCTTTTTTGCGGAACTCCCAACTTCGCGGTCCCGACCCTCGATCGACTGATCGAGGCCGGTCATTCCGTGCCGCTGGTGGTGACGCAACCTGACCGGCCTCGCGGACGCGGGATGGAAGTCTCCGTTTCTCCTGTGAAAGACGCGGCAATCCGCATGGGCATTGCCGTCGCGCAGCCCGCCGCCATCAAGAACAACGCCGAGTTTCGCGACCAGCTTGCCGCGATTCGTCCAGACGCGGTCATCGTCGTCGGCTATGGCCGCATCATTCCGCAGTGGATGATCGACCTTCCCCGCTTCGGAAATTTGAATGTACACGCGTCTCTGCTGCCCAAATATCGCGGAGCGGCGCCGATCCAGTGGGCGATCGCCAACGGTGAATCCGTCACCGGAGTCACCACCATGCGCATCGACGCGGGCCTCGATACCGGCGACATCCTCATGCAGCGCGAAATTCCGATTCGCCCGGAAGACACCGCCGAGACCCTCGGTCCAAAGCTCGCCTCCATCGGTGCGGATCTGATGGTTGAGACTCTGCGCGGACTTGAGGGCGGACAAATTCATCCCACTCCGCAGGATCATTCGCTGGCCACGCTGGCGCCGATTCTAAAGAAAGATGACGGCCGCATGGACTTCGCTCGCAGCGCCAACGATCTACTCAACCGTCTGCGCGGATTTCAGCCGTGGCCTGGCGCGTTCACAACCTTCCGCGGTAAGACGCTGCAAGTGCGCCGCGCTTACTCCGTGCCACACGCGGCCAAGTTGATGCCTGGCGAGATGGCTGCGGAGGGCACGCGCCTGTTCGTCGGCTGCGGCAAAAATAAAGATAGAGATGACGACACCGGCACGGCGCTGGAGCTTATCGAAATTCAACTCGAAGGCAAGCGCCCCATGGCCGCGCGAGAATTCATAAACGGCTACCGGCCCCAATCCGGCGACCGTCTGGGACCGTAGGCAGCCATGGCCGTTTCTCCCGCTCGATCTTCTCCCGCTCGTGCCGTGGCTTTCGAGATTCTTCTAAGAGTCGAGCGCGAGGGCTCCTACGCCTCCGAACTGCTCCATTCCGCTGCGCTCGCGGAACTTTCCACGCGCGATCATAGACTGGCCACCGAACTGGTGATGGGAGTTCTCCGCTGGCAATCTCTGCTCGATCGTCGGCTGGCCGCCGCATCGTCGCAGAAACTCGACCGGCTGGATGCCGAGGTGCTGGCCGCATTGCGCCTGGGCGCGTGTCAATTGCAATTTCTCTCCAGGGTTCCGGCGCGGGCTGCGATCTTCGAAAGCGTGGAACTCGTCAAAACCGCACGCAAGCGCTCGGCGGCTTCGTTCGTGAATGCGGTTCTGCGCAAAATTAGCCAGGCTGGCGCGGAAGACGTTTTCGCGGAAATCGCCGAATCGCCCGACACGATCAAGCTGGCGCAAACCGCCGCTCATCCCCCGTGGCTGGTCGCTCGTTGGGCCGAAACCTACGGACTTGAAGCGGCGCGACGGATTTGCGTCCACGGTCAGACCGTGCCGGGAACGGCGATTCACATTCACGACCATCAATGTGAAGCCGAACTTGCCGAGGCGGGCGTGCAGCTCGCGCCGGGTTGCCTGCTATCGGCTGCGCGGCGCGTTCTTGCAGGCGACGTGACCGGCACGCGCGCCTACGCCGAAGGCCGCATCTCCATTCAGGATGAAGCCTCGCAACTGGTCGCGTTGCTGGCTGGCCGCGGAAAGCTAATCCTCGATTGCTGCGCCGCTCCCGGCAGCAAGACCGCCATGCTCGCCCGGCGCAACCCGAGCGCCAGGGTATTTGCGACCGAGCTGCATCCGCACCGCGCGCGCCTGCTGCAAAGCCTTACTCGTCTGCCGAACGTCCGCATCGTCGCGGCCGATGCGCGTCATTTGCCTTTTCTGCGCGCCTTTGACCGCATCCTCGCCGACGTTCCTTGTTCCGGTACTGGAACTCTGGCCCGCAATCCAGAAATCAAGTGGCGGCTCAAGCCAGAAGACCTCTGCGATCTTCAGTCGCGGCAATTGGCCATCCTCAAGTCCGCGCTTGGCCAGCTTGCGATGGGCGGGCGGCTCGTCTATTCCACATGCTCGCTGGAGCGCGAGGAAAACGAAGCGGTGGTGGAAGCCGCGCTCGATGGCACGACCGAATTCAACCTCGTCGAGTGCAAAAAAGAGTTGGAGCAACTACGGCAAGCCGGCGAACTGTGCTGGGAAAATACCGCGTCGCTACTAGCTGGTCCCTATCTGCGGACCATTCCCGGCGTGCTTCCTTGCGACGGATTCTTCGCGGCGATGATTGAACGAAGATAAGCTAGCGCACTTCGAAGTTCACCGCGCTGCCCGCCACGATTTTTTGTCCAGGCGCCGGAGTCTGGCCCACGATCATGCTCGCCGCGCTCGGCTGCGATGTCGCAGATGGTGCAATTGGCGCGGTTTGCGGGCCACCCGTAGCCGGCGGCACGACACTGACTTTACCGACCTTCATGCCCGCCTCTTCGAGCGCCAGCGTCGCGCTGCCCAGCGGTTGTCCGGTGAGGTCCGGCATCACGTAGGTTAGCGGCCCGGAGCCATCGCCGATCAGCAGATTGATCTTTGGCGCCGACACGCCGCTGGCATTCGCGGGCGGGCTTTGCGATATCACTTGATCGACCGGCGCTTCCGGCAGGCTGATGTGTGCGACCGATCCCAGATTGAGCCCGCGGCGCTGGATGTTCAACTCCGCGATGCGCTCGCTCCCTCCCGTCACGTCGGGAATCGCCACCCGCTGCGGCCCCAAGCTCTGCGCCACGCGCACCGACCACCCTCGCCGTACCTTCGTTCCCGGCGGCGGCATCTGGGTCATGATTTTTCCTTCGGGAATGTCGGCGCTGTAGAACTGCCGCTCGATCACGACTTGCAGTCCCGAAGCCGCGCCCGCGCGCTCCGCTTCCGACGGGCTCATGCCCACCAGTTTCGGGATGGCCACCTCGCGTCCGTGGATGGCCATGTGCATGGCCGTGAGCGCGGAGATTAGCGCCACCGTCATCAGCACCAGCGCCAAAAGCAGCATGCGGAAAAATTGTCGCACTGCTGGCGATTATAGCTTCCCCGTAAAACAACTACCTCTAGGACGTGCTGCCATCGTGCTCCGCCGTCGCGCCGTCCTGATTTTTCCAATTGTTGCCGCATGAATGGCATATCCATCCCTTTCTGTGCACTGGGATCGGCACGCCAACGTACGCCGCAGTATAGGAAAACCCTTGATTCAATTCATTCCAGCTAACCTCCAGCGACTGGCAGCGGGGACACTTCGGCTGCTCAAAATTTCCGACGCCTTCAACATCCAGCGTTTCGGGGATGGGCTGATTTAGGATTTCGCTGGCCGCTTCCGCGTCTTCGGCCCGAACCTTCAGTTTGATTCCGCCGAGAAGATTGGAGTAGAACCAATCCATGCGGATCACGTTGTCGTCGGCAAGGTAAGCCTGAATCCCCGCCGACTCCAGACTGCCCTTCGCCAGCAATGCTTCTGGAAGATCGCGAAACTTACCCACGGTAACGGTTTCGTTGAGTTCGACGACGTCTTCGCCGCGGGGCGGAGCAATCTCTATCTTGAGGCCGCGCTTTGCAACTTCCACTTGGAACGCTTCATGGGCGGCATCGCTCAACTCATCGCCGCTTGCGGCGATCTGTCCGAGTTCTTCGTCGCTCATCGCGGAGTACACACCGCTTATACGCACGCGTTCTTCTTCAGGCGTTGTCATAATCGGAGATGATATTCCAGAAATGTGTGCTTCCGCGCACTTTGCCGTGAACGAAGCTAGCGCGCGTTAAGTGACCTGCCACACCGTATCCAGCACCGTGCCATCGACCCACTTCACCACCGCGCACGGACGATCGCCGAGCTTCGGCCGCACCGGCTTGCTGCAGATTTTCTCGACTTCCGCCTTGATGTCCTGAAGCGGACGAACCGGCAGCTTCGATCCCTTCACGGCATCGAGCAGGTCCGTGCGCAGCGGATTGATCGCAATTCCGCGTTCGGTCACGATCACATCGATCATCTCGCTCGGCCCTGTCATGGTCGTAACTTCGTCCACGATCACGGGAATGCGATCGCGGAACGACGGCAGCGCGAGAATGGTGCAGCCCGCGAACAGGCAGTTCTGCCATCCGCCAATGCCGTGCAGCAACCGCCCATCGGAGTGCGTCACCACATTGGCATTGAAGTTCACATCCACTTCCGTCGCGCCCAAAACCACGGCATCGACGATCGAAGCGAAGTTTCCCTTGCCGTGATAGTTGTACGAAGTGAACGGCGAAGTCGCAACATGCCGCGGATCGTTCGCCATCGACTTCACGCCATCGAGATCGAAGGTCTGCCCATCCAAGATGTAGTCCGTCAGCCCTTCATGCAGCAACTCAACCAAAAACTTCGTCGAGCCGCCGCGAACGAAGCGCGCCTTGACTCCATCCTCTTTCATCATCTTCTTCAGATACTCGACGAACGCCAGCGCAATTCCGCCCGCTCCCGCCTGAAACGAGAATCCGTTCTTCATGATTCCCGCGGCCCGCAGAAACTGCGCCACCAGCTCCGCGATCCGCAGCCGGTCCGGCGACCGCGTTATCTGCGTCGTGCCGGAAACGATCTTCGCCGGATCGCCAATCGATTCCACCTCCACCACAAAATCCACGTTGTTGCCCTGAATCTGCCAGGGCACGCACGGAAACGGCACGAGGTTATCGGTGACCACAATCACGCGGTCGGCGTAGATCGAATCCGCCAGCGCAAAGCCCAACGACCCGCAGGCCGATTTGCCGTGCGAGCCATCCGCATTGCCGAAAAAATCGGCGGTCGGCGCCGCAATCACCGCGACGTCAATGTGAACGTCCCCATCCTGGATCGCCTGGTAGCGGCCGCCATGCGAACGCAACACGCCCATGCCGCGCATCTTCCCCTTCGTGCAGTAATCGCCCAGTGGCCCATTCATCGAGCCTTCGATGTGATGGATCACGCCTTTTTCCATCAGCTCGATTGCGCCCTTCTGCGAAGGGAACGACGCGCTCGGGAACCACATCAGGTCCTTGACGCCGATCCTTGCCGCCGCCTCCAGCGCCATCAGCGCAACTTTATCGCCGTCGCGCAGATGATGATGGTTCGATATCACCATCCCGTCGCGCAGCCCGCACTGGCGCAGCGCCGTCTCCAAGTCGGCGACGCGCTTGTCTCCACTATCCGGATAGTCTTTATTCGAGCAGATTACCGGCGCCGCCTTCCGCCCGCGCGGCTGATATTTTCCCGCGCCCAGAAACGGAATCTGCGGCTTGCCATTCACCATCGCCGGCACGCTTCGGCCTACCGCGTTCTGCGCCAGTTCCACGCGTTCGCTCAAAATATCGCTCACGAGATCGCTCCCATCGCCTTCGCCCGCTCCACTAACTTCAGCGCCCGCAGCACCACCGGAGGATCGATCATCTTCGATCCCAGACTCACCACGGCCAATCCCTTACTTTGCGCTTCTTCAAAAGCGGCAACCACTTTTCGCGCCTTCTCGATTTCCACCGCGGTCGGTTGAAACGCTTCGTGGATCACGCGAATTTGCCCGGGATGAATGCATCCCATGCCTTCGAATCCCGCGCCCCGCGAGGCTTCTCCCCATCGCCGCAAACCGTCCATGTCGGCGACATCGCCGAACACAGAGTCAATCGCCTGCACGCCCGCCGCCCGCGCCGCATTCACCACGCGCGACCGCGCATATTGCGATTCCCGCCCTTCCGCGGTCTTCACCACGCCCAGGTCGGCCGTGTAATCTTCCAGTCCAATCGTCAGCGCCGCCACATTTTTGCTGGCCGTCGCAACGGCAAATGAGTTCTCGATCCCCAGCGCCGATTCCAGAATCGGCATGATCCAGATCGGCCGGATGATTCCGTGGCGCGCCTTGATCTCGCCGATCATGCGGTCCACTTCCCGCACCTGTTCGGGTTGCTCGACCTTCGGAATCAGAATCAGGTCGGGACTTTCGCCGACCACCTCCGCCAGATCTTCGAGCCCCAGCGGAAGCTGGTTGATGCGCACCATGCGCTCGCACGCTCCGAAATCGACCGCCCGCAACGTATTTCGCACCAGGATGCGCGCGGCATCTTTTTCGCCGCGATGCACTGAATCTTCCAAATCGAGAATCACGGCGTCGGGCGCGTGCAGCGACGCGTTGATGTAGTACTTCGGTTCCGAGCCCGGCAGATACAGACGCGACCGGCGCAGCCGGTCTTTTTGCGACGGCGGAGGAAGCGGATGCTGCTCGGGCAGTGAGCGATTGGCCAGCGCAATTCCAGCGCGCCGCGCCGCCGCCTCGATGCGGGCCGCGATAATAAAAGGCAGAGCGCCTTCATCGTGGATCGCTACCCGCGCGTGCTTCACTCCGAGTTCGGCCAGAACCTCCCGCGTCTGCTCCAAAATCGCCGAGCCGTAATAAGGCGCAACCCGCGACTCCAGCGAGATCTCGACCCCGCCGCTGTCACGCGCCTCAAAGGCGATGTGCGCGTCCGTCCGGACCTCTTTGCCCCAGTGCCCTGCCTCGGCAGAACGCGGGAATGTAGTCTCGACAGCGCTGCTCATAAGACCCTCAGCTGATAATACGCACAAAAGTCACAATCCGAGTGCCCCTGTGATCCCCTGTGCCACCTGTTGTTATCGCAGTTTCTCCAAAATCGCGTCCGTCATCTGCACCGTCGAAGCCGCACCCTGACTGATCGCTTTCGGACCGCCCGTAAATCGCATCATATCGTAGGTCCGGACCTTGCCTTCACGCACCACATCCGCAATCGCCTTGCGAATGCGATTCGCCTTCGCGTCTTCTCCGACATGATCGAGCATCATTGCCGCCGAAAGAATCATCGCAATCGGATTCACGATGGGCGGATTCAACTCCGCATACTTCGGCGCCGACCCGTGCGTCGGCTCGAACACCGCCACGTCGTCGCCAATGTTGCCGGAGGCCGCGAATCCCAGCCCGCCAACCAGCCCCGCGAACGCGTCCGAAAGAATGTCGCCAAACAAATTCGAGGCCAAGATAACGTTGTACTCTTCCGGATTTTTATTCAGCCACATCAGTTGCGCGTCAATATTCGTCGACCAAAGCGCAATCCCCGAATAATTCTTCGCAACTTCTTTGGCCACTTCTTCCATCATGCCCGAAGTCTCGCGCACCACATTCGGCTTCTCGCAAATCGTCACGCCCTTGAACCCGCGCCTCTTCGCGTATTCGAAGGCCGCAACTGCAATGCGCTGCGCCGCTTTGCGAGTAATGATGCGGCAACTTACCGCAAGCTCCGGCCCGGGCACGCTGGCAAAGACCTTGAACCGCGTGTGGCTGTTCAACGCGGCGCGCACGTTCTCGGGAGGGTTCGTCCACTCGACGCCCGCGTACATGCCCTCCGTGCCCTGCCGGAACACCGTGGTATCAATGCGCGGCTCGTCGAAACCGCCAGCCGTGTTCTTACGGATGTAATTCAACGGATTGCCGGTGAACCCGACGCACGGCCTCATGCAGATATCGAGATTGAATCTCTGCCGCATGGTGACGATCGGCGAGTAATAGACGTAGCCTTTCCCTTGTAACTCGGGTTTAAGTTCCGCCTGAGCCGCCTTGTTTGGCTTTGAAGTAATCGCTCCAAACAAGCCCAACTTATGCTTGGTTAGTAACTCGATGGTCCGCTCGGGCAACGCATT
>JBEKQG010000035.1:0-23211 GCA_049519955.1 Terriglobales bacterium
GCGTGAGATTTCCAGAGCCTTGGTCCTCAACCTCTCTGGCGAAACAAGCGGTGCAAAAACACCGCCCAGGAGAAGTTTGCCCTTGACAGAGCCTTCCCTCTTATCGAGGGCCACCCGCCTCGCTGACCAGGCGGCGCGACACGCCTTGCTTCAGCGACTTGAGAGCATCGGCGAGCAGACCGCGCTCGGGTTCGCTGACCAGCAAGTGAACATGCTCGGGCATGACCACGTAGCCGTAGATGCGGAGTCCGAAGCTGCGCTGCACACGCTCCAGGGCGAGTTCGAAGATTCGCTTGGCGGGGTCGGCCGTGAACAACGGTTGCCGATGGTAACAGGAGAATGTAACGAAGTGGCTGTGACCTGTTTCTTGGAATCGTTTTAATCCCCATGGCATGAGGACAGATTACGCGCGGCGAAAGGCCCCACTCAAGCCAAAAACAAGGCTTGAATGGGGCACCGTCGGGGAGCGGGTTTCAGATCGGGAAACGGAGTGGCTGTGACCTGTTTCTTGGAATCGTTTTAGTCCCCAGGGCATGAGGCCAGACTACGCGCGACGAAAGTCCCCACTCAAGCCAAAAACAAGGCTTGAGTGGGGCACCGTCAGGGAACTGGTGTCGAATCGGGAAACGGAGAACTGACAACTGAGAGCAGAGAACCCTGATTGATGATTTCGCACCCGACGAACTACCATATCCCTATGCCAGTTGACATCGAAACTCCCGTATCCTCCTACACACGCGTTCGCGCGCCGCGCGGCAACTCGCTTTCCTGCAAGGGTTGGCAGCAGGAAGCGGCCATGCGCATGTTGATGAACAACCTCGACGAAGAAGTCGCCGAACGGCCCCAGGACCTTGTCATCTATGGCGGCACGGGCAAGGCGGCGCGCAATTGGGACTGCTATCACGCCATCGTCCGGTCGTTGAAGGGCCTGGAGAATGACGAAACGCTGCTGGTGCAGTCGGGCAAGCCGGTGGGCATCTTCAAAACGCATGAGTACGCGCCGCGCGTGCTCATCGCGAACTCGAACCTTGTCGGGCATTTTTCCAACTGGGAAAAATTCAACGAACTGGAGCGCGCCGGACTGATGATGTATGGCCAGATGACGGCTGGGTCGTGGATCTACATTGGCTCGCAGGGGATCATTCAGGGGACCTACGAAACTTTCAACGCGGCGGGCGACAAACATTTTGGCGGCGATCTGAGCGGAAAATTGATTGTCTCCGGCGGCATGGGCGGCATGGGCGGAGCGCAGCCGCTGGCGGCGACCATGACGGGCGCGGCGTTTCTGGGGATTGACGTCGATCCCGAGCGCATCAAGAAGCGGCTTAAGACCGGCTACTGCGATTTTCTCGTCACCACGCTGGACGAGGCGCTGCGCATTCTGAAAAATGCGGTGCGCAAGAAGGAGAACGTTTCGGTCGGGTTGGTGGGCAATTGCGCGGACATCATTCCGGAACTCGCCGAACGTGGCGTGGTGCCGGACATTCTTACCGATCAGACGTCGGCGCACGATCCGCTGAACGGATATGTGCCGAACGGCATGACGCTGGAAGAGGCGCTCGAACTGCGGAAGCGCGATCCTAAGACTTATCAGGAGCGGTCGCTTGACGCCATGGCTCGGCACGTCGAGGGTATGCTGCGCCTGCAAAGAATGGGCGCGGTCACGTTCGACTACGGCAACAACATTCGGACGTTTGCGTTTCAGCGCGGCGTGAAAAATGCTTACGATTTTCCTGGATTCGTTCCGGCCTATATACGACCGCTGTTTTGCGAAGGGCGCGGACCGTTCCGGTGGGCGGCGCTTTCGGGCGAAGCTTCGGACATCGCGGTGACCGACGATCTCGTGCTCGAACTCTTTCCGGAGAATCGCAGCTTGCGGCGCTGGATTGATCTCGCCCGCAAGCGGATCAAGTTTCAAGGATTGCCAGCGCGCATCTGCTGGCTCGGATACGGCGAGCGCGCGCGATTTGGGCTGGCGATTAACGAACTGGTGAAGAAGGGCACGATCAAGGCTCCCATCGTGATTGGGCGCGATCACCTGGATTGCGGGTCGGTCGCTTCTCCGTTCCGCGAAACCGAGAGCATGAAAGATGGCTCGGATGCCGTGGCCGACTGGCCGCTGCTGAATGCGCTGGTGAATACGGCGGCGGGAGCGTCGTGGGTCTCGATCCACAACGGCGGTGGTGTGGGCATTGGCTACTCGCTGCACGCCGGGCAAGTCACGGTGGCCGACGGCACCGACATGATGGCGAAGCGCATCGAGCGCGTGCTGACGACCGATCCAGGGATGGGCGTGATTCGGCACGTGGACGCGGGGTATGACGAGGCTAAGGAGTTTGCGGAGAAGGCGGGCGTGAAGGTGCCGATGGGAAAATAGCTTTTAGCTCTCAGCCGTTAGCTGTCAGTCTTGGCTCTTAGCCTGAGGTACTGGCACGGAAGGACAATCGCAATGCCTTCGATTTTCTTGCCGAAATATTGGCCGAAGTGTCGTACGTCGCCCGTCAATAGATGAGTGGCTCGCGCCTCGATGGCGGCAAGCATGATTGGCACATCTTTTTCGGGCAGAGAAATTCCGTGCGGGAGCTTTCGTTGGGCTGCGTCGAAAAATTGCACTGCTTCCGACAAATTGGTCAGACGCGCTCGTTGCTCTTCTCCGTCCAGGTTGATTCTCGCTTCCTCCAGCGCATAACGCGAACTGCATAGGACCACGCGATCGAGTTTCCAGAGTTGAAGCAGTCCCGCGCCGGGCCGGTAGGCTGCGGAGAAAAGGATATTGGCGTCAAGAAACAGCCGGTCCATTACGCGGGCCGCTCGTGCGGGATGGAATCCGGGTCAAGACCGAGCTGCCGCACCGCTTTTCGCGCTCTGCGGTAATCGGCGCCGGTGGTGGCCGTGGAGAGGAGGAACTCCGCTTTTCGCTCGGGACTGTATCTTTCCACCGGGACGAGTACGGCAGGGCGAATCAGGATGCCATCGTCCTTCTCCTCGGCGGTAACCATGCTGCCTTCTTCGATGCCAAAGCGCTTGCGCAACCTTGCGGGAACGACGATGGCGCCACGCTTGCCCACTCTTGCCGCTTCCATAAGCGATTACTCCGAATGCCTGATTATACAATATGTCTGATATTCAGGCAATGGCAGACAATTTGTGCCCTAGAACCTTGCTACACTGCTGTCATCGTGACCCCATCCACAAAATCCATGGCAGGAATCCAGCGCAGTTTGCTGTTGCTCAACATCGGCCAACTTCTCACGCTGCGCTCGGCGGCGGACGGCCCTCGGCGCGGCGCTTCTCTTTCCGAGCTTGGAATCGTTCAAGACGCTGCCGTGCTCTGCCTGGGCGGCAAAGTCGTTTCGTTCGGCAAGACGAAGGACGCTCTTCGCGATCCATGGCTCAAGAGGAACCGCAAGAAGATCGCCGAGATCGACTGCGGCGGACGCGTGGTTTTGCCCGGCTTCGTCGATTCGCATACTCACCCGGTATTCACACATCCGCGGCTGGTGGATTTTGAGAAGCGGATTTCGGGCGCCAACTACGAGGAGATTGCCGAGGCGGGCGGAGGGATTCGCTCCAGCATCGGCGGCGTGCGGAAGGCCAGCAAAGTTGCGCTGGCACAGAAGGTCTCCGCGGTGCTGGCGGATTTGGCGCGTCACGGAACGACCACTGTCGAGGCCAAGTCGGGCTACGGCCTGAGCCTTGAATCTGAATTGAAATCGCTCGAAGCCATCCGAGCGGCAGCTCGCCGGTGGCCAGGAACCGTGATCCCCACTTTTCTTGGCGCGCACGCGGTCCCGCCCGAGTATCGCGGACGCTCCAATGAATATGTCGACCTCATCTGCAACGAAATGATGCCGGCGGTTGCGAAGCGGAAACTTGCGCAGTTCGTGGACGTGTTCACGGACCATGGAGCCTTCAGCGCCGGCGATACGGCGCGGATTTTCGCGGCCGCGGAAAAACACGGCCTCACTGTTCGCGCCCATGTAGGGCAGCTCAGCGAAACGCGACTCGGGCCGCTGCTTCGTTACCGGCCAGCCTCGCTCGATCACATGGATTACGTGAACGACGCCGACCTGCCAGCTCTCGCCCAGAGTGACACGGTCGCAACGTTTGTTCCGGGAGCGAATTATTTTCTCGGCTTATCGAGGTATCCCAACGCGCGCCGGTTCATAGAATCCGGCGTGGCGGTCGCTCTGGCCACGGACTACAACCCGGGATCCTCGCCCACGCTCAACATGCCGATGGCGATGTCGCTGGCCTGCACGCACATGAAGATGTCGCCGGCGGAAGCGATCGCGGCGGCAACCATCAACGGAGCATGGGCGCTTCGCATCGCCGACCGCAAGGGCAGCGTGGAACCGGGCAAAGACGCCGACCTAGCCGTGTTTGACGTGAGTGACTATCGCGAGATCCCGTACTGGTTTGGCTCCAACCGCTGCGCGGTGGCGGTCATAAATGGCGCACCCAGCGGCCAGCTTTCTTCGCGGGCATGAATGTGCGAAGGACCCGCAAAAAAGAATCGCTCAAAATCGCCGCGACGATTTTGAGCGAAGGACGTAGCGTTGTTATAATTCAAGAGTTCCGCACGGTTCCAGAGCGTCGGCTGTTTTGCTTCGCGGCATCCCGCCCAGTGAGAACGCCCAATGCACGGCCCCACCGGACGGCACTCGTTTTGCCGGCGGTGCGGATCGAGATGTGCGGAGAAGAAGTGGCCAGGTAGCTCAGGTGGTAGAGCGCAGCCCTGAAAAGGCTGGCGTCGGCGGTTCAACTCCGTCCCTGGCCACCATCATTCTAAAGGACTTACGTCGAATCCCCGAAAACCTCTCCACCCATGTTCCACCCATGATTTTTCAAACTACCTCAATTTACTGCCGCGCTGCCCGACTGCAGGATGGCTTCCAGCACCTGGCCTTGCGCCACCATGCGGTCCGCACTAATGCTGTGAGCATAGAGTTGCAGCGTCGTTTTCACATCGGAATGCCGTAGCAGAGCTTGCACGGTCTTCGGGTCGGTCTTCGAGCGCACTAAGAAAGATGCCAAGCTGTGCCTCAGGTTATGGAACCCGAAGCGCACTTTTTCCCCTTCCTTGAACACTCCCGCCGCAACGGCTGCTGGCCGCAGATGATCTTCCACCAGCATGTTGGCCACACGCGGTTGCTTACCCTTGCACCGGAAAGAAGCGAACACCCAGTCACCGGGCTGAGAGTACGGAGTCGTGTTCTTCCACGACTGCATGAACTCGGCAAGCAACGGGTGAAGCGGTACCGGCGCTCTCGACGCCTTGCTCTTCGGCAATCCAACTTCGCCACACGTCCAAGTACGGCGTACATGAATCTGCGACAACTCAGAGCTTACATCCTGCCACTGCAAGCCCAGGCATTCCGAGATTCGGAGCCCGGTAGCCGAAGCGAGCAGAGTCAACGTACGTTCTGGCTCCGCCAATTGCATCAGTACATTGAATGCCTGCTGTGGAGTCAGGATCATCGCTTCATAGTCGCTGGTCGTCTTGCAACGGACAAACCGCATTGGGTTTGATTCCTGAGTACGAGGAATCAGCCCGTAGCGTTGCCCGTGCTTGTAGACCAGATTCATCACACGCCGTATCTTGTCCAGTGTGGGGTTTTCCAGATCTTCATTCCGTTTCAGCGCCTTGAGCCATTGCTCGATTTCCAATGGTTCAAGACTGAGCGCAACCCGTTTGCCCCATCGGTCGATGCAGCGGTTCTTCAGTATTCGCTTGTAGCCTGCAATCGTTGTGTGGGACTTCGGGTCCACCGCTTCGGCCTGCATACCCAGCTCATGCGTGACGAAGTGCTGGGCCAAATCCGCAAACCTTACGCGGCCCTTGAAGTCTGGTTCATTGATGTGAAGATGCAGCCGTTCTACTTCAGCCCATGCAGCCGATTCGGTAGGAAAGTCACACACCAGCCCAACCGCGAACGTGTGCTCGACCCGCCTGCCGTCTGCTTTCCGGGTTGCAAAGTAGCGCAGCACCCAAGTATCGCCATTCTTGCGGGATTCGACCCGCAAACATCCACGTTGAAACCGCGCCATTCTATGTCGTCTCCTGTCTTGGCGCGGGAGACAGCCGCGTGTAGTTTACCGTTCGTGAACGCACAACGGAAGCCAGTTCTGATAACCGAAAACGCCAAACCCGGCGCTGGCCTTCTCCGAACGGATAAGCGGGAATAGCTCCTTTCCTGGCAAGTTCCAACACTCGCCGTGGGCGTAAACACAAAAACTCTGCCGCCTTCTTGGCGTCAACAAACGGTTCAACGGGTGCCGAAGCAGCCGGGATTGAGTCTTGCACGAAGCACCTCAGTGCCGAGCGCCGCGGTCGGAAGTTCCCCTGCTGGCCCGGATTGGTCTAACTTAAGGCGGGAATACAGCTTGGATTTATGCTTTTTCGGACAGACTTATGCATTTTTGGCAATAATCAACAGCCACACTTTGTTGCAGGAAAGACACAGCATCAAGCCTGCGCGGAATTCTTAGTAGGCTCCGTTTGAGGCTCTATTCTTGAAAATCGAATAACACCGGAAATCAAAAGCGACCTCTCGGATTGCGCTCTGCCGCGCGACATTTTCCACTTCCGCGGGGCGAGGGTGACCACTCCGCTTCGCTCCGGGACGGCCCTTCGGGACAGCACGGCGGCGCGCCAAACGATAAAGCCGCTTTGGCACTGGCCGTGCCCGCCTCTCGGGCCTTCCCCCTCGCCCTCCGTCGTTCCTCTTTGTCTCCCGGTGGTCCGTTTTTTCCTTCGCTTCGCTCCGGGGTGTAAGAAAAAAACGCCCCACCGGGCAGACAAAGGAAAAAATGATGGAATATCAGAGCAACAACAACCGCAACACCAGCAACAGCACCAGCCGCGACGGCTCAGCCGCCGTCCATGCGGCTTCCGGCAGTAGTAACCGGAAGCCAGCCACCGCACTGCAACTCATCCGCGACAACGTGACGTTTCTCATCGAGCAGTTAGAGGCGGGACACAGCGAGACGCTGACGGCCTACCTCAACGCAATGGCGCGTTTCCATAATTACTCGTTCGGCAATGTTCTTTTGATCGCCCGCCAAAAGCCCGACGCCACGCACGTAGCCGGCATCCGCACGTGGAACTCGTTGGGCCGTTTTGTCAAGCGGGGAGAGAAGGGAATCGCTATCCTTGCGCCTGTGGTCGGCAAAGACCACAAGAAGCACCGGCAGACAAAAGCCACAGAGTCGGAGAACGAAGCAAATGAAGTGGCCTTGCTCGGTTTCCGCCGCGTATATGTCTGGGACGAGTCGAGCACGGAAGGCGCACCGCTCCCCGAGTTCGGCAAGATCACAGGCGAAGTGGGCGGATTGCTCGAACGGCTGCGCGAGTTTGTTGCGGAGCAGGGCATCGAATTGGCGTATGACGCGAGCATCGCACCCGCGCTGGGCATCTCCTACGGTGGGAAGATCAGCTTGCTTCCCGACCAAACGAAACCCGAAGAGTTCGCCGCTTTGGTTCATGAGTGCGCTCACGAACTTCTCCATAAAGCCGAACGCCGAACTGCCACCACCAAGACCGTGCGCGAGACCGAGGCGGAAGCCGTTGCCTTTGTGGTCTCCAAGGCCATCGGGCTGAATCCTTCATCGGGTGCCGACTACATCCAGCTTTACCACGGCAACGCCGAGTTATTAATGGAAAGCCTTGAGGTGGTACAGCAGACTTCAGCCGTGATTCTGGCGGCAATCGAAATGGAAGAACCCGTCCCACCGGAAGCGCAGGAACCGCAGTCCGCAACCGAGACAGCACCCGACAACCAAGAAGCGAGTTACTTGCCCGCACCGGCAGATATCCCAGAGACGACGCAACCAGCCGCCTGATACACGCTCGCACAAATCGGCGTGGGCAGGCGGCGTGTGTCTGCCCGCATGATTTCCACGACTATTCACTCAGACAAAAGGAGAAGGATTTATGGAAACCGCAGTTCACATCAGCGACGAATATCGCAACTTACCTGTGGCACAATTGCAAGAATCCACTACGAACCCCCGTAAACGATTTGATGCCAAAACCATCGAAGAACTGGCAGCCAGCTTTAAGGTGCATGGCGTGTTACAACCCTTGCTTGTCCGCACGATCAAAGATGACAAGTACGAGGTCATTGCTGGAGCGCGTCGGCTGCGTGCCGCCAAACTTGCCGCGTTGGAAGAAGTCCCGGCGCGGATCGCGGAGCTATCGGACATTGAAGTATTGGAATGCCAGCTAATCGAGAACGGACAGCGTGAGGGCGTGCATCCTTTAGAGGAGGCATTCGCCTACAAAGCGATAATTGAGGCTGACGGAGCGCATTATGACGTTGCGCGAATCGGCTCCAAGATTGGGCGTACTGCTGGGTACGTAGCTACGAGGTTACGCCTAACTGAATTGAACCTGTCCATTGCAGAGGCATTTCTGGCAGACGAAATCGGTGTCGGCCATGCGCTCGAAATCGCCAAGCTGCCACAGCCGGAACAGCAACGGGCGTTTGAAGCCGCGTTTCAGACGGCATGGAGCAGCGGCAAAGAAACACGCATTTTGCGGCCTGTCCGTGACCTGATCTTATGGATCGAGCAGAACATCTTGCTCTCGCTCGATTCCGTACCGTTCGATAGGAACGACGAAACGCTTGTGCCGGAAGCAGGAGGTTGTGCCAACTGTCCGAAGCGCACCGGGCACAATACGCTACTTTTCGATGCAGCCATGAGGGACGCCTGTACCGACGGTGGCTGCTATCATGCCAAGCTCGCAAAACATGTCGAGCGTCAGATTGGCGAGAAACCTGAACTGGTACAGATTACGACCGAATGGAAAGCGCCCGGAAACGGCGCAGTGCTTGGACGAAACCAGTATGTCACCTTGAATCTTTCTGCCAAGTCTGCGTCGTCGAAGAAGCCGCTCTCGCCCTATCAGAAACCATGCAAGCACATGAGCGAGGCCATTGTAGTAGAGGGCACCGAACGCGGACGCAGGGTAAAAGTTTGTGCCGAGTTGAACTGCCCGGTGCACTTCGCCGACCGCCGCGCTCCCAACCCGGAGCAGGTAGCCAAGGAACGCACGCAAAGACGTAAAGAGTTGGAGCGGCAGAAGCTCGAAGCCACGGTGCGGCACCGCACACTGGCGGAAGTGCTCAAGCGCATTGGCGCACCGCTGGACCGCGCCGACCTTGCGCTGGTTGCGAACGCTCTTCTGAACAAACTTGAACCGTTGCGAAAGGAACTACTGGCGCGGCGGCACAAGTTGGTCGAAGGCACACCTAGCGAAGTCACGCACCCGCAGGTGCAGCAGGCCATCGCTCGGATGCTGCGACAGTCCAACGAAGGCGTTCTTTCAAAACTGCTGATCGAAGCCGTTTTGCTGGAATCCGCAGATCGGGTGCCAACCAGCGACCCCGATGTGCTGATTACAACGGCGAAGCGGCATCGTGTAGACACGGAAAAGGTTCGCAAGGCCGTGGAGCAGGAGTTCACTGCCAAACGTGCGAAACTGGAGGCGAAGCAAAACAAAGCCGCCAAGAAAATCACAAGGAAGACCGCAGCATAACTTGCTCAAGGCTACTCCGGCGCTCGGCAACTATCCGGGCGCCGTTTTCTCATCCTTGCGTCGGCCCAACCCCGATCTGCTTTTTCCCACTTCGCATTGCGGCCTACCAGATGGTTTGTACTACCTTCGCTCGACGGATTTTCTCATCCGCCGTAACCAGTGGCACGCCTTCGGCAATGGCCGTAGCCGCGATCAGCCGGTCCGCCGGGTCTTTGGGGAAGCCGGTCGGTAACTGGACGGCGAGAGCGGCAATTTCCGGGGTCATCGGTTTCGCAATGACCCGCGATACGGTTTCCCAGACAAACGACTCCACACTGCCCGAAACCTGAATGCGGCGATTCTCCGCCAACCAAGCCAACTCCCAAAGGGTGATTGTGGCGACGGCAATCCCCGTCTCTTGCCTTGCGTCCCGGATGGCCTCGCGTGCCTTCTTCGACAGCCGCTTTGGGTCGCTCGCCATCCAGATCAGGACGTGGGTGTCGAGAAGGATCATTTGCACTCCCAGTCTTCCAGCGGCGTGACCGGCCCCACGATATCGCCTACGATCTTCACCTTGCCCGCCATATAACCGAAAATATCATCGGCCTGTTTTTCGGCGGGAACCAGCTTGGCCACGGGTTTGCCGTGTTTGGTGATCAAGACGGGTTCCCCGCTTTGGAGAACCTGATCCATGATCGATAGGCATTGCGCCTTGAATGTACCAGCTGCCATTTCCTTCACAACCGCACCTCCCGACGCCAACAATATAGTCATAATATAATGACTATAGGAATAATGCAAGGATCGCGTCACTCACGCGAATTGCTGCGCCCCAGCCCGTGACCCGCCCTTTCAGGGTGTCCTGCTATCGCAGGAGGCTTCCTTTATCCCGCCCGACGGTCTGGCGCTTCCGCGCCCAGTTGCTTCGCCCGGATCGGAAGTGACCGTTCATTGATATCAAAACTGCATAGATGTGTTCAAAAAAGCATAAATCGCTTTCCTGTTTCTGAATTAGGGTCTCCGAAGTGACGCAGCCGAAAGCGCTGCCCAAACCACGGAGGACCCAGATTCATGCAGCCAGATAACGTCTCACAAACCAGATTCCATCTTTTTCGCACACGCCTGCGTAATTTCGCGCCCGCTGCCTGTTTAACCCTGCTGGCCGCGCCGGCCTATGCCCAGACGGGCACTTCTCCCTGGGAGAACGCCGTCAATGTCCTCAAGACTTCATTTACCGGCACCATTGCCACCGGACTTTCGCTCGTGGCCATTGTCATCGGCGGACTGATGTTCGCCTATGGCGAGGGCCAATCGAAGCGGATGCTGGCCGGAATTGTTTTCGGCGTAGGCATGGCCATCGGCGCGGTCAACTTCATGTCGTGGTTGTTTCCCAGTTAAACGAACGTGGCGGAAAGGAGGTGGTGCGTAATGGCGGGCGGTTCGCGGCAGGAGCATCGGCAAAACAAGGCGTTCAAGGCGATGAACCGCCCGCTGACCGTGCTGGGGGCGGAGCGGCGGTTGTTCTTCGTCGCCTTGATCTCGGGCGGCGCGATCTTCTCGCTCATGCACTCGCTGGTGGGAGGAATCGTGCTGTTTGTGGTGGGCGTGATCGCCGCGCGGCGGGCGACCAAGTACGACGTGGAGATTCTGCGGGTGTTGCTGAATTCCACCAAATTCCGCAGGCGTTACGACCCAATGAAGTGGCAGCCGACGGAGATCCGGATTGCGAGGCGCGATGTTCAAGGTTAGCGAGATCACGAAGGACTGGAAGGAAGCCGGATCGTTGCAGGCACATATAAACCTGTATGGCTTCTGGGACGAGCACGTGTTTCTGACCAAGTCGGGCGACCTAGGCGCGGCGCTCAAGATCGGCGGCATGGATTACGAGAGCCTGGACCACGCTGGACGGGACTACGCCGTCAAACGTCTGGAAGCAGCCTTCCGCATCCTGGACGACAAGACACGTCTGTATCAGATTCTCTTCAAGCGCAACCGGCCCGAAATCCTATTTGAGAAGTATGACAATCCGCTGGTCCGCGCGGCGATAGAGCAGCGCGCGGAGTTCCTGGGATCAAAAGCCGACCGGCTGTACAGCATCGAGATCTTCTGGGTGGTGATGGTCGATGGCAGTTATGCAGGAACAAAGACTGGTCTCGGGCACGCCCTCTCCGGGTTTCCGCGCGATCCGCAGGGTTCGATCCAGCAGTTGAAGGCGCTCGTTGCCGGGAACCGGCAGCGGACTTTGCTGTACGAACAAATCGAACGCGACCGGCTGCGGTTGCAACAAAAGGTGCAGAGTTTAAGTGGGCAGCTAAGCGACCTGATGGCGGTCGAGCTGCTAGGGGCGGAGAAGACCTTCCGGCTTGTCCGGCGTCTCGTCAATTTCCGCCCCTCCAAAATTCAAGATGCACGCCTGTACGACACGCGATATCTCGATTGGCAGTTGTGCGATTCGGAGTTGGAAGCCCATCGCGGACATTTGCGGCTAGACGACGACTATGTTCGGGTCCTAACGCTGAAGGAGTTGCCGAGCGAGACCCATCCGTTGATCCTCAATGGACTCCTCGACATTCCGGCCAACTTCCATGTCGTGAGCGAGTGGCATTCCGTCGATAACGCGGCAGCCCGCAAGGAGATCAACAACCGCCGCCGCCATTACCACAACTCGAAGACCAGTTTTGTGTCGAACCTGCAGGATCACCAGAACGCCGGCCCCCGCGACGAGTTGGTGGATGACTCGAAGGAAGCCGCCGTAGCCGAGTTGGGGGAGGCGCTGACGGCGCTTGGCATGGAAGGCAAGTCTTTTGGCGAGTTCACGCTGACGGTTGTTGTCTACGACGAAGACCGCCTCAAGGTGGAGCACGCCATGCCCGAGTTCCAGAAGCTCTTCACGACCCACGATGGCCTGTTGTACGAAGAACGCTACAACCTGCTGAACGCCTTCTTTGCCACGGTTCCGGGCAACCGGCAGTTTAATCTGCGCCGCCAGTGGGCGCTGAACTCCAATCTGGCCGACCTTTCGTTTCTGTTTACGGTCGATTCCGGCAAGCAGTGGAACTCGCATCTGGAGCGGGAGTATCTCGCGGTGCTCGAAACGATGCACGACACGCCGTATTACCTGAATCTGCATAGCGGCGACGTGGCGCATACCTTGCTGCTCGGGGCGACCGGATCGGGCAAAAGTTTTACGCTGAACTTCCTGATTCAGTCGTTGCAGAAATACCAGCCGCTGACCTTCATCTTCGACCTGGGTGGAAGCTACGAGACGCTGACTCGCGGTTTCGGCGGGACGTATCTCAACGTCGGGTTGAAGAACCCCGGCTTCACCATCAACCCGTTCTCATTGGAACCGACGCACGAGAACCTGAATTTCCTGTATCTGCTTACGCGAGTCCTGATCGAGGCCAATGGACGCTATGAGTTGACGCCCGAGGACGAGAAGGCACTGTTCGCCGCCCTCGAACGTACTTACAAACTGCCGCTGGAGATTCGCACGCTGTCGAACTTTGCTTCGATCCTGGGGCCGCTCGGAGAGCGGTTGCATCGATGGACGCAAGCCGGGCAGTTCGGGTATCTGTTCGACAACCCGCAAGATACGCTGACGTTCTCGCGCTTTCAGACCTTCAACTTTGATGGTTGGTCGGACTACCCCGACATCCTGGAGCCGCTGCTGTTCTATGTGTTGCAGCGCGCTTCGTCTGAAATCGAACGGCCCGAAAACGCGGCGACCTTTAAGGCGTTTGTCATTGACGAGGCCTGGATCTTCCTGAAGAACCGCACCATCCGCGATTGGATCACGCGAGCCGAGAAGACCTGGCGCAAGAAAAATGCCGCCATGATTCTGGCCACGCAGTCGGTCGTGGAACTCATGGCCTCGGAGATGCTGCACGTCGTCAACGAGTCGTGCCCGACGAAGATCTTTCTGTCGAATCCGAACATCGACCGCAAGCTGTACGCCGAAATCTTCCAGTTGAACGATACCCAGCTTGAGTTACTGGAAAGCCTGGTGCCCAAGCGCGATCTGCTGCTGATCCAGCCGAATGTTACGAAAAAGCTGTGCCTGGAAGTCGATGCGCTCAGCTATTGGGTGGCGACCAACAACGCCCGCGACAACTTACGTAAACAAGAATATTTCGCCCGCTACGGGCCAGAACAGGGATTGCTGCGTCTGGCCTACGACCATCCACACCCCAACCAATAATTAAGGAGATGAGATGAGACACCCGTTCCTCAGTTTCGCTGCGCTTGTCCTGACAGTTGCAACCTGCATGGCCCAGCAAACCGCCCGCGTGGTCAAGTACCACGCGAACGACATTGTCGCCGTACGGGCCAAGATGCGCTACACAACCCTGATTCAGCTTCCGCCGGCGGAAAAGATTTTAGAAGTTGCCACCGGCGACAAAGACTTCTGGATCATCGATGCCGTGGGCAGCGATTGCTTTCTGCACCCGGCGAAGGTTGACATTCATTCCAACCTGAACCTGATCACCGACAAGGGCAGCGTCTATTCGTTCACGCTGGATGAAGTGCGAGACGGCGATCCCGATCTCAAGATCGTGATCGAGCCGTCGGACACATCGGCCATTTCCGCCGCGAACGGCGCAACGAAGTTTGTTCCCGCAGCGGAAGTTGCGGCGGCCGAAGTGCAGTCGCAAGCGGCCCAGGCACGCGCCGCGCAGGCCGTCGAACAGTTCCGGGCGGAGTACCCCACGAAAAGCCTGAAGTTCGATTACAGCTATCGCGACCAAAAGCCTTTCAACGTCGCGGCCATTTATCACGATGGTCAGTTCACCTATATCAAGTCCTCGGCCACGGAAAAGTTCTCGATCTACGAGGTGAAGGACGACAAACCCAGCCTTGTCAGTTTCCAACTTAACGATGGGACTTACGTGGTTCCGAAGGTCGTGGATCACGGGTATCTCGAAATCGGCAAACACCACCTCGGCTTCGAGCGCGTGGGGCAGTAGGAGGCCAACGATGACAGACGAAAAACAGACTTCCACAACACAGGTCCAAACCCAAGCCAACGAAGTGCAGCCACCCGGCCAAATGCCGGAGTTGCGCGACCGCCGCCAGAAACCTGAAGGCGTCGTTCCCAAGCAGAGCCAGACCTATGTCGTCGTTGGGCTGGCCGTGCTGATTCTGCTGGCCGTGATGTTTTCGAAAAACCAGGCCAAGTCCGCGGCCAAGCCGTCGCCCGCCGTCTCGCCCGCGGTATCGACGGATGCGAATCAGCGCAGCATCGAAGAGCTGAAGCGCGACTTGACCGAGCAACAAAAGAAGAGCGAGCAGGCGGCACAAACCCAAAAAGCTGCTACTGGCGCGGTTCCCGCGTCACCGGCGGCTGGCCCCGTACAGACGAGCACGCCCACCGGCAGCAACTCGCAGCCGCCAACCGAGCCGCCCCACGATCCGCTGAAGGATGCCGAGCGTGCGCTGGTTTTCAAAGCGCGCTTTGCCTCCAATCTCGTTTCCACCAACAACGCAGAGGCCCGCTCGGTTTCGACGGAACCGCCGGGCCCGCTCGCGACCTCTTCCTTTGCACGTTCTTCCCCTGCAAGTCCCGTCGAAGATGAGCCGATTGGGCCGAACCCCGCCACTGTCCTCCAGGGTGCGCGTTCGGCTCAATCGGCCTCGACGGCCAGGAAGCGAGCACCGGAAGTGAACGTCAACTCTGCCCAGGGCCAGCCTTACGTTCTGTTCGAGGGCACGACCATTGACACCGCGCTGGTCACTCGTCTGGACGGTGAGTTCGCCGGACCAGTGAAGCTCATGGTGACGAACCCGGTGTACAGCCAGGACCGCCAACATGCGCTCATCCCGGAAGGAACATTCATTTTGGGCGAGGTGCAGAAAGTCTCCGGCTTCGGGCAGAAACGCTTGGCCGTCGTTTTTCACCGGATGCTGATGCCCGACGGCTACACCGTGGACCTCGACCAGTTTCACGGTCTCGACCAGGCCGGCGAAACCGGCCTGAAGGACAAAATCAACAACCACTATTTGCAGATCTTCGGCACTTCCATCGCGCTCGGCATCATCTCCGGCGCGGCCGAGGCCACCACCAACGGCGGCTACAACCAAAGCGGATCGGACATGTACCGGCAAGGCGTCGCATCCAGCGTGTCGCAAGAGAGCGCCAATGTCCTCGACCGCTTCATCAATATTCCCCCGACCATAACGATCCGTGAGGGCCATCGGATCAAGGTCTATCTCACCCAGGACCTACTTTTGCCCGCGTACGAAAACCACACGGTTCCGCCCAATATCTGAGCCGTGACTTACAACAACCACGTCCCACGACAACCAACAATAACCGTGCCAGCCGCAGCTGGCGGAAATGGAGAATTCGATGAAATCAGTAAGGCTTTGCTTGTTCATTCTCTCGACTGTCGCCGTATTCGGCAGTCTTGGCAGTCAACCCGCATACGCGCAGTTCGGATCGGGCATTGTCTACGACCCGACCCAGAGCGCCCACGCCCTGCAACAAATTGAGCAGGGAGAACAACAACTCCAGAAGTGGGGAACGGAACTCCAGAACTGGGAACAACACCTCTTAAAGGAGGGGCAAATCTTTACGACTGCCGTCCAAACCCGGAACCAGATCGTCACCATGTACAACCTCGCCTTCCAGATGTCGCGGATGCCGCAAAACCTTGCCGCCCGCTATAAGGCGGATTTTGCGCAGTGGAAAAGTCTTGAGGCGACGCCGAACACCTATGGCAATACCTCGGCGCTGGTGAATGCGCTCAATTTTGGCGGCCTGCCCCAGGCAACGCAAGGCTACAGCACCGCCTTTGTGCAGCCCCAGAGTTATCCCTCGGGTAGTTACTCGTCTCTCGATTCGAATACACGGGCCACCATCGCGAACCAATATGCCACGTCGGAGTTGGCGCAAAGTACCACCACCGGCACGCTGGCTACGCTGGGGACCATCCGCTCGGACTCACAGGCATTCGCCGCCAAGCTCGCGAACCTCGAATCGGATACCTTTTCTTCCGATTCCAGTCAGCAGACCCAAAACGCGCTGCTCGGCAAGATCAATTCGGCCACGCTGCTCCAGATCCATTCGCAGCAGGACACCAACCAGCTCCTGGCCGCTTCCGTGCAGCAGCAACTCATCGCCGAGAAGCAGCAGATCGACGCCCAGAACCGCGCCATCAATCAGGCCATTTACTTCCAACAGAACTTTCCAAACACCATGCAGCAAACGACGAGCGGGGTGAGCAATTCCATCCAGTCGATTTCGCTGAGCACGAATAGGTAACAGGAAAGGTTAACGATGAATCAGAACCCGTTCACATTTCTTGGCCAAGCCATCTCCCAGTTGCTCACCACCAAGAGCGCTGCCATGCAGTCGATGGGACTGAATATGTTTCGCGGCTTGGCGGTGATCCTGATCGTCTGGTTTGGCGTAAAGGCCGCCTTGTCCGCCGCCCACGGACATGGCGGCTTCAACTTCGCCAAGTTCGCCGACCTGATCTTGCTGATCGCGTTTGGCCTGGGAATGCTGACCTATTACTCGACGCCCATTCCGGGCGTCGGGTACAGCTTCAGCGACCTGATTACCCAGGAGGCGTTGCAACTCTCGGGACAGATCGAATCCGACCAGACGCAGCAGATCGCCGATGCCGTGGTGAATGCCGAAGAGCAGCTTGGCAGCCCGCCGGGCGTCTTCAGTTTCTATGAGTCGCTCACCTTCGTCGTCATTATCATTGCGCTGGCGGCCATGCAGGCGGTGGCCTTCGCCATCATTGCCTACGGCTATGTCGCTTCCGCCGTCTGCGTGTTGCTGGGACCGATCTTCATTCCATTCTTCATCGTGCCCAAGATGGACTGGCTCTTCTGGGGCTGGCTCAAGGCGTTTCTCGGTTTCAGCTTCTATCAAGTCGTGGCCGCGGCCTTCATTTTCATCTTCTCCAAAGTCCTGCTCGGCATGCTCGCCGTGATCGGCCCGCTCTCGATCTCGAATGCTTTCACGATTCTGCCCGCGCTGATCGTGACGTTGTTCGTCTGCATTTACGGGCTGATCAAAATCCCGGAGCTGACAGCCTCGATTTTCGGAGGACGCTCTGGTTCCTGGGTTAATCCCTTGGGGTAACGAACTTGGATAAAGGACTGCGATAACAACCATGCCAAAAACACAAAATGCGGGTCCGGTCACCGAAGCCGGCCGGAAGTTTCTCGAACTCTATGCCGAACCGGTCGTGACCAACACTTACTTAAAAGTCGCAATCCTTGTGCTGGCCGCCGTCTCAGCGGTTTCGCTCTATCTTCTATATAGGGCACAGACTGCGGCCTTGCAGCTCAAGCCACTCATCATCTCGGTGACCGACTCCGGGCGCGGAGAGATCATGCGCTATGACGACTTCCACTCAATCCCCATCGAACGGGTCAGCAAGTATTACTTGTCCCGCTGGACTGCTCTCTACTACGGGCGCAATCGTTCCACCCTGCACCGGGACTTCGCCGAGTCGTTGAACTTTTTCTCGAACGACCTGCAGAGCGCCACGCTGGCACAAGTGCGCAAGGCCAACACGCTCGATGCCTTCCTGCTCGACCCCAGTCAGCCAAACGTGGACATCGAGATCAAGGCTATCGTCCTTGAAGACACCCGCCAAGCGCCGTATCGCGCCCACGTCGAGTTCGACAAGGTCTTCCGTTCCATTGGCGATCAAGAAGAACAGCGCCGTGAACGCTGGACGGCCAACGTCGTCTATAGCTTCCGCGAAGACGTGCCCAACGAGATGCTGCTGTCGAATCCGCTCGGCCTTGTTATCAGCTACGTCCACGAAGACCAGGCATTCGGCAACTGACGACATGGGCGGCGCACATCCAACACAGCGGCTGGAATTTCTTCTCGCCATGCCATCGGTGAACTGGCAGCTTGCGCCTTTCCTGCATTTTTCCGCCATGCAGAGTGCGATAGCACAGCGCTGCCCACTAGTACGCGAATCCTGTGCCCTATGTGTGTTGTTGACGATAGGTGGCAGCTCGAAACTCCCGTTTGGCCGGTGGCGGTTGCCTCGCGCGTCCCTCAACTCCACGGCCTTCGATGCGGGTGTTTCTAGTAAGCGCCATCCCTCCGCGTTTCCGCCCTGCTTTCCCTCAGTCACCCGCTCGGTGCTTTTCCTGCGCCCTGCGGGAACTGCGCGGCTCTGCTTTTCCGGTTCCTTCCACAACAAATCCCCCGCGCACGGTACGCGCGGCCTTGGCCCTGGCGGGCGGGATTTCTTGCGGTTCCTTCCCAAAAAGCGCCGCTGGCCCTTGGGAGCAGGGCCCTTCGCGTCGCTTCGCGCATGGGTGTCCCGAGTGACATCCGGGCAAAAACAGATACGGAGGAAATAAAAATGGCTCTTTACCTAAACGACATCCGCCTCAGAGGTTTCATTGGCAAGAACGCCGAAACCAAGACAACCACCAGCGGCAACACGTTCATCGTCTTCTCGCTCGCCACCAAGTCCAGCTACAAGGACAAGCAGTCGGGCGAATGGATATCACGCACCGATTGGCACCGCATCGTCAGCTTCGGCACCGCCGCCAAGCACGCAAGCGAACTGCGGAAAGGCGACTATGCCGAGATCGAAGGCGAGTTGCGCAGCTCCGAATATGACGCTGAGACGAGCGATGGCAAGAAGCAATCCAGCAAGCGCCGCAGTTGGGAAGTGCGCGCCAACCTCGTTCGCAAGCTCGAACGAGCCAGGCACGCCGAGTCCGGGACCATCCGCGAGGACGATGCCGCGTGAGCGGCTCGCCCTCCCTGGGAGCGTGACATGACGCAGCGGGGAGACTCGGGTCTCTCCGCTGTTGTTCATGTCAGTTGCCGCGCTGGTTGCGGCGGAATGGATCTTCAATGTTCGCCAACGCCGTCTTCGTCGCCACCTTGATCTTTCTCGCGCTCGGCATCTGGCTCGGCGGTGAGCTGCGCTTCCTTACTCCGTGGCGCAGTCTCATTGTACATCAATACCTCGGCGCGATTGCTGCCTACTGTGCAGTGTTGTTCGCCAACATACTTGGCCTTGCCATCTGGGTCGAACGCAAGTTCTTCCTCCGCGATACGGGCCGCAAACTCAAACATCTCGACCAGGAGATTCATAGTGGACACAACGAACTCTCCGAAGAGATCACCGAACAATTCAGAGACGAATGAAATGGAGAACCAATTTTATGGACCACGAGAAACCGCATCGATCCCCTTCCAACGGTGACCGCGAACGATACTACGACGATTCCGACGACCTTGCCGCTCGCGTGCGCAGGGCGCGAGCAGCCTTTCAACGCGAGTTGGAAGCTTTCGGCGACGTTTCCGAATACGAAGTCCGCTTCATCCATGGCCAGCGCACCGACATCGTCTACGGCGAAAAGAAAAATGAAGAGGCGGCGGCGGCAGCGCCAGAAACTGCGGAGATCGCCCCGCAAAGCTCTTCCCAGAAAGAGACTCGGGCGAATGCCGACCGGCAGACCACTCTCGAATTCGGCTCCGATGCGCCGCAAAGCGAGGAGCAATAATGCGATTCGATCTTCCTCACAATCTGCCGAGTCCTCGTCAACCGGATGAAACGCCGCTCGAACTTAGCCCGCTCGAACGGCGCAGGGAGAAACTGGCCGAAAGAGCGGCGGAAAATCGTGGCCCAGAAATCCCCCCGCCCCGGAGACACCCTCGCGTCCAGTCCGATCCGCCACGGAAAGTGCGAGATCGTTCTGTGTCTTTGGATCGCACTCTCGACCATCGTCCACGGCGGCAAGACTTGCCGCTCGAAGCCGTTGACCTTGCACTCCGCGAGGAAGAGAAGAAGGTTCTCGCCGAAGTTGGCAGGTTCCGCGTGATTGCCACGCGTGATCTTGCCGAAACCATCTACCAGAACCGCACGTCCCGGATGGATCGCGACCTCGCCTTCTTACGCCAACGCGGCCTCATTGAAACCAATGCCGTCAACGCCCGCCGCGATGGACGTGGCGGACGCGTTGAACGTTTGGAGGTCGTGACCCTGACCAAGGCGGGCCGCAATCTTGTGCGCGAGCGGGCCGGACTTCCCCAAGACCAAAAGCTCTACTCGGGCCTGGTGAAACCGCGCGAGGTCGAGCATGACACTCAGATTTACAGCGCCTACCGAAAGGAAGCCCAGCACATTGAAGAAAGCGGCGGCGCCAATCTTCGCGTGCGGCTCGACTTCGAGCTGAAGGCGCAGATTCAGAAAGCCATCTACGCCGAGCGCAAGGCCGACCCGAAGCGCGACATGAACGAGATCAAACAGCAGGTCGCCCAGCAATTTGATCTTCCGTTCGTCAACAACGGCATTCAGATTCCCGATGCCCGCATCGACTACGACCTCGCCCGCAAGGGCGATCAGGACATAGACCAGGGCTCGCGTTCCGGGCACCAGGACATTGAAGTTCTGACTGCGGCGTATCGCCCCGGCCATCTACGCAGCAAAGCCCAGGCCGGTTTCCATCTCTACGCCTCCGGCGCCGACCGTGCCACCCTCACCGCCAAGGTGGAAAACGAACATCATCTGCTCGACCACATTCTGGAGTTGTGACCATGACTATCGACCCTATCGTTGCCCTTGAATCACTCGGCTACACCGAGCGCGAGGCTTCCTTCCTTTATCTCGTCGCCGTGCACTCCGGCTATTTCCTCCGACGACAGTTCAATCGCTTCATCGAACGCAAGAAGGGCTGGATTGCCCAGCGCTTCATCGACAAAGCGCGGGTGGCCGGACACATCGAAATCCTCGACTACGGCCAGGGAAGGTACGTCTATCACCTTTTTGCCAAACCGATCTACCGGCTGTTCCGCAACGAAGAGTCGCAAAACCGCCATCGCAAAGGTGACCACGAGATTCGTACGCGCCTGATGGCGCTCGACTATGTTCTCGAAAATCGGAGCGAACATTTTCTCGAAACCCCGCAGGACAAACTCGACTTCTTTCTCGACCTTCGTGGAGTTCCCTCGACTGTCATCGCCGGCAGCCACGGACAGCTCTATCCTTTCTTGTCGAACTTCCCAATTTCGGTTCTGGATTACACCCAACCCACCACATCGGCTGTCCGGTTTGCCTTCCTCGATGAGGGGCTGCTGTCGATGAGTAAGTTCTCGCGCTTCTTAACGGACCTGGGACCTCTGATGCTTACCGTGCGCGCCTTTGAGGTGATCTATACGGCCACTTCCAGTATGAACTTTCCAACCGCCGAGGGAGCTTTTCGCAAGACTTTTGAACCCTCGATCGAGCATCGCCAGCAGCGGCAGGAAGGGTTTGCCTCACATTCTAAGCAAGACTGGCCTGCCAGCTCGCTTCCGTTGCGCGCGCGTTTCACGCGGCTCCTGTTTCACTTCAGCTATCCACAACTCCTGCGAAATGACCCTCGGGGGTCTGTGAGACGGTCAGCTGCCGGGTCTGTCCCAACCGGAGTAAGTGCTTGACCATGAATCAACTACAAATCCAAGGAGGTTACTACCAGTGTAAGACCGGGGCAGGAGCGACCCCGCCCTCACGGGCTGCCGCTGCCGCTGGTCGCTCCCGCCCCCGGACCGTTGTTAGATCAAGTCCTGGACTAACTAAGGACATAACTATAACCAAGGAAGTCCATATTAGGTACTAACTCTGGGCAAACGTGTGACCATCCGTGAACACACACGGAATCAGGAAACAGAGAAGGAGCAGCACATGAGCAAGCTAAGAATCGAACACGGAGCGAGCAAGATCAACTGGGTGACGTTAAAGACCAACATCGAGGAATCCATCGCAACCGATATCGACCGCATGTGTCAATGGTCGAATAACGAACGGAAGTATGTCGTCAACGAGCTTCTGCGGTTCGCGCTCGCACAGTCGGAGGGCTTCCAGAGGTACAAAGCGGACTCAGAAAGCACATCCACTCAGACCACCATTGGGACCGATTCCATCCCGGTCGCATCCAGATCGGCAGCCGAGCCACCGGTTAAGTCCGTTGCACCGGCAACCCCCACACCAAAGCATCCATAGGAGACATCGGAAAAGATGCACATGATGGAGCATAGTCGAAAACTAATCCGAGAACTGATCGAGCACCGTTTGCCGCTTTCCTTAGGACTGAGCGGGGCCTGCGGCCTCGTGCTCCAGGGCTTCTGTCCCATTCGCGAGGCCGATCCTCTGCTGCGGCTGATCGCTATCGAGCGGCCCGTCATCTATCAAGGCCTGACTTGGAGCTATGCACTGTTCCTGTACACTACCCCGTTCCTCGTCAGTTCCATTCTCTTCTCACTCGCCTACGTCCATTTCTACGGACCGGACGCCGACCTGCACGCTGGCTGTCTTCCGAACTTTCCCAATCCGCGCGCGCGGCGGGACCTGTTTCTGGTCGTCGGCGAAGTCCACAAGCAGTTCGAGCCGGAACCGTCGCCTGCTCCGCACTGGCTGATCTTACCCGAGCGCGGCCTCTACACCGGCGTGGCCGTCATCGGCGCAATCGGTTCCGGCAAAACCCAGGCCCTGATCCTCCCGGCCATGCGGCAGCTCTTTGCCTACCGCGCGGGCGACCCGGAATACAAACTCTCTGGCATCGTTTTGGAAGTGAAAGGCGACCTCTGCCGGCAACTGCAGACAGTTCTTACGGAATGCGAGCGGGAACAGGACTACGTTGAAGTCTCGCTGGATGGCGACGTCCGTTACAACCCGCTGAATAACGATCTTGACCCTTACGCGCAAGCC
>JBEKQG010000036.1:0-23059 GCA_049519955.1 Terriglobales bacterium
CCGAGAAGGGCCCGTGCCAAAGACGGCGCAAAAGGCGCGCCTTGGAAAACACAAACCGTTTTCCACTTTCGCACCGGCCCGGCGACGACGGGATGTTCGCATAGAAGAATCATGGTCGATGTTGGGGCCGAATCGATGGTTGGTGGAACGATCTTCCACCGGAATGTGATTTGCGTGAGATTTCCAGAGCCTTGGTCCTCAACCTCTCTGGCGAAGCAAACGGTGCAAAAACACCGCCCAGGAGAAGTTTGCCCTTGACAGAGCCTTCCCTCTTATCGAGGGGCACCCGCCTGATTAGGTCAGTGAAATGAGAGAACAGATATCGTAGCAGTGTCCCAACCTCAGCGTCAGAAAGGGATCTTCCGGCGTTCCTACTTTGCAGCAGAGCACATACCTATACTCCGCTTCGTGGGAGTACGAGGCTGGCTTTTGAGCATATACCAGGCTCGGTGGTGCGATGAAATAGGGCGGCGGCGGTACTAAGCCGTTTTTGTTGTAGAGAACCGGTGTGATAAACGCGTCGGAGGACGATCGATTGTCGTTTCTCCATGCGTCGCAGATTCTCTTCAGCAACTTCAGCGGTTGATTTATCTCTACAACGAATGAGCCAAACTTAGCGAGGTGCTTCTTGCACACTCCTGAATGCGACGTGCACAAAACGTAGTAAAGGTTCAAGGATGTGCCGGTGTACGTAACATTGTGAAGGTTGGAGTTCTCACTCTCCAGGTCCCATTGTATGGAGGCTCTCCCCTCAGTCTCGTCTCCGCGACAGTCCTCTATTTCTTGATAATGTTGCAAAAGTCCGAATCGTATGTTTCCTGCCAGGAATTGACGAGCGTAGTCTTCCTTCTCGAAGGTGCGGAGAAGGACGGCGGGGACAGCGCTTATTGTGCAAATCGTGTTATAGATCGTGTTGCTCACAGCGACGGTCACGGTTTGGGTTTGGCTTGATGAACTCGCGCGGTCTGGCCGGATGCGCAACTCAACTGCACCCCACCAAATTTCTCACCCCACGTATCTGGGACAAGACGGCCCTGTGCGTCATAGCAATCCACGGCAACACCCGTAATCGCCCGTTTCTCCCAGTCCTTATCGGCAGCACGGTATCCGGCGTACCAGCCCCCAAAACCGCCAAGTATCAGGCCGACTGTCAAGGATACAAGTACACGCTTCATAGTCTTTACTCCTACCAGCCGCGCGTTTGCAGCAACTGCGACTCGTCTAGCGTGGATACGGCCAGGCCCTTCATCGCTCCTGCTAAATCTTCGCTGACTTCAAGCAATACTTTAGGGTCTTTGAAGTGCGTTGCTGCCTGGACGATGGCTTTCGCGCGCTTCTCGGCTTCCGCTGGGTCGGCGAATTCGGTCGAGTTCTTCATGAAGATGCCCGAGCCGACGAACACCGCTTCGGCTCCGAGCTGCATTACGAGCGATGCATCCGCTGGAGTGGCGATTCCTCCGGCGGAGAAATTGGGGACGGGGAGCTTGCCGTCGCGGGCCACCATCTTCACCAGTTCGTAGGGCGCTCCGTGTTCTTTGGCTTTGGCGTAGAGTTCTTCTTCGCCGAGCACGGTGAGGATCTTCATCTCCATGACGATCTGGCGAATGTGGCGGACGGCGTGGACTACGTCTCCGGTGCCAGCCTCGCCCTTGGTGCGGATCAGGGCCGCGCCTTCGGCGATGCGGCGCAGGGCTTCGCCCAGATTGCGCGCGCCACAGACGAAGGGCACGCTAAAGGCTTGCTTATCGACGTGATGGGCTTCGTCGGCGGGGGTGAGAACTTCGGACTCGTCGATGTAATCGACGCCCAATTCCTGCAAGATTTGCGCTTCGGCGAAATGGCCGATGCGGCACTTGGCCATGACGGGAACATCGACGGCGGCCATGATTTCGCGAATGATTTTCGGCGAGGCCATGCGGGCGACACCGCCTTCGGCGCGGATCTGGGCGGGGACGCGCTCGAGGGCCATGACGGCGACGGCTCCGGCGCGCTGGGCGATCTCGGCTTGTTTGGCGGTGGTGACGTCCATGATGACGCCGCCCTTGAGCATTTCGGCGAGGCCGGTCTTGAGGCGGAGGCTGGTGGTGGTGTGTCCATTGTTCTGCGACATGGGGCTACTCTCTTTCTGTAGTTCATTTTACAGCCCGTTGGCGATTCGCGGTACCTCCGGCAGCGGCAAGGCATAGCAAGCGCAGAGTTGCTCGGGCCGCAGCGGCTGCCGAGCTGCGCTCGGCTTGGACAGCCGAGGGCGGCTGTCGCTACACGAGCGTCTCTTGGGCTAGCATTAGCGCTCCACAAATCGGCCGAACATGCGGTGGGGATCGATGGCGATGAACAAGCCCTCGCTGCGGGCCAGCACTTCGCCTTTTTCGTTCAGGATTTCGGCACGGTTGATATGCTTGCGGCCCTTCACGCTCGCCTCGCGCGATTCGACGCGCAGCGGCTGTTGCAACGGCACGGGCTTCAGGTAGTTCACCGTGATCTTGGAGGTGACGGCAACCACGTGACGCAGTTTATTCACCTTGCCCATGGCTTCGTCGAGGATGGTGGCGATGATGCCGCCGTGGCAGTGTCCGGGAGGGCCGGTATAGCGCTTGCTCAGGCGGAAGCGGCAGACGAAGCGGGCGCGCTCCTCGTCGTAGGTGAAGCGCAGCCTCATGCCGTTGGGGTTGCTTGTGCCGCAGGCGAAGCAGTAATTTTTCTGCAGTTGTACGTAGCGGGTGTCGTGTCCAGCTTTGTGTTCTTTGCCAGCCATCGAAAGATTTTATCGCGTTGGGGCGGCGGAACTGTGTATCATCGCGTGCAAATTGGCAAGCGCCCAGGAGGTATGCGTGGCTCTCACAACCAAGGCTTCCGCGAAATCGTCTCCCAGCAAGAAAACCGTTGGCCGGTATAGCGTTCATCCTGGCGTGGCCATGGTGCAGAAGTGGATCAAGGAGCTGCCGGGGAAAACCGGGCGGACGCTTGAAGAATGGATCGCTCTGACTAAAAAATCCGGGCCGCCAACCGAGAAAGAACGCCGCGAGTGGTTGAAGAAAGAACACAAGCTGGGGTCAATTTCTGCGGCGTGGATTGCCGAGCGGCTCGAAGGCCAAGGCTTGGAGGAAGATTCGCCGGAGGTTTATTTGAAGACGGCGGCGGAATGGGTGGAAGCGCAGTATTCCGGCCCGCGCGCGGCGTTGCGCCCGCTGTATGAGCAACTGCTGGAACTGGGGTTCTCGCTCGGCAGCGATGTAAAGGCTTGTCCGTGCAAAACGATGGTGCCGTTGTACCGCGATCACGTGTTCGCGCAGATCAAAGCGGCGACGAATACGCGAATCGATCTCGGGTTGGCGCTTGGGAACATGAAAACGCCCAAGCGTTTGATTGATACCGGCGGGTATGAGAAGAAAGACCGCATCACGCGGCGGATCGAGGTCAGGACAAAGGCCGACATTGACGAAGAGGTGACGCGGTGGCTGAAGAAGGCCTATGAGATAGACGGGTAGGCGCGATCATGGTATAATGGTAGTATGAAAGAGAAGACTTCCATCACACTTTCGCGCGAGCTTCTGACCGGGATCGACCGGCTGGCCGGATCCCGTTGTTCGCGCTCCGCATTTATCGAGCGGGTGTTGCGGCGGTATTTGCGGGAGCGGGTGCGGGCGCAGGCTAATGCACGTGATTTGGAGCGAATCAACCAGGCAGCGGAGCGGCTAAATGCCGAGGCGGACGACGTACTCGACTATCAAGTGGCGGAGGACTCACACTCCGTCTAAAGGTGTCCCTGCGAGCGAAAGAGGAGCGAACCAGCGTGAAACGCGGAGACCTGTACCGGGTGCACAAGCCGCACGACGATCCGAAGTCTCATCGGGTATTCGTTGTTGTGAGCCGCCAGGTGCTCATCGAATCCCGCTTCTCCACTGTGATCTGCGCCCCGGTCTTTACGACCGGGGAGGGCCTTTCGACCCAGGTCGCCGTTGGACCGGCCGAAGGACTCAAACACCCAAGCTGGATCATGTGTGACAATCTGGTCAGTCTGAGAAAGACCGACCTCACGCAATACATCGGTTCAATGCCCAGAACCAAGATTGCGGAACTCAACGTCGCGCTGAAGATGGCTCTGGACTTGGCCTAGCGCCGTCCCTTCGACGCTAGGAGATGAAATCTCTTGTACTTGAAGACGACCAAGCTTGTTATCATCTATTCCAGATGGAGTTGAAGGATCAATTTCGCGAAGGTTATGTCCCCGGTAAGGAGGCGTACAAACTGGATGCCTCAAAGAGGCCGTGGTGGGACCGGCTGATCTTCTTTGCGGTTCCGATTGTTAGCGCGTTGGCGACCGATGGCTGGCTCGCTCATCACAGCTCACTAGGCTCGGGTTGGCAATTCGCGATTGCGGTGGGTGTGGGTTCTACCCTAATGGTCGTGTGCTCGCTCGCACTGGACAAGTTGCGCAAGCCCTCAGGTCGCTGAATAACTGCTGTCATGTCCCCTGCAGTCGGCCCAGGAGCGGACGAGATTGCCCGCCCCACACATGCTAATCGTAGTACTCCAGCCCCAGATGGGTGATCAGTTCTTCGCCTTTCAGGTGGCGCAGAGTGTTCTTCAGCTTCATGAGCTGGATGAAGAGATCGTGCTCGGGATAGAGGCCGGGCGCGGTCATCGGCGATTTGAAGTAGAAGCTCAGCCATTCTTGAATTCCGAGGCGGCGGAGTTCGGGCGTGCGCTGCGCCAGATCAAGGAAGAGCACGAGATCGAGGACGATGGGCGCGGCCAGGATCGAATCGCGGCACAGGAAGTCCACTTTGATCTGCATCGGATAGCCGAGCCATCCGAAGATGTCTATGTTGTCCCAGCCTTCTTTGTTGTCGCCGCGGGGCGGGTAATAGTTGATGCGGACTTTATGGAAGATGTTGCCGTAGAGCTCGGGATATAAAGCCGGCTGCAGAATGTGTTCTAGCGCGCCGAGCTTTGATTCCTCCTTGGTCTTGAAAGAGCCGGGATCGTCGAGCACTTCGCCGTCGCGATTGCCGAGGATATTGGTCGAGTACCATCCGCTGAGGCCGAGCAGGCGCGCCTTGAAGGCGGGGGCGAGCACGGTCTTCAGCAAAGTCTGGCCGGTCTTGTAATCCTTGCCGCAGATGGGAACTTCGCGCGCGCGCGCGAGTTCGTGCATCGCCGGTATGTCCACGGTCAGGTTCGGCGCGCCGTTGGCGAAGGGCACGCCTTCCATCAACGAGGCGTAAGCATAGACCATCGAGGGCGCGATGTTTTTGTCGTTCTCTTGCATCGCCTTTTCGAGCGCCTTTACGCTCTGGTGAATGGCCTTGGGCTTAATGAAGGTCTCGGTCGAAGCGCACCAGATCGTGATCAGGCGGCTGGCGCGGCTCGACTTGCGGAAGTCGCGGATGTCCTGCCGAAGCTGCTCGGCCAGGTCGAGCTTGTTCTTACCTTTCTTCACGTTCGGCCCGTCGATTTTCTTGACGTAGTTGTGATCGAAGACGGCCTTCATGGGAGTGATGGCGCTGAGCCGTCCTTTTACTTTGTCGAGCAGGTCGCGCTCGAGCACGCCGGCGTTGCGCGCGGCGGCGTACATGTTGTCCTCGAAAATATCCCAGCCGGTGAAGACCAGATCGTTGAGGCCGGCGAGCGGGACGAAGTCCTTGATCTTGGGCGAGCGGCCATCGGTGCGTTTGCCGAGACGGATGGTGCCCATCTGAGTGAGCGAGCCGATGGGGTGGGCGATTCCCTTGCGCACGGCTTCGACGCCGGCGACAAAGGTCGTGGCCACGGCGCCCATGCCGGGGATCATCACGCCCAGCTTGCCCCTGGCAGGCTCAATTGCGTGGCCAGCGGCGCTGCGCGGTTGGCTGGAGGATTCGATCTCGACGGACTTCACTTCGACACTCGCGAGCTTCGTCACTGCTGTTCTCGCTTTTTGCGTGGGAGACTTCTTCAGCTTCGCCATATTGTGGCTGCTTCCTTGTAGGAACTGGGGAATGTCTGCAAACCGAGTATCTTCTCGTATCCGGTGGGCTTTTTGCAAACGCACACGGCTGAAGCTCGGAGAAAAGCACTTCAATGGCGTCTGGAACGCATTGGGCGGCGTTTGAGAAAAGCGCGAGCGAGGGTCAGAAACAAATCTGACTCGCCGGTGTGATCTCGATGGAATGAGCTCCCGCGGCAAAACCGTCGAGCACGAGGTTGTGGTGGGCAATGATCTGCGGGGCCGTGAGCGCCGGATTATCGCGTGTGAGATGGGCGTCGGCTGCCAGCGTCACATCGTAGCCGAGGGTCACCGCGCGGCGGCAAGTGGTATCGACGCAGTATTCGGTCATGGCTCCGGCAATGATGACGCGGTCAATCTCGGCCATCTGGAGTTCTTCCGCCAGTCTCGTCTCGAAGAACGAGTCGCAGGTCTTCTTTCTTACGACATGCTCCCCGGCGAGCGGAAGAATCGCAGGATGAATCGCCCAGGCCGCGGTCTCCGCTTCCAGCGGATGTTCCTTGGCGCCGTCGTGCTGGACAAAAAAGATGGGGATCTTAGAAGAGCGCGCCCTGCTCAAAAGTTCGACGACATTCGCCAGAACACGATCCCGCAGCTCGGGCGACAAAAGCGCCACGAGGCCAACCTGAACGTCGATGATCACGAGCGCCGATTTCACACTGCCCTCCGTGAGCACAACCGCGAAAGAAAAATCAATTGTACTGCGGGAATCCTCTTCCGGATTGGCGGGCGTCTGACACGCATAAACATCGAGCCGGCCCCTTGCGGAACCGGCTCGAATGGTTGGTGGAAGAACCGGATAGTTGCCCGATCCAAGCTTACTGCGCAGCGCCTATTGCACGGCAAAGATCAGGTCGTCGTGATCGTTGTAGGAGCCTGTGGTGCAGGAAGACGCACTTCCGTTATAGCGGAACTGCGCGCGGACCGCGTGCAATCCGGCGGTTGAGGGAATCGTGAACGTGGCCGACAAGGTCTGCGAGCCAGCCTTGGTGGGCGTGATCGTCTTGATCAAAGTCCACGAGGGGCTGGTGACGCTGGACGTGTAATACAGGTCCAGATGGTCAGAGGTATAGGAGCTATAGGCCCATACCGTTGCCGTGACGGTTGCCGTGGCGCTGTGCGTTAAGTTGCCACTGCTGGAAGTCACTACGATGCGGTCGTTGGACTCGTCGGAATGGAATGTTCCGGACGTGCCATCGGCGCAGGAATTATTGATGGTGTTGGGTTGATTGGGTTCCGCGCCACCCGACATATTGTCGCGTCCCAGCAGCAGGGACGGGCCCGAGTCGCACGAGGAGCCAACGGTCAAGCACGCCGGAGCCTTGTAGGTGGAATTGTAGGTTGCGGTTTGCGCTCCTCCGCTGGGCGTGGTCACCGTTAAGGCGATGGTCGCGCTGTGGACGAGTGTGCCCGAAGTTCCGGTCACGGTCACGGTCGCCGTTCCGGTGGTCGCCGTGCTGGAAGCGGTCAGCGTGAGGGTTGAGGTCGCGGTGCCGTTCGCCGGCGGAGTTACCGGGTTGGTCGCGAACGCAGCCGTCACGCCCGTGGGCAGGCCGGTTGCGCTAAGCGTAACTGCGGAGTTGAAGCTGTTCGTGCTGGTAACAGTGATGGTGCTGGTGCCGTTACTGCTCTGAGCGATGCTCAGAGTTGCGGGCGAGGCGCTGACGGTGAAGCCGGGCGTCGCCGGGGCGCTGATCGTCAGAGCAAGAGTGGTGGTTGCTTGCAGGGTGCCGGAGGTTCCGGTGATGGTCACCGTCGAAGTTCCGGTGGTGGCCGTGCTGCTCGCGGTCAGCGTCAGGACGCTGGTTCCTGTTGTCGGGTTGGTGCCGTAGGTTGCCGTAACGCCGGTCGGCAGGGTGGAGTTGGTCAGCGTTACGCTGCCGGTGAATCCGTTCACAGGCGTCACCGTGATGGTGGTGGCGCCGTTGCTGCCTTGGGTGATGGACAGGCTGGTGGGCGAATCCGAGAGCGTGAAGCTCGGCGTAGAGGATCCAGCCAGCAGGTTGATGAGGCCGGTCGTGTTCGGACTGCCCCATCCGGTCACGAGATCGTAGCCGGTCACGGCCGAGTAACTGCCGGACGTTCCGCTGGTGATGTCGTGGAAGAGGGTGCTGTAACTTGAGGTCAAAGCAGCCGGATAAATGATCGGATTAATGAAGCCGATCGTCGCGCCATTCGCTGCCGCCTGTTGATTGGCTAGAGCCAGGTAGCCGGCCCACATGGGCGTCGCAAAGCTGGTTCCGCCGTATTCGTTTGCCGTGCAGGCCTCTTGGTCCTCGCAAACGTAAAAGGTAAAATTCGCGTTGGCCGAGACGTCGGGGCCGTTCCGCAAGGTCGTGGACCCCTTGTTGGTTGAGGTGATCACGCCCGTGAGCTTTTGCCAGGAGGGGATCGCGATGGAATCCGGCGAGATGCCGCCGCCGCTGTCTGTCCAGGCGGTCTCCGATTTCCATGGGCCAGCCGCGCTGGAGGTTGTCAAGTCCGTGCCGCCGACGGAAACGACATTCGCATCGTCCGCTGGCCAGGCTTCATTAGAAGACGACCAGGTGGAACTGTCGCCAGACGCTGCGAAGAAGTTCTGGCCCTGCGTGGCCATCTTCTGAAAATACGGGTCGAGAGTGCTGGCGTCGGCCGGCGTCCAGCCCCAAGAACAGCTAATCTGCTTGGACAACGGAGCATCCGTCGTCACGGTCATGGCGCTGATGATGGCCGTATCCGTGCTCCCCACGTACACGTACAAGGTGGTGATGCCGGGGGCCATGCCGAGCGCCTGGGTCATGTCGAGGATCTGTTCACCGTCGTCACATTTGTTACTGCCGCTATAAAGGCAGGTCAAGGTCGTTCCGTCGGTGGAGATGCCAGTCACAGTTGCAGTTCTGGTTTGCCCGACGTTGCTGTAATAAGTGTTCAAGTCGGCGATATCGTAGCCGTAGTACTCAAACAAGGCGATATTCTGGCCGGAGCCGGTCAGAGCCGTTCCGCCGTAGTAGGCCGCGCGCATGTCGCTGCCCAAGAACGAAGCGGAGGGGCCGGAGCCGGTGGTGGCATGAGAAACGACGTCGGCCGGATCGATCCCATGGGCCTTCGCATAGTCGCTCTTCTTGACGAACATCGGATGGGGGATGGAGTAGTTGTCCAAACCGGAGATGTGCCAGAGCTGGAACGGCAGGTCAGCAGTAGGTTCCCGGTCTGGCGCGAAAAAGGTTCGGTCCTCGGTGGGGTGCTGGTAAACGCCCAGGGTCACATGGAAGGCACGCTCAATGCTGGCGACCGAGCCGATCAGCCTCAGGTCCATGGCATCGCGGGAGCCGCTGACGACGGTAAAGCCGCTTGCTTTCGCGAAGGCAACCAAGGCGTCCCAATCTCCCTGGCTGGGGCCGAACCGCGCGGTAAACTCCCCGGGTGTGAGGAATGCGTGGAAGAACGGGCTGGAGGGATCATAGAGCTCCTGCAGGAAGCCCTGCAAGCCTGCCGGATCGCGCAGCGGCAGAACAACGTCGAAGTGCAAGGACTGGGTTGCCGGGAGCCGTCCCACCAAATGCGCCTGGCCATTGACTACGGCTTCACGTACGTGGCGAGTCATTAGGGGTTGCGATTGCGCCTGACAAACGGTACCCATGATCGACAGGATCACGCAGGCAGTCAGCAAGAAAGCAGCGAGTCTTCGAACCACAGCTTCACCCTGTTGTGGACGGGAACTTTTCCTACACATCATGTTTTTTCCTCTCTAATTTTGGGATTTCACAACTCAGTTTTGGAGATTCCACACCCTGTGTTCGCCTCTTAGTCGCCACGCACACGACCGAAAGTCACAAAATCGTAACACACGCTTAGTGCGTCGCGAAATATTTTGTGCAGGCGGAAAGCGCCCTTCCCGGCTGGGCGGGGACGCCCGGCGCTCCGCCAGCCAGCGCCAATGGTAAAATTGTGTGTGCCTGCCGATTCCCTCCGCCTCATCGCCATTGATATTGACGGCACTCTGTTGAACCCCGAATTTCAGATATCCGGGACCGATCTCGCTGCCCTGCGGAGAGCACATGCTCAAGGCATTGAGGTCATCCTGGTCACCGGACGCCGCCACACTTTCGCCCTGCCCATCGCCGAGCAACTGGGGTTTGATCTCTGGCTGGTCAGTTCGAACGGGGCCATCACACGGTCGCTTGGTGGAGAAACTTTTCACCGCGACCTGCTGCCGGAGGAGACCTGCCGCAAACTCGTGGGTGCGATGCAAGAATTTCGCGGCCAGACCGTTCTTACTTTTGACAGCGACGGCCCAGGCACCATCGTGATCGAGCGCCTGGACAAGCTCGAAGGCAGCATCCAGCGCTGGCTCGAAAAGAACATGAAGTACATACAGTTCGTGGTCCCGATCGAGAACGCGCTGACCACCGATCCCGTGCAGGCGATGTTCTGCGGCCCGATCGCCGATATGAAGCGCGCCTTGCAAGTCCTCGAAAGCTGCGGCCTGCCCATCACGGTTTTGCGCACCGAGTACCCTGGCCGCGATCTCTCGATTGTCGATGTGCTCAATGCGGGATGTTCCAAGGGACACGCGCTCGAGCGCTGGGCCAGTTACCGGCGCATTACCCGCGAGCAGGTCATGGCCGTTGGTGACAACTATAATGATGTTGAAATGCTTGCCTTCGCCGGCCACCCTTTTATCATGGGAAATGCGTCAAAGGAACTGCGCGGACGAGGCTGGAAGCTGACGCGCTCGAACGCCGAAAGCGGCGTAGCGGCCGCCATCGAGCATGTGCTCCACGGAACGGCGCTGGAAGCGGCAGCGGTTGAGCCATGCGCCGCGCCGGCGATTGACGGGACGCCGATCGTAAGCAGCCTGTAACGATGAGAAGAAGATGATGCGACGAATGTCATCCGCGACGGACCGGGCGGCGAGAATCGCGGCGAAAGCGGCCGCGCTTTTCTGCGCCGTAGCTCTCGCACTCCTGGCTCGCCCCGCGACTGCCTCAGAGTTGGCGATCCTCAGCAACGGCTTCACCATCCGCCACGAGCATCGCCAGGTGATCGGAACCACCACTCGCTTGTATTTCTCCGTCGACGATTCCAGCTTCACCGACGTGCCCACGGAAGAAATCACCGGCTACGAAAAAGATCTCCTATTGCCGGCGCCCGCGGGACCGCAAACCTCGGTTTTCTTCCCGGCACAGCGCGGGAAATCCACGCCCGCCCTGAGTGACGTTGTAGATTCCGCCAGCGCCACGTTCCATCTGGATCCCGACCTGGTGAACAGCGTGATCCACGCCGAAAGCGGATTCAATGTGCGCGCCGTTTCTCCGAAGGGCGCCATCGGACTGATGCAGTTGATGCCCGGAACCGCCAACCAACTCGGCGTCGGCAATGCGTTCGATGCCGAAGCCAATGTTACGGGCGGAAGCCGCTATCTGCGCGAACTGTTGGAGCGCTACAATTTCGATCTGGTCAAGGCGCTGGCCGCTTACAACGCGGGCCCCGAGCGTGTCGAGCAGTATCGAGGAGTGCCGCCATTTCGCGAGACCCGCGCCTATGTGAATCGGGTCGTCCACGAATACAACACCAAGAAAATCGCCCAGGAAAAGGAAGCGAAGCAAAGACAGGCCGCCGCTCCATCCACGAGCAAAACGCCGGTCCACGCGAAGCACACTCCGAAGCCCGCTCCGCAGTCCGACGCCCCCACCAGCTCCGTCGAATCTCCGCGTTGAGCTATCTATTCGTTGACCCCGGCTCGCCTCTCATTTACCTTCATTCTGGGAGCCAGCTCGCCACAACCGTGTCACTTTTCCGCTTCGCGCCAAGCGACCGGCACCCGCACAGGACTTCTCGGCAACAGTGCAGGAACCTGACACATTGAACAAAACTGGATGAACAAAAAACAATATGCAGCCTATGCCGCGATCTTCCTCGTGTTGGCCGTGCTGGTATATCTACAGATTCGGACGTGGCGCAACTTCGATTGGAGCGCCTTCCTGAGCCAAACCGACCGGGTCAACAAGCTTCGCATCCTCTTCGCCATTGGATGGATTTATCTGACGTACCCGATGCGGGCAATTCGCTGGAACATATTCCTGCGCCCAGTGCGCCGCGGTCCGCCGGGCCGACTGGTGACGTCGACCATCGTGGGATTTACGGGGCTGGCGCTGCTCGGACGTGCCGGGGAGATGATTCGCCCCTACCTGATTGCGCGCAAGGAAAACCTGAGCTTTTCCTCCCAAATGGCGGTCTGGGCCGTCGAACGCATTTTTGATATGGGCGCGTTCGCTCTACTCCTGTTATCGGCCATCGCCTTCGCGCCGGCGACGAGAGCGTTACTCCACTTTTTTCGGGTTGGAAACGTGGGCACGATCGCCATCGGTGTCGTCGCGGTGGCATTTGGAATTCTGATGGTATGGAAAGGCGACCATCTGGTCGCACTGGCAGCCCGCCGCTTCTCGCCGAAAGTGTTACATCTAGGGGCGCGGATCGCATTGCGCATCCGCGAATTCCGCAGCGGCCTCAATGCAATCCACGATTTTTGGTCGCTGCTTTACGCAATCTTCGTCTCGGTTTGCATGTGGGTAATGATCTTACTGGCGTACTGGGAGGTGTTGCAGTCCTACGGCAAGGGACTCCTCAATATCTCATTTTTCCAGGTACCGCTGCTGATGCTTTCCAGCATGGTGGGGTCCCTGGTCGCGCTTCCCGGCGTGGGAGGTGGTACACAGTTAGCGACCATCTTCGCCTTGCAACGAGTCTTCAAGACTCCCCAGGAATTGGCCGCCAGTTGCGGAATCCTGCTGTGGCTCGTTACCTTCGCGTCGGTCATCCCCACCGGGCTCATCCTGGCACATCGCGAGCGCCTGTCGTTGCGCGATCTTTCCTCGGAGACCGCAGAGGCCGAGGATAAGGCAGCGGTTGAGGAGGCCTTGTAAATGAACCAGGTTCGTCAAACGCTGGATGCAATTAACCAAGCCTGGAGAGAACGGCGCTGCGATGCCTTGAACGAGTTTTTCGACGAGAACATCGTGATAAGGGGACCCGGCCTGAAAGAGGCGTGCAGAGGCCGCGAGGCTGCCATCCATAGTTATGTGCAGTTCTTGTTGCAGTCCCACGTCATCGAATACGCCGAATCTAACCACGCAGTCGATATCTGGGGCGACATTGCCGTAGCGACGTACGACTGGGTGATGACCTTCGAACAAAAAGGTCAAACCAAGACCGATAAAGGGCACGACATGTTTGTCTTTTCCAGGAGCGGCTCAAAATGGCTGGCCGTATTCAGGCTGATACTGTTTTGACCCTCACGCGGAAGCGCGACGTAAACCACCTCAGTACCGCTGCCGCTCCGCATCGCCTGCTACAATCGTCTTGAATTCCGAAGTGCAGCCAAGCGCATGAAATGCCCATTTTGCGGATTTGAAAACGACAAGGTCGTGGATTCGCGGGAAAGCAAGGAAGCGGACTCGATTCGCCGCCGCCGCGAATGCCTGAAGTGCGAGAAGCGCTTCACCACGTACGAGCGCATTGACGAAATCCCATACATGGTGGTGAAGAAGGACGGACGCCGCGAGCGCTTCGACCGCCAAAAAGTGCTCAACGGGCTGATGCGCGCCTGCGAAAAGCGCCCCGTGCCCATCAGCAAGCTCGAGCAGATCGTCAACGAATCGGAGACGTTCGTCATCGAGTCGGCCGAGCGCGAGCGCAAGACAAGCGAAATCGGCGAACTTATCATGAGCCGCCTGCGCCGCATCGATAAAGTCGCCTATGTAAGGTTCGCCTCCGTCTATCTCGACTTCAAGGACGTGCAGGAATTCCTCGCGGAACTGAAAGACCTGCTGAAGGCGAAGGACGCGGAGCCACATCGCAAGGTGAAAGCCGATTGAAACATTTGATCATTGAAGCATTGAGGATTGAGACATCGACTCCCGCGCCCGTATAACGAGGAAGGAATCAGTCGCTAATAATTCAACGACTCACTGCGTCAATGATTCAATCGAGCACAGCAGTAATGACGGAACGGATTGCGAGAGCGTCGCCACGTCTCAAGGCCAGGATTGCCGGTGTCCTGTACTTGACCTCCTTCCTCGTTGGCATATTCGGCGAGTTCGTCGTTCGCGGCAGGCTGGGTTTCGCAGTTGGCCTCATCGCGGTCTCGTGCATGGTCGCTATGACGCTGCTCTTCTATGACATCTTTAAGCCGGTGAACAGGGTCCTCTCTTTGCTCGCGGCGTTTTTCAACCTCGTAGGACTCACCTCTGAGGCTCTTCGATGGAATCCTCAGGGCGTGGACATCGCCATGGTATTTCACGGACTTTATTGCTTCCTGATCGGCTACCTCACTTTCAGGTCGGCCTTTCTGCCTCGAATTCTGGGCGTTCTGATGGGGCTTGCCGGTTTGGGTTGGCTGACCTTTCTGTCACCGCCGCTTGCAAACTATCTGTCCCCCTACAATATCGCTACCGGCTTACTCGGAGAAGGATCGGTGATGCTGTGGCTCCTGGTGATGGGCGTGAACGTTCAAAGATGGAGGGAGCAGGCCAGTGCCGCTGGGTAAATGACCGTAGAGCGCCACGCGCCTGATTCAACCGCTCGCTAAAGTTCAAATAGGAGAAGAAATGGATACAGACAAACACACCTCCGGAATGGATAGGAAAGTACGTCTCTCCACATTGTGGATCTTTGTACTTTTTAACATGATTTATGCCGACATTATTTCTTTGATGGACCCGGCGTCACCAATCCGTGAAGTAATGAAGGGATCTCCCCTGCCTCCCGGAGGCTTGTTGGCCGGCGCAATATTAATGGAGACGCCGATTGCTATGGTTCTCCTGTCGCGGGTACTGAGGGATAAAGCAAATCGCTGGGCAAACATCATTCTGGGTGTAATAAATATTGTGGCCGTCATAGTGGGTGGACCGGAGCGTCCATATTACATATTCTTTGCAACTATAGAAGTTCTCTGTATGTCACTGATTGTCTGGTATGCGTGGAAGTGGCCTAACCCTGAAGGTTAGGGGCGATTTAGTGGGGTGCGCCCATCCGTTACGCAGCAAGCAAGAGGAACGGGTCATGTCTGGGTACGTGGCCCGCACAACATCGAGATAATTGAGGACGGCGACGCCCGCCTGACGCCCAAGTAAAATGTCTCAATGACAAAATGATTCAATGACTCAATCCCACAAAGTAACTCTCATCCCCGGCGACGGTATCGGCCCCGAAGTCATTCAGGCCACGGTCCGCATGCTTGAAGCGAGCGGAGTCAAGTTCGAATGGGAGAGCTTCGCGGCCGGCGCCGAAGCTTTTGAGAAGTACCACGAATACATCCCGAAGGAACTCACCGAATCCATTGAGCGCACCCGCGTTGGGCTGAAGGGGCCTGTGACCACACCCATCGGAGGCGGCTTCTCGAGCATCAACGTCGCGCTGCGCAAACGCTTCGAACTCTTCGCCAACTTCCGGCCCATTCGCAACCTGCCGCATATTTCGACGCGCTACCCTGGAGTGGACCTGATCGTCGTCCGCGAAAATACCGAAGGCCTTTATTCCGGCATCGAGCACGAAGTGGTTCCCGGCGTGGTCGAGAGCCTGAAGATCATCACCGAGAAAGCGTCGACTCGCATCTCGCGTTTTGCTTTCGAATACGCGCGCAAGAACGGACGCAAGAAAATCCATTGCATCCACAAGGCCAACATCATGAAGTTGTCCGATGGATTGTTTCTGCGCTGCTCGCGCGACGTTTCGAAGGAATATCCCGAGGTCGTCTATGGCGAGCACATCGTCGACAACACCTGCATGCAACTGGTGATGAATCCGTACCAGTACGACATGCTGCTGCTGGAAAATCTTTACGGCGACATTATTTCCGATCTGTGCGCGGGATTGGTCGGCGGACTCGGCCTGGTACCCGGCGCGAACATCGGCCATGAGTGCGCCATCTTTGAAGCCGTACACGGCTCCGCGCCCGACATTGCCGGAAAAAACATCGCCAATCCCACCGCCGTGTTGCGGTCGGCCCTGCTCATGCTGCGTCATCTGGGCGAGCACGACGCGGCGTTGAAGATCCGCAACGCCATTGACGAGGTCTACCGCGACCGCAGCAAGCTGACCCGCGACGTAGGTGGAAGCGCCGGCACCTCGGAATTCGCCGACGCCATCATTCAGGCCATGGAAACGCAGGGTTCCAGTGCGGCAGCGGAACAAGTGTCAACGCCGTCCAAAAAATAGAGCCGCTGCTCGCAGAGATGGTAAACTGATGCGTTTCAGGGAATGTACCGGCTACTCTGTATAGCAGGGTTTCCATAGAGGGCTATCGTGAAGGGCATTGAGGTTCCATACCATCGCGGATTGCATCGCTTCGCCGTCTTCACCGCTTGCGTCACACTCCTTCTCATCGTCGCCGGAGCGCTCGTCACCAGCAACGACGCCGGCCTGTCTGTCCCCGACTGGCCGACCAGCTTCGGCTCGTTCTACAAGATTCCGCACATGGTTGGCGGCATTAAATACGAACATGGTCATCGCATGTTGGCGGAATTCACAGGACTGCTTACCATCATCCTCGCCGTCTGGACCTGGCTCGCGGAAAAGCGACTTTGGCTGCGCCTGCTCGGCCTGGCCGCGCTGGCAACCGTGATCGCGCAGGGTGTCCTCGGCGGACTGACCGTCCTCTTCTTTCTGCCCGCGCCCATCTCCACCGCGCACGCGGCCGTCGCACAAACCTTCTTGTGCATCGCCGTCTCGATCGCCGTATTTACCGGACGGCGCTGGGTCGAAGAGCAGCCGCGCGCCGAACTCGACCAACGCCAGCCCGCTCTTTTCACGCTCACGCTGTTCTCGATCGCGGTGCTCTATGTGCAACTGATTCTCGGCGCCATGTTCCGCCACCATGGATTAAGCTGGTGGCCGCACGTCGTCAACGCAGGCGTCGTTGCCATCGTGCTCTCCTGGACTGCCGTTCGCGCCATCTCGGCCTACCCGCAGTTGAAGGCCGTGCGAGGTCCCGCCATCCACATGCTGGGCTTGATGGTGGCGCAACTCTGCCTCGGCTTTCTTGCCTTCAGCACGCGCGTCTTGTGGGGACGAGACGCCGCCCAGCCCGAATTGCCGATGGTGGTCTCGACCGTACTTCACGTCGCCATGGGAGCGATGCTTCTCGCCACTACCGTAGTTCTGGCGATCCAGGTCTGGCGCCAAGTCCCCGTAGCTTTCGAAGAGCGCATCCCCGGCCAAGAGCAAAAACCGGCCGTCGCGTAGGTTCTTCCAGTAGAGACGGGGCTTGCCCCGTCTCTTTTGAACGCTGGTGTAGAAGCGGCACGCCGCGTCCCGACGGGAGATTAGCCACTCTTTATCTTGCTGAAGTTCGTCTTGGCTGATAATCTCCCCGCCCCCGTCGTAGAATGGCTTGTGACCACGAACTCAACCGCCCTCGACTTCGCTCCTCCCGCGCCGTCCGCCGACCGGCCCGGCGCCATCATTGCGGTCCGCGACCTCGTGCATCGCTATCAGGACCGCACGGCGCTCAACGGAGTCTCCTTCGACGTTCGCCCCGCCGAACTCTTCGGACTGCTCGGGCCCAACGGGAGCGGCAAGACCACTCTGTTCCGCATTCTTTCCACACTCATGGTGCCGACTTCCGGCAGCGCCACCATCGCCGGCTTCGACGCCGTTCGCGAGCCGGGGGCCCTGCGGCGCCATATCGGCGTCGTATTCCAGGCCCAGAGCGTGGATCTCAAACTCACCGCCTACGAAAATCTTTGGCATCAAGGACACCTCTACGGCTTGCGCGGCCCCGACCTGAAAAAACGCATTGCGGAAATTCTCACGCGCGTCGGATTGCTCGACCGCTCGTCCGATCGCGTGGAAACTTTCTCCGGAGGCATGCAGCGCCGCATCGAACTCGCCAAAGGCCTGCTCCATCATCCCGAAGTTCTGCTGCTTGACGAGCCCACCACCGGCCTCGATCCCGGCGCCCGGCGCGACCTTTGGCAATATCTGCAGATCCTCCGCGATGAGGAGCGCGTCTCCGTTATCGTCACCACGCACCTGATGGAAGAGGCCGAACGCTGCGACCGGCTCGCCATTCTGAACGAAGGCAACCTCGTGGCTCTGGGAACGCCCGAAGCCCTGACCCGCGAGATCGGCGGCGACGTAATTTTGTTCGAGGCGCGCGACCCCGAGTCTCTGGCCAAGCGCATTCACGCCAAGTTTCAGGTCGATGCCACCGTCATGGACCATCACGTTCGCCTCGAAATTGAAAATGGACACCGCTTCGTTCCCGACGTAGTCGAAGCTTTTCCTGGAGAAATCCAGTCGCTCAGCGTAAGCAAGCCGACGCTGGAAGACGTCTTTATCCACCGGACCGGTCACCGCTTCTGGAGCGAGGACGCGGAGGCAGCGCCAGAAAAGGGCAAGAAGAAAGGCAAGAAGAAACGTTCATAGTTCGTGTAGGGACGGTCGCCACCGGTCGCCCCATCTGACCACGGCCCGGCCTTGCCCCAACGACGATGTACACAAGGACATCGTGTCTGGCGACGGATCGCGTCTTAATTGTTGTAGAATCCCTTCGATCTTCGAAGTTCACTCGAAGCTGTACCGAGACAATTTATAAGGATGTCACGTAACCGAACAGAAGAATCTCCACTGTGGGGCGCTTGCTCGCAGGAGACGTTGAGAAACCAAGGACGCTGGTGATGCCCCCGGAGCACGCTTTATACACTCTGTGTTTTTCCGTTGCGAGCCTTCTAGCGTTTGGCCAGACGCAGACGCCCGCCTTTTCCGACCCGACGGCCCCTCCTTTTCAGATGCGGGTGCAACACACCATAGCCCACAATGATGTGTGCGCCTTGTTTCGCGCAGATGGGCTGTTTCATCTGGAGCGCCAAAACGGCGACCGGTTCGAGGCGTTAGAAGGAGTGCTCGACAAAGCAGAGCTTGCCGACGTCGACCGTATGCTGAACGAAAAGGAACTTGTCGTTCTCGCTCAGAAGAACATTGCCGTTCCCATGAAGATTACTAAGCGAGACGAGGTATACATCAGCATCCTTCGTTCTCCATTCATTCAGAACCTGACCTTCCCTGATCGCGAGTCCCGTCGTCCATTCGATAACCTCGTCACACCGCTCCTTCATTGGATGGATGCTCTGCAGAAGCATTCGCATACAACACTCGATGAGTACAGCGGAAGAAATAGCTGCATGCCACCTCGGAAGATAGGATTCAGTCCGCGACCCGTTGAGAAACAAAACGCGGAGTCACCGAAACCATCCAGTCAGACGGGTTCTAAGAACCCCGTATCGCAAGCTGAAGCTGCAACACCTAAACACCCCTCATTCCTTATGCGCTGGGAGTCAAATCATCTTACAAAAGGCTTGGTGGAGGAAACCTGCGTCGTCGTATATCCTTCTGGCCGATACCGGATGGAAAAGAGTTTGAGAGGTTATTCTTCCAAACACAAGGTACGAGCCTTCGAGGATTCGCTGGGCGAGACCGACCTTGAGCAGTTGCTGGCACTTCTAGACCTCCCCGAACTGAAGGCAAGCACTCATCAAAATCTTCCTGAGGGGAAGGTTTTCTCCGAAGGGGAACTCACTACGCTTGCTATCGGTAGGGAGGGATACATACAACGCCTAAATTTCGCCAGCTATTTCGAACAGCCAGGCGTGTTCTCTTCCAACGTCAGTGTAAGTACCGACCCCGAGGAGCGTGTCGTCGCACCATTGCGCAAGTGGTTGAAGACCCGCATCGAAACCAGAAAGGTCGGTGCGCTGCAGGATGCCACCGCCACACGCTGCGTTCCCCAACCTCAGGAACTGAACCACTAGCCACATGGTTCTCACCTTTGGCGGGGTTCTGAGCGGAATTGAAGAGCGCCGCTGAGCCGGTACAAGGGTTTGGCGATGATCAAAAGTACGGCTAACAGGGCGACTCGTCGGGTACGTCTTTTCGCGCTCTTTGCGAGGGGAGTGCGGGACTGAGTTCCCCTGTCTCTTGAGATCCGCTCGAAACTGACGACTGATGGCCGATAGCTGACAGCTTCACCGCCAACGCTGCTAAACTTAATCCAATGTCCACGCAAGCCGCGACCCTCTCCGCAACCGCCCCGGCATCCGCCGGAATTCTTCTGCCCGCGTTCACGCTCTGGTGGCGCGAAGTGGTGCGCTTCTATCGCCAGCGCGCGCGCGTGGTCGGAGTGATCCTCTCTCCGCTCTTGTTCTGGATCGTCCTCGGGTCGGGTTTCGGAACCTCCTTTCGTTCCGGGCAGGGCGCAGGTCAACAGCACTATCTGGATTATTTCTATCCCGGCACGCTGGTGATGATCGTGCTCTTCACCGCAATTTTCACCATGATGTCGGTGATCGAAGACCGCAACGAAGGCTTCCTGCTTTCGGTGATGGTGGCGCCGGTGCCGCGCGCGGCCATTGTTCTGGGAAAAGTTTTGGGTGGCACTACGCTGGCCGCCATTCAGGGACTGATTTTTCTGGCCTTCTCGCCGCTCGTCGGCATACACATGACGCTCGGTTCGTTCGGACTGATCGCGCTCACCGTTTTTCTGGTGTCGTTTGCCCTGACCGCGCTCGGCTTCGCCATCGCCTGGCCCATGGATTCGACGCAAGCCTTTCACGCCATCATCAATCTATTTCTGATCCCGCTGTGGCTGCTTTCGGGAGCGCTGTTCCCTCTGTCGAAGGCCTCAGGATGGATTCGCTGGCTGATGTACGCCAACCCGCTGACCTATGGCGTCGAGGCCCTGCGCACGCTAATGTATCCCGAAGCTCCCAGCACATTTCCGCTGACCGCATCGATTTTGACGCTGGTGCTGTTTGCGCTATTCATGTTCGGATTGGCCTTCGTGCTGGCCAATCGGCGGACGACGAAGCCGGCAGCGTAGAAGCAGTCGATGGTCGTTAGTCGTTGGCATTCTAGAATTCAGAAGAGTTGCACGGAACCCGCAATAGGCAGCCCCGAGCAAACGACTAGCGACCAACGACCAACGACGCATTTATGCCCTTAGACATTCTCGCCCTCGCCGCGCACCGTGACGATGTGGAACAAACCTGCGCCGGAACTCTGCTCAAGATGGCCGAGCGCGGATACCGCACCGGCATCCTCGACCTCACGCAAGGCGAAATGGGGACGCGCGGCAGCGCCGAAGACCGTGCCCGCGAAGCGGCGGAGGCGGCGCGCATCCTGAAAGTCGCCTGGCGTTACGCGCTCGATATTCCCGACGGACGCGTGGAAAACACCTGGGAGAATCGCCTGAAGATCGTGCGCGTGCTCCGCGAACAGCGCCCGCGGGTGCTGATTCTTCCCTACTGGGAGGGGCGTCATCCGGACCACTACACCGCTTCCCTGCTTGGATATGAAGCGAGCTTTCTGGCGGGGCTGGCTAAGCTAGCCGTCAGCCATCAGCCATCAGCCGTCAGTGAACCCGGCGACGATGCGGCTTCGCCACATCGTCCTTTTAAGATTATTTACGCCAGCTTGTACCGCGACGTGCGGCCTACGTTTGTTGTGGACATTACCGGCCAGTTTGAAACGCGCTTCGCGGCGCTGATGGCGTACAAATCCCAGTTCACCGATCAAGAGTCCGGCAGCGGAATTTTCCCCGCACACAAGGAGATTTGGGCGCGGATCGAATCGATGGCCCGCTTTTATGGCATGATGGGCGGCGTCACTTATGCCGAGCCGTTTGTGCAGAAGGAAATCGGGTTGGTCGATGATGTGATGGCGATTCCGGTGAAGTCGATCTGACTCGATGGTGGGCCAACGTTCAGCCGCGTGAAGCAGAGTCGAACGGTATCGGCGAATCGGGAGGCCAATTCTTGAAAAGCGCGAGCAGTGGCGCACCCTCCAATTATCTCGGTCGATTGTAAGAGACAACTCCGCGTTATACTTCCCCGTTCAAGTGGTCCACTCGCCAAAATCCTGCGCAAGAGGATATCCACATGAAAGCATTTGTCTACGACAACTACGGTTCACCGGACGTTCTGAAATATGAAGAGATTGAAAAGCCGACTGCCGGGGACAATGAGGTTTTGATAAAAGTCCGCGCGGCTTCCGTCAATCCACTGGACTGGCACTTCATGCGAGGCGAGCCGTATGTGGTTCGCGTAATGGCCGGGCTGCTCAAGCCAAAGGTCACACGACTGGGCGTTGATGTGTCCGGCCAGGTCGAAGCGGTTGGCAGGAACGTAACCCAGTTCAAACCCGGCGACGAAGTGTTCGGCGCGTGCCGTGGGGCCTTTGCCGAGTACGCGTGCGCTTCCCAGTCGGCATTGGTCATGAAGCCGGAGAACGTGACGTTTGAGCAAGCGGGTTCTGTAGCCATAGCGGCGCTCACTGCACTGCAAGGTCTTCGGCTAGGCGGATTGGGCGGCAAGGGGCGCACGCAGCCGGGGCGGAAGGTTTTGATTAACGGTGCGGCGGGAGGCGTGGGTACGTTTGCTGTGCAGATCGCCAAGTCATTCGGTGCCGCGGTGACTGGCGTATGCAGCACCAGGAATGTGGATATGGTTCGAGCCATCGGCGCAGATCATGTCGTTGATTACACGCAACAAGATTTCACCCAAGGTGGGCAACGTTACGACCTGATTTTCGACTGCGTTGGGAACCATTCGTTGCTGGCATGCAAGCGCGTGTTGAATCCTGGGGGGATATACATTCCGGTGGGAGGAGAGGGCGACCGGTGGATGATCGGACCTTTGGCTCGATCGATCACAGCGCTTGTGTTGTCATGGTTCGCGAGCCAGAAGCTGCTCCCAATCTTCATGGCAAGCCTGCGCGTGGAAGGGGATTTGGCGATACTGGGCGAACTGATGGCGGCTGGGAAGGTAACTCCCGTGATTGACAGGCGTTACGGGTTGAGTGAAGTGCCTGAGGCCATCCGGTATCTGGAAGAGGGGCATGCTCGGGGTAAAGTAATCATCACTTTGGGATGAAGATCCGGTCTGTGGCCAACGTATAATAATTGGTTCATCATATCCGCCGACGACATTACCCACTCTTACAAAAGGCGCAAGGGTGGGGCAGCCTCGGTCGAACGCGCACAGGAGATTCCATCATGTCTGCTCTTACCGATCCTAAGGCTGCATCACACGCCAC
>JBEKQG010000037.1:0-48890 GCA_049519955.1 Terriglobales bacterium
CGATCCCGCTTTCCAAGCTGGACACGCACCCGATGGTAGGTTTGCATGTCCCCACGATGCGTCCCATTTCGTCATTCCACGAGTGCCTTAATAGGTACATCTTTATGTGGTCGAAGACCTACCGCATATTAAACCGCTAGGCCCGTATACGTGAAAATAGCAGGCTAAGGACGGCCGCTTGAACCCTAGGGCTCATCTCTTCGTATAGAGTATTGCTTCGTACATTGTTGATTTCGTCATCCCCCTCATGCATAACCTCTGGGTTCCCGTGCCATATCCAGCGCACGCTTACGCCACGGCATGGTTCGGCACGACCTAAATCGTAATTGTTGATTGTGTCGTCTGTCACTATCCCAACTGCCTTAACAGTTAGGTCACGACCTGGTGGATGCGCTTTGATGTATATAATATCGCCAGTCCGTATGCGCCGAAGCAATTTGTGAAGCGGCGGAGCCTCCACCTGCGACCAGCCCACACAGGCAATGCCTTGCCTCAGAAAATCTTCTGAAACATCCGTCCTACCATCGAAAAATGCGCCTATCCCAAAGATGGCCATAAATCTCCTCCTCCTTTTTCCAGTTTACTCCGGTGCACAGAGCGAGAATTGAAAGCCAGAAGCTAAGAGCCAACAGCCTCACTTCATCAGCGTCGCAACATGCGGCGACTGAGCGATGCCCAGCGACCAGTTGACGCCGCGGATGAACGGCTCGGGATAGACTCCGATCGCGAGCGTCGCCAGCGCCGTTACGCCCAGAGCGCAACGCATTCCGAGGCTGAGGGGCAGCCGTTCGGTTTCCGTTGGCGCGCGCATGAGCATCGAGTTCGCAATCTTCAGGTAGTAATAAAGTCCGAAAAGCGAGTAGAGCACGCCGAGCGCGGCCAGCAGGTAATGTTGGCTTTCGATCAGACTGAGGAAGATGTAGTACTTGCCCAGGAAGCCGGCGGCGGGCGGAATGCCGGCGAGCGAAAGCAGAAACAGCAGCATCAGCACGGCTTCCACCGGCGCGCGCTGGTAGAGCCCGGCCATATCGTCGAGCTCGTCGCCTATCACCTTGCGGTGCCGCAGCGACGTAATCACCGCGAACGCACCCAAATTCATGAAGGTATAAACGAGTAAGTAGATCAAAATCCCCTTGAAGCCGTCGAAGAAAGCCTGGCTGCCAATCTGCGACGTTCCCATGGCGACAAACGCCAGTAACATGTAGCCAACGTGCGCAATCGAGGAGTAAGCCAGCAGCCGCTTGGTGTTAGTCTGCGTAAGCGCGGCGAAGTTAGCGCCCGTCATGGTGGCAATTGAGACGATCACAATCACCGGAGTGTAAACCGAGCGCAGCGGCCACAGCCCAAACACCAAAATGCGCAGCAGCAGCGCCCATGCCGCCGCTTTTACCGCGACCGACATGAAGCCTGTAATGCAGGTGGGCGCGCCTTCGTATGCGTCCGGCGCCCACTGGTGGAAGGGAACCGCGGCAATCTTGAACAGCAATCCCACCATCGTTGTCAGCAGCGCGACCACCACTATCGGATTGTGCGGATCTAGCGTCGAGACCTTGCGCGCAATGATCCCTAGATTCGTGCTGCCGGAGATTCCGTAGAACAGCGAGAGGCCGTAGGCAAAAATACCCGACGAAAACGCCCCCAGCAGCAGATACTTCAAGGCCGCTTCGTTCGATCGCCGGTCGCGCCTTAGAAATCCAACCAGCACATAAGTGGAAATCGCCATCAGTTCCAGGCCGATAAAGAGCAGCACGATGTCGATCCCCGCCGCCATGCACATCATGCCAACGACCGAAAGCAGCAGCAGCGAATAGTATTCGCCGTGGTGCTCGTCTTCCACCTTGAGATAGTGCACCGACATCAAAATGGCAATGGCCGCGCCCGTCAGAAACAGATACCAGAAGTAGATGGCGAAGCGATCAACTAACAGAGAGTTATAGAATCCAACCCCGCCCCGCGGTAGCGCCGACTGGATCTGCCATACGCACAACGCCGCAAACACCACGCCCACAAAGGCGCCCAGGGCGTTGATCCACTTCCATTCACGCGGAACCCATAGATCGATCAGCAAAATGCCGAGCGCAAAAATGGTAAGCTCCACCATCGGCAACATCAACCGGTATTCAGTTGGTGAGAGGCCTAGCACTTAGTTACTCGCTTTCCGTACGGCAACGTTCGATCTGACAGCGTCCGTTCTAATCGCGTTCGTTCCAACCACAACAGGCGTCTGCGAAGGCGCCGCGGGCGCAATCTGCGCGTTCACCGGCGCGTTCAGGTTGGAGCCGTTATGAATCGTCTGCACAAGCTGATTGACCGGCTGTTCCAGTATCTGGAAAAACGGCTTGGGATAAAGCCCGATCCAGAACGCCATAACGATGAGCGGCGCAAACGTAAGAATTTCGCGCGGCGTAAGATCCTTCAGTTTCTCGTTCTTCGGATTCGTCACCGTCCCGAAGAAAACGCGCTGATAGAGCCAGAGCAGATAAGCCGCCGCCAAAACCACGCCCGGCGCAGCCCACGCCGCCCACCGCCAGTTCGCCGTGAACGCTCCCTGCAAAATCGTGAACTCGCCAACAAATCCATTCAGCAGCGGCAGTCCCATCGACGAGAGGAACATGATCATGGTGATCGTCGCGTAGAGCGGCATCACGTTGGAAATGCCGCCATACTCGGAAATCTCGCGCGTGTGCCGCCGTTCATACAAAATGCCGACGATCAAGAAGAGCGCGCCCGTCGAGATGCCGTGGTTGATCTGCTGCAACACCGAGCCGGTCAATCCCGCCGAATTCAGCGCGAAGATTCCCAGCGTGCAGAAGCCCAGGTGGCTGACGGACGAGTACGCCACAAGCTTCTTCATGTCCTTCTGCATCAGCGAAACCAGCGCGCCATAGATGATGCCGACCAGCGATAACCCGATCACCCAGCTTTGCACTCGCGGATGCGACACGACCGAGGGAAAGAACGGCAGCGAGAAACGCACGAATCCGTACGTTCCCATCTTCAGCAAAACGCCCGCCAGAATGACCGAGCCAGCCGTCGGCGCTTCCACGTGCGCATCCGGCAGCCAGGTGTGGAACGGGAACATCGGGACTTTGATGGCGAATCCGATGAAGAAAGCGACGAATAGCCAAATAGCGGTGCCGAACGGAATTAGCGGCGCCGTCTTATAAAGCTCGGGAATACTGAACGTGAAGACGTTAGTAAGTGTGTGGTGATGGAAGTACAGGAACAGGATGCCGAGCAGCATCAGCACAGAGCCCAGCAGCGTGTAGAGAAAGAACTTGATGGCGGCGTAGAGCTTGCGCGGACCTCCCCAGATTCCGATCAGCAGATACATCGGCACCAGCATCGCTTCCCAGAACACAAAAAAGAGGAAGAAATCGAGCGCCATGAACACGCCGAGCATTCCCGTCTGCAACACCAGGAACCAGACGTAGTATTCCTTCACACGGATCTCGATGGCGGTCCACGAAGAAAGGATCGAGATCCAGCCGAGCAGCGTGGTCAGCATGATCAGCAGGAACGAGATGCCGTCAATGCCCAGGTTGTAACCCGCGCCAATCGAGGGAATCCAGTTGTTCGCCGTACCCTCGAGGAACTTGAAGCCCGGCTCGAAGCGCAGCGCCCAGAACATCGGCACCAGCGGCAGCGAGATCAGGAAGCCGCCGAGCGCGAAGAGGTTCGCAATCCAGCGGATCGCGTCCTTGTTCTCCTTGGGAACGAACAGGAGAACCAACGCGCCCACCAGCGGCGTGAAGAGAATGATTGAAAGTATATGACTCTGCATAAGAAAATCTCAGCTTCGAGCTACGAGCCGCGAGCTTCGAGCAAACCTCTTACCGCATAGCGCAGGCCCGATTGCTCGCAGCCCGAGGCTCATAGCTCGCAGCTCATTTCCATACGTAATACACGCCAAATCCCAGCAGTCCCGCAACCATGACCAGCGCGTACCACTGCACCAATCCCCATTCGAACAAGCGCGCCGGATACGATAGCATTCGCGCAAGAATGGCCGGACCGTTCACTGCCACGCCGTCGATGATCCACTTATCCCACCAAGTCGAAAGCGTGGCAACGGCGCGCGTCACCCAGCCAACGTCGTTAACGGCTCCGTCGATGATCTTGGCGTCGAACCACGAAGAGGCTTCGCCCGCTCCCATCGCGCCCAGGCGGATGTCGCCAATCTTACGGCGTCCGGTAAAAGCGTAGTCGTAGGCCTCATCGACAAACCACTTGTTATAGAGCAGCGCGTAAAGCGGCGGAGCCTTGACGGCAATCGGCTCCGGATAATCTTTGCCGGCGTTCGCGTAATAGCGATAGGCCCATCCTCCGCCGACAACCGCAGCTCCGACGGAGAGTATCATCAGCGACCATTCCAGACCGCGATGTTCTTCGCCAGCCGGCTCCTGCGGCTCGACCGGCGCGACGGAGGCAGAAGCGGCAGCCTCGCGCGCGAATACCGGCTCCAGAAATTTTCCGAAGGCGTTCGTCCCACCCAAGCTCGCGGGAATGCCGAGCCAGCCAGCGCAAACCGAGCAGATCGCCAACACAACGAGAGGCCCCGTCATCGACTTCGGCGACTCATGGATGTGGTGCTCGACCTCATGGCCCATTCGCGGCTGCCCATAAAAGGTCAGGAAAATGAGCCGTGCCATATAGAACGCGGTCATCAGCGCCGTACCAAAGCCGATCAGCCAGAGATACGGAAAGCCGCCCTCGGCGGAACGCCACGCTTGCCAGAGGATTTCATCTTTCGAGAAAAAGCCTGCCAGGGGCGGAAAGCCCGCAATCGCAAGCGTCGCGACAAACATCGTCTTATAAGTGGTCGGTATGCGGCCGCGCAGGTCGCCCATGTTGCGCATGTCCTGCTCGCCGCTCATGGCGTGGATCACCGAGCCTGAACCAAGGAAGAGCAGGGCCTTGAAGAAAGCGTGTGTGAAGACATGGAAAACGCCCGCCGCAAACGCACCAACGCCCAGCGCCAGGAACATGTATCCCAGTTGCGAGACGGTGGAGTAAGCCAGCACGCGCTTGATGTCGTTCTGCACCAGCCCTATGGACGCAGCAAATATCGCAGTGAGCGCGCCGACGATTGCCACGGTCTTCATCGCAGTCGGCGCCAGCACAAACACGGCATTCGAGCGCGCCACCATATACACGCCCGCCGTCACCATGGTCGCGGCGTGGATCAAAGCCGAAACCGGCGTGGGGCCTTCCATCGCATCCGGCAGCCAGACATAAAGAGGAAGTTGCGCCGACTTACCGCACGCCCCAACAAACAGCAGCAGCGCGGCGATGGTCAGCACGGGATCGCCAATCGCGAAGTGTCCGCTGCGCACGAGCGCGTTGATGTCGGTGAAGCGGAACGATCCTAGATACCACGCCAGCGTGAGCGCGCCGAGAATGAATCCGGCATCGCCGATGCGGTTCACGATAAACGCCTTGTTGGCCGCGTCGCTGGCCGACTTGCGATGAAAGTAAAACCCAATCAGCAAATACGAGCACAATCCGACGCCTTCCCATCCTACAAACAAGAGCATGTAGTTATTCGCCAGGACGAGCGTAAGCATCGAAAACATGAACAGGTTCAGGTATCCGAAGAACCGGTAATAGCCGCCTTCGTGGGCCATGTAACCGGTCGAGTAAATGTGGATCAACATGCCCACGCCGGTTACAAAAAGCAGCCAGATGCAAGAAAGCGGATCGAGCAGAAACCCGGCGTCGGCGTTGAACGCGGCAAGCGTTCCGTCATGCTTCGTGAAGTTCAGATGGCCATCGCCGCTACCCAGCCAGGTATAGAGGATTTTCTCAAATGGCTGTCCCGTACCGTGAGCGAAGTGCGTATACTCCACGACCGTAAAGCAGGCAAACAGGAACGCGACTACGACCGCGCCGACGCAGACCGCGTTGACCGTGGCCTTCTGCAGCCGCCGCCCGAAAAAGAACATCATTGCGGCCCCGAAGGCCGGGAAGAGCGGGATCAGCCAGATGTGGTCGAGAAAGAACATGTCGTTAGTCGTTGGTCGTTAGTCGTTAGTCGTTCGCTATTCGTCGTTCGCTGTTCGCCTTTGCTTGCTGGCAGCCAGAAACTGGTAGCTAGAAGCGCCTGCTCGAGGCTCGCAGCCCGAAGCTCGCAGCTTTCTACCACTTCAACAAATCAATCTCATCCACATTGACCGTCTCTTTATTTCTAAAGAAGGCGATCAAAATGCCGAGGCCGACAGCGGCTTCGGCGGCGGCATCCACTACGATAAAGATGGCGAACAACTGCCCGTGCAGGTTTCCCCACATGCGCGAAAACGCCACCAGGTTCAGGTTCACCGCGTTCAGAATCAGCTCAATCGACATCAGCACAATCACCACGTTGCGGCGCGTGAGCACACCAATCACGCCCAGCACGAACAGTGCCGCCGCGACGACGAGATAGTGGAGCGTGGTGATCTCAGCCATAAATTCAGTCGTTAGTCGTTAGTCGTTGGTCGCTCGTGATTCGTCGCTCTGCCCAAACAACCCGAACGACTAACGACGAACGACCATCGACTAGATCTTCTTCTTCGTCATAATCACCGCCCCGAGTATCGCCACCAGCAACAATAATGAGGCGATTTCGAAGGCGAACGTATATTGACCCATCCTTCCGGCTTCGCCATATAGCATGTTGGCGATCTGCTGTGTGTTCGACGATTCCGCCAATTTGCCTATGGGATCCGGCCAAAGCGCCTTTCCTGTCCTAGGATCGTTCAGCAGCGCCCTGCCCTTCACGATCGCCGACACGAACAACACCATCAACGCGCACGCCGCCGCCCATCCCACTGGCCAGATACGATTGAACCGCCGGTCTTTGGACGAGCGTTCGATGTTCACCAGCATGATCACGAACAGGAACAACACCATTATTCCGCCCGCGTAAACGATGATCTGCACGCCAGCGACGAACGGGGCATACAACATCAGGTAAAGGCCCGCCACCGAAAGCAGGGTCACGATCAGCGCGAGGGCGGAATGCACGGCGTTCCGCCGCGTGATGACGAGCAGTCCGCTAAAAACGGCCAGCGCCGCCAGCGAATAGAAAAACCATGGTGTCGCGACCGGCGCCATGCCTCCGTTGAGGACCGAGTTCCACGCCGAGTGCATCCCGGGGTTCATTTAACAATCACCCCCACGATGGCGGTCACGATTAGCACGCCGAGCGAAATCGGCAGCATCACCTTCCATCCAATCTTCATCAACTGGTCGAAGCGGTAACGCGGCCAGGTCGCGCGATACCAGATGAACATATACATAAAGACCGCGACTTTCAGCACAAACCAATATACGTGGTCGATGCCGTCGCGGAATCTGGCTGCGACGCTCATGTCCGCGGACCGGCCCGCGACCGCGATCAGAAGCAGCAGCAGCGCGATGAAGCCAAGCGCCGCCGCGAATATCGCCAGACCGATGCGCTGGATCTTGAAGAAGGAATGCGCCGGCATGCGCGCCGCGCCGATAAAAGCAATTGCCGCGAGGCCTGCGAACGTGAGGCCGGGGAAAAGCGAGAAGATAAACTCCCACGCCGCCGCGTGCAGCAGGTTCGGAAACGGCCGCATCCATCCGCCCAGCCAAAGCGTGACCGCGATCGAAGAGACCGCGATCATGGCCGCGTATTCGGCGAGCATGAAGAGCGACCAGCGCAGTCCGCTGTACTCCGTGTGAAATCCGGCGGTCAGCTCCGATTCCGCTTCGGCCAAATCAAACGGCGCGCGGTTGACCTCGGCGACCATGGCGATGGCGAAAATCGCGAACGCAATCAGACCCAGCGGAAAAAATTTGAAGAGGAACCAAATGCCCTGCTGTTGCTGCGCCTGCACGATTCCGATCATGCTCAGCGTCCCCGTGCCGCTTGCGTTCAGGCTCGTCATCAGGATCGCCGAGACTACGGCCAGTCCCATGGCAACTTCATAGGACACCATCTGCGCACTCGACCGCAGCGCGCCGATCAGCGGATAGTGCGAATTTGACGCCCATCCCGCGACCACGATGCCGAGCACGCCGAGCGACGAAACACCGAGCATAAACAGGATGCCGATGTTCATGTCGCTCACCGCCTGCGAGGGCCCGAACGGAATCACCGTATAAACCGTGAACGCGGCGAGCAGCCCGATCAGCGGCGCGACCCAGAAAACGAACTGGTCGGCTTCGGCGGGGATGATGTCTTCTTTCAGCATCAGCTTGAGCGCATCGGCGAAAGGCTGCAGCAAACCGTGCGGGCCCACGCGCATGGGGCCCAAGCGGACCTGGAAGTGCGCCAGTGCCTTGCGCTCGAGCCAGTTCATGCAGATCACCGCGGTCGACACTCCCGCAAAAATAATGAGCACGTAGATCAGCGCCCAGAACTGGCTCCCCGCGGAGCCGGGCGTCAATGCCGCCCTGCTGTCGAGATACGACATGATGAAATTGGGCATCAGCGGTCCACCTCGCCGAGCACGATGTCAATCGTACCGATCACGGCAACCACATCTGCCACCAGTGAGCCGCGCACCATGAGGTCGAGCGCCTGCAAGTTCACGAACGAAGGCGGACGCACGCGCAAGCGATAAGGCTGCGTCGAGCCATCGCTGACGATGAAGTATCCAAGCTCGCCCTTGGGCGCCTCGATGGAATGATAGATTTCGCCCACCGGCGGTTTGATCACCTTGGGCACTTTGCCCATGATCGGGCCTTCCGGGATGCCGTTGACCGCTTGCTCCACGATGCGCATCGACTGGCGCATTTCGGCCATGCGAACCATGTACCGGTCGTAGGTGTCGCCATTGGCGCCCACCGGAATTTCGAAGTCGAATTTCGCATAGTTGGCGTAGGGCTGGGCCTTGCGCAGGTCCCACTTCACGCCGCTGGCACGCAGCACTGGCCCGGTCACGCCGAGCGCAATGCAATCGGCGCCCGAGATCACGCCCACATTCTTGGTGCGCTCCATCCAGATCCGGTTGGTCGTGAGCAGCGCTTCGTATTCGTCGATCTTCGGCGCGAAAAAAGTCAGGAAATTCTTTACGTCTTTCTCGAAGCCGGCGTACGTCTCATACTGGCAGCCGCCAATGCGGAAAGCATGAGTGGTCAGGCGCGCGCCGCAATATTTTTCGAAAATCTTCAGGATCTCTTCCCGGTCGCGGAACGTATAGAAGAGCGGCGTCATGGCGCCAATATCGAGCGCATGTGTGCCCAGCCAAAGCTGGTGGCTGGCAATGCGGTTCAACTCAGTCAAAATCACGCGAATGTATTGCGCGCGCGGCGGCGCCTCCACATTCATCAATTTCTCGACCGCTTCGCAGTAACCCAGACCATTCGACACGGCGGCGCAATAGTCCATCCGGTCGACATAGGGATTGAACATCGTGTAGGTGCGGTTCTCGGCGATTTTTTCCACGCCGCGATGCAGGTATCCGATGACGCACTCCGTGCCCAAGACTTTTTCGCCGTCCAGCTTCAGGATGACGCGCAGCACGCCGTGCGTGGCCGGATGCTGCGGCCCCATATTAATGACGAGTTCGTTCGAATCGAGATACGTCTTCTCGGGAGCCTCGAGATCGAGGTTCGAAAGCGAGCGGGTCGCGAGATCGTTCGTGTTTCCTGGCGCGCGGTCGCTCATTGTCCGCTCTCGATTCCGAGGTTGATCTGCACCCACTCATTATCTTGCTGCAGGATGCCGTAATCCTTGCGCAGCGGGAAGCCCTTCCAGCCCTCGGGCAGCAGAATCCGTTTCAGGCCGGGATGGCCGTCAAACTGAATACCGAACATGTCGTAAACTTCGCGCTCCAGCCAATTCGCCGTCGGCCAAATCGCGACGCTGGACGGGATCGTCGCGCCGTCGGCAATCTGCGTCTTCACGCGCACCCGCTCGTTGCGCGCAAAAGAATAGAGAATCCACACCACATCGAATTGCTTTTCGCGCTTTGGATAATGCGCCGCCGTGAGGTCCACGCAGTAGTCAAACTGCTCTTCGTCGCGCAGCAGCCGCAGAATGTCGGGAATCAGTGAGCGGTCGACGCTGAGGTAGTTCTGTCCCAAATAAGTTTGCGCGTCGAGGCCCGAGCCGTACTGGCTCCGGTATTTTTCCACCATCGGCGAGGTCCATGGCGTTGGGACCGATCCAGCGGGCTTGGCCGGAGCCGCAGGCTTCGCAGCCGGCGCTGCTGGCTTCACGGGCGCGATCGGAGCCGCTGCTGCGGGTTTTTCCGCCGTGGGCTTTTTTTCACCTTCCGGCGGCGGTGGTGGAGCGGGCGTCTTGACGTCCTCGGTCATTCTTAAGGTCTAGCGGTATTCGTCATAAAATCCGCGCAAGCATCGGCAGAGTTTCACTTCTAACAGTTGATCGCGGTCAACGTCAATGACCGTCGTCACAACGACCGTCGTCACAATGCCGGTCGTCATTTTGACCACTGCGTCCGATATCCCGTAAAGACGCGGTCCGCCGCAACTCCGGAGTCTGGGCAAGGCTCGCCTCCACAGACTAGCGTCGCGCCGCTTGAAAGCCCTCCACCAGGTCTCGGATGCGCAACGCGTCGCGCTTGCGATGGCCGTGGCTGGTGATCGGATCGCTGCCGCCCGTGGAATCGATCACAATGTCCGACCAGAACACTCCCGTCGAAATTTTCACCGAAGCCACTTGCGAAATCGCAATGCTCTCCTCGTTGCTGCCAAACAGGCGCCTCTTCACGCGGCTCACGCGCAACGGACTGACCACTATGCGCGTCGGAAACCACAGGTTCCCCCGCGTCCAGCGGCTTGCGCTGAAAGTCTCATCGCCAGCAACCGGATTCTGACTCGCCGAATTCTGACCCGGCAAAGCTACACCCATTCCAGCGCGCCCTTCTTCCATATCCATACATATCCGACGATCAGGATGCCGAGAAACACCAGCATTTCAACCAGTCCGAACATGCCGAGCGCCCTGAATTTCACCGCCCAGGGAAACAGGAAAATCGTTTCCACGTCGAAGACCACGAAGAGAATAGCGATGATGTAGAAGCGGACGGTGTAGCGTCCGCGCGCGCTGTCATAGGGATCGATGCCGCACTCGTACGGCATCAGCTTCACCCGGTTCGGACTCTGTGTGCGGATGATTGCGCAAATCGCCAGCGTGACGGGAATCAGAATGCCGATCACGGCGAGAAAAAGAAAAATGGGAACGTAATTTTGCGGCATGGGCCCTCGAACAGTCGCAATAAGCGCGAAGTTGAATACTAACGCCGAAGCGGCCCTGCTTCAAGGACGAATGCGCATGTCAGAGCCCAGGTCTCACGATCCGGGCGTCGGAATGCAAAGCAAATTGCAGCCTGCAAAATACTCCGGCTCACGCAGGTTTGGGGAAAGGGCACCGCTTCAGTCGCACCGTGGGCCGTCGCACGTCTGCTCGCGCTTTCGCGCCCCAGGTGGGCCTCCCGCGCTGTCGATGACCTTTCCCGCAGCCTGTTGAGGCGCTGGAGTTCCACCCCAGGCTGCCACCGTTATTTTTTCTTCGCCTGCGCTTTCTTCTCCAGTCCTTTCCGCTCCACGGCAGTTCTGTTCTCCGAGCGCCGCTTGATTTCCTTGAGGCGGTGGCTGGCGCTGGAGTCGAGATCGAGCGCGTAGAACTTTTTCAAGTCCTGGATGCGCTTGAGCGATTCGGGGCTGAAGGGGGTCTTGCCGTCGAAGGCGTGCAGCACGATGCCTTCGAGAAGGTCGCCCAGGGACATGTCGTGATATTCGGCGAAAGCCTTGAGCACTTTGAGCACCCGCTTTTCCATGCGGACACCCGTTTGGACGCGTTCGATGAGGAGTTGCGATTCGTCTATCATGGTACCAACGTACCATAGTACCGTGATAACGTCAAGGGCGGAATTCCGCGAACGCATCCCGCCCGAAATCCCCCCTCACTACCGACTCCCCAATTCCGCCGCGCGCCGGCTTCGTCGTCGCCGTAGCCGTTGACATACAACGTGCAGTAAAAACCTTCTTGTACGCCGCTTTCCTCTTCAAAGAAACACCGCCGCACGCACACCTCCGCCGACGACGGCATTTCCGGCGTGCGCCGCAAGCGCTCGACCAGTTCCCGGGCAAACTGCTCATGGGCGGGGAAAGATCGGCGCAACAAAGATAGGCGCCCCTCAATGTTTGCAAACACCACATCCACATAACTTGCGAACTTGTGCGGAGCGCCGTAGATTTCTTCCTCCGCGCTCAGCTCCGTCGTCGCCCAGGCATCGCACTTCGCCGTCTCCACCATGCTCCGCGCCGAGTTCAACGCGTAAAGAAATTCCCGCAGCTCGGGAAATTTTTCCGCCTCCTCGATCCGCGCACTCGACTCCGGATGCAGTTTCAAATCGACATACGCAACCTTCCCCTCCGGATCTTTCCACGGAAAATCCAGCACCGGATCTTCCCTCCCCAGCTCGATTGAAACTTCGGCATCCATCGGGACCTCATCCATTAGAACCGGCGCAGGAAGTTCACGATCTCGCGCTCCGCCCAGTACCCGTCGTCATAACCGCCATCGCCGCCGATCCCCACTCCAGCGGACGTTCTGACAGGCACTCCGATAAACGCGCAGTGCCCGCCATCGCCCGCCTCAACGAACGTTATGTTCTGGTTCGACGCGATCTTCCGCCGCGTCTCCGCGGTGATGCGCACGAAGGGATCGTTCGCCGCGTGCAAGACCAGCGCCGGCACTGCGATCCGCCCGATCCCATGCGCCGCCGAAGCGCGATCGTAATAATCGTCGACGCCCGCGAATCCGCAATAGTACGCCGTCACCTTGTCGTCGAACTCCCGCAGGCTGCTGATGCCACGCAGGCGGCCCGCATCGAAGCGGCCGGGAAACAGCCGCGCCTTCTGCAGCATCCGGCGGCGCAGCGTCCATAGGAAATATTTTTCGTAAATCCTGTTCGCCGGCTCGTGCAACGCATCCGCGGATGCGGCCAGATCGATCGCCGGACAACAGGCAGCGACAGCCCGAAACTCAGGCGGGGCCTGCGATCCCCACTCCCCCGCCAACTTCAGCACGAGGTTGCCGCCCATTGAAAAGCCGACCAGGGCCAAGCGCGACACGCCGTCGCGCGCAATGATCTCGCGCGCCACCGCCGCGACATCCTCCGACAACCCGGAGTGATAGAGCACGGGTGCGAGCGCGTCCGTGCCGCCGCAGTTGCGCTGGTTGTAGCGGACCACGCTCATGCCCGCGGCCATGGCCTTCTCGGTGACACCTAGCATGTACTGCGACTCGCTCGACCCTTCGAGCCCGTGCACAATGATAATGGTCAGCACATGTGCGCGATCCGCTTGCCAGTGGCACTGGCAAAGCACCGGGACGCCGGGCGCAACTTCGATCAGCCGCTCCTCGGGAACAGGCAAACGAAAACGCCGCGGAATCAAAAAACTCGCAACCGTTTGCAGGTGCCCGCCGCGCAACCAGCGGCGTGGCGTGAAAGGACGCGTCTCTTCCGGCGTTTGCAAAGTTCCCACGCTTTGATTTTAACTAGAGGACAGCGATTCTTTTCGCGGAGTTTTTATGCCCATATTCGAGTACGTCTGCAAGGACTGCCAACACGCGTTCGAGGCCCTGGTCTTCGGCAAACAGAAAGCCGAGTGCCCGAAGTGCCAGAGCAAGAAACTGGAGCCGCAGCTTTCCGTATTCGCCGTGTCGGCAAAGAGCGGAGCGGGATCCCAGTCGTCGTTCGCGGAGGAACCGGCGGGACCCTGCGGGTCGTGCGCCAACGCTCGCGGGCCGGGAGCCTGCGCGCTGAAAGACCTCGACTAAGTCCTTTGTTTCCGATCAAAAGTGTTCCACGTGGAACATAATGGCGTTTTGTATTAACTTTGCGCTATACCCCACCAATTACTATTTCCTCGATTATTATTGCCCCCCACAACGTAACTTCAGGAACTCCTGGCGTGTAACCGATGTGACGTTTCGCTTTCGGGCGTTCGTGGTTATGATGCGTTTAGACCGCTGAGATCAAGTCGGAGCGTAACTGGGAGCGGAAATGGATCGGCGAAAAGAGCGCAGACTGAGCCTGGAGTTGCCGGTACGCATCTGGGGAGTGGACAAGATGGCGCGGCCTTTCGCCGAGCTGGTGCGGGTGCGAAACGCCGGCAACAGAGGGGCGGTCCTGACCGGCGTACGCTCGAAGGTGCAGACCGGAGAAGTGCTCGATGTGCAACACGGCGCTCAGCGGGCGCAGTTTCGCATTGTGTGGATGAATGTTTCCGGAGAGGCCGGCATAGAGGCTCTGGCAAAGGAGCCGCCTATCTTTGGTATAGGCATGGGTTTCTCCAGAATTTGTGAAATGGTGGGGACCGGATAGGCCAACGCCGAACGGCACTCATCGGCCAACTAACGTGGATTCACGTGGCCGGTCCCCACTTTTTCTTCGAGCAGAAACCCGGCAAACACTTCATTGGATAAGAGCCGTCCGCGGGCAGTTAGCCGCAACGTCGAGGCTTGCCGCTCGAGCAGGCCGTCGTTCACACCTTGCTGGATTGCGGATTCCCAAGCGGCCACGGTGCCGGGGCTAACCGCAGCCGTGCATACCGCGCGAAGGCCCTCGAGGTCGATACCGCGATTTAGGCGCAGGCCGAGGAAGAAACTTTCCTCGATTGCCGCCTGCGGGGCAACTGGAGTTACAGTATGTGGCGCGCGATTCATGTAGGCATCGAGCGCGTCCGGGGTTGCGAAGCGCATAGCCTCGTGAGCGGCCTGGTGACGAGCGGACTGCTGACTGGCCCCCTTGCTACGATCTGCGGCAAGCATCGAATGCGCGTCAACGCCGAAACCCAGGTAGGGCTGGCGCGTCCAATATTTCAAGTTATGGCGCGACTCGTGATTCTGGAACTCGCCGTTTTGCAAGCGTGCCGCGGCGCGGGCGAAGTTGGAAATTTCGTACTGCTGGATGCCGGCGGAGTCCAGCGTCTCACATGCCTGTTGGTAGAAATCCGCGGTCGCGTCTTCGTCGGGGACAAAGTGGGCGTGATAGCGCGCGCCTCCGGCGATCAGTTCCCTGCCCAGGCGCGAATCGTTGTCTATTTCGAGCATGTACACGCTCACATGCGGAACGCCCGTGGCCATCGTCTCCGACAGCGAGAAGGCCCAGCTTTCCGGCGTCTGGTGCGGCAACCCGGCGATGAGATCGATATTAATATTGGCGAGGCCGGCCTCGCGCAAGCGAGCGATGTCTTTCAGAACCGTGGTGCGATCGTGCAAACGTCCCACGGATTGCGCTTCCCGATCGACGAACGACTGCACGCCCAAGCTCACACGGTTCACGCCGCAATGCAACAGGGTTTCGATGAGAGCAGGCGTGAGCGTACCCGGAGCGCACTCCACCGTGATCTCGGCATCGGGCGTAACCCTAAAACGATCGCGCACAACGGCGAAGATGCGCAGTAACTGCGCGGCGTCGAGGATCGACGGAGTTCCTCCGCCAAGGTAAATCGAATCGGCCGTTTCTTCGAGCGTGCATCCCAGGTCCAACGCAAGCTGGCGCGAGTTGGCGATATCTTCAAGCAGGCGGGCAACGTAATTCTCATAAGCCGATTTCGAGAACACACCGGAGGCGAAGTTGCAGTAACTGCACTTGGTGCGGCAGAACGGGACGGAGATGTAAAGGCCGAGGGACACGTCTATATTCATTCTATGCGAGGGGCGTACTGAGGGAGTTGCAGTACGAGGGAAAACCCCTTACCACAGGGGGCACAGGGGAAACCCTGCCGATGCGAAGGCGCAAGAGTCGCCAGGCCTCGCCAATGCGGATGCGAGTCTACAGGATTTGTGAAACTGTAATAAAGAGCCTCCGTAAGCGATACCACGATCCGACGCTTAAGTTCCCTGTAGGCTGTTCCGTCGTGGCGAAGAAGTTCTTGAACCACAGGGGACACAGAGGTGCACAGAGGGTGCTATAAAATTCGAGGTTAGCTATGCACAACTCCGCGATTCTTCTCGTCTCCTGCCCCGACCGCAAGGGCGTGGTCGCTTCGATTGCCGAATTCATCTTTCGGCACAACGGCAACATCCTGTTCGCCGATGAGCATGGAGACGCGGAGTCGAATCTTTTTCTGACGCGGGTCGAGTTCGACGCCGCGGATTTCGATTTCGACTTGGCGCAGTTTGCCGAGCAATTTGCCCCGATCGCGCGCGAGTTCCAGATGGATTGGCGGCTCGCACATTCCGCCGACCGCCCGCGCATCGCCATCTTCGCCTCGAAGTACGACCACTGCCTGCAAGACCTGCTCTACCGCTACCAGAGCGGCGAACTGCGCTGCGAAATTCCGCTGATCGTTTCCAACCATCCCGACAATCAGCGCATCGCCGACTTCTACCATGTCCCGTATTTCGTCGTGCCGGTCACGAAAGAGAACAAGCGGGAGGCGGAACAGCGGCAGATTGCGCTGGTGCGCGAACATAAATGCAGTCTGGTCGTCCTCGCTCGTTACATGCAGGTGCTCTCGAACGAATTCATCGCTGCCATGGGATCGGAGAACCTCATCAACATTCACCATTCTTTTTTGCCGGCGTTCGTCGGCTCCAAGCCCTACCAGCAGGCGTTTCAGCGCGGCGTCAAGCTGATCGGCGCAACCGCCCACTACGTTACGCAAGTACTCGACGATGGCCCTATCATCGAACAGGACGTCGTCCGCATCTACCACCGCGACACCATCGACGACCTGGTGCAGAAGGGACGCGACATCGAAAGAGTTGTACTGTCGCGTGCCGTGCGCTGGCACGTGGAAAACCGCATCCTGCTGTATGGAAACAAGACCGTAGTCTTCCGATAACCCCGCCACGAAGCGCCCAAATTCGAGCCCGCTGCCAGCCGCGCGCAGGCTCTCGAACCGGGTAGTGGGTACTGGCAACTGCCTACTGGGTACTGGGGCAATCACTTCCGTAACCAGGTAATCAATTGCGCTGCCCTTCGGTTTCGGTTTTACTAAGCTTTACGAAGAAACGGCCCATTTGGGCACATTAGTTGTGCGCGCTCGAAGGAGTGGATTTTGGTTGAGGACCCCAAATGGGAGCTGGCGTTGCTCGCTACCGTGCAGAGCTTCTACCAGCGGCTGCTGAGCGACCAACTCCGCGGAGAGCTGCCCGCGCCCGCCGAACTCGCTCCCGACGTCATCAGCCGCGCCACCGACGTGCGCTCCACCCTCGATCAAATGCAGCTCTGGATCCAGCTTCTCGATATGGCGATCACTCCCGCCATGTTGCGGCTTGCAGTGCAACCGGACCTTGATCCCGAGGTGGCCGAGGCGCTGTTGCGTTTCTTCGCGCGCCACCGCGACGATTCCGGCGCCAATCGCGACAAGACCGATCTGGTCGCGACCTTTCTGTTTCGCCATCCACGAGTAGCTGGCCAGTGGGAACAGCGCGGCTATGGCCTGGATGGATCGATCCCTCTCTCTCCGTTCGAAATCGCGTTGCTGGAAATCCTGTCCGAGTCCGACGTGCCCGTACTCTCGGAGGACGATGTGCAACTGTTGCGCGAATTCGGCCCTTTGCTGGACCAGGCGAACCGCTTTCAGGACTTCACCGCGCTCATGGATTCCGACATCATTTCGCGCGTGCGGCAGTTGAAGGCCGCGCTCGGCGAAGCCATTTATCATCCCGGAGTGCTGGCGACGCTCGCGCCTTACAATGCCGCATTCGGCGACCGTTTTCAGGCGCTGTTCGACAGTGCCGCGCAAGAGATCAAGGATTACGCCCACCGGCTGGGAGAGCTAGGCGGCAGCATCCTCAGTACCGTTGACGGCGTCGAGGTCACCGTTGAACACATCGCCGCGCTGAACCAGGAAGAGTTGATGAAAGTCGACTACGCCACGGCCCTGGAAAAATTCCGCCGCGTGGCCCGGCTGAAAAAAGAGTTGGAGCGCAGGCCCCCGATCCCGCGCGTCCACTCCGACCCCAAGCGTTCCGGTCATGCTGTGGGCGCTGGGGGCGCGGCTGCCGCCCCGGCGCTGGCTCCGGCTGCCGCTTTGAAATATGCTCCCGCGGCCATCACCCCGCAGGCGCTCTCGGTCGAGGAAGCGAAGTTGCGGAGAGTGGAAGAATCGATCCGCGTCTTTGTGCGCGTTGCCGACCCGAAGTACCGGCAGATCGTGCCCATGCGCTATTTCAATCTCATGCTCAGTCCCGCCGAGATTGAGGCCTGCACCGCCGACTATCTCGAACAATCGGGCCCGCGAGCGGATGCCGCGCGAATGCTGCTCCGCATCGTCGCAGTCACCGCGCGCATGTCCACCGAGATGGAGGAACTCAAGCGCTCGCGGAACTCGCGCTCGGTCTGGAAACTGCACGCCGACTCCCTGGTCGTGCTCGAAGACCTGGGCAAACGCCTTGTCGAAGCCGTGGATCGTCTCGCCGCCTCCATCGGCCAACAAGAGGAAACGCAGGCAAACGGTGAGCCTCTTCGCAGTTCGCTCGACAAGCTGCGCGAGCGACTCGCCGAAGCCGCAAAGCTGATTGGCGAAGCGTAAGCGCCAAATCAAAAGGGACAGGTTATTCGCCCGTCCCTTCTTCTCGAATCCATCCTTAGATATCGCCTGGTGAATATCGAACTGCTCCTGGTGCAGCGCTGGATCCGATTTCACGATAATGGTCTTCTTGGTGAGCTCTTCCATCTCATTCAGCAGTTTCGCGTTGTCCGACTTCAGCGCTTTCGCGACCTCCGGATTCACCCGCAACATCACGTCGCTGTGCTCCAGATGGCCCGAGATCTTGCGCATCTCGACATACACCTCGTTGCAGATGGTGTTGACTGCTTTCACAAAGCCAGTAGCCTGGCAATACGGACACGGCGATCCAATCGTGCGTTCCAGCGACTGCTTCACCCGTTTGCGCGTGATGGCCACCAGTCCGAAATCGTTGAACTGCAGCACCTTCGACGGCGCCCGATCGAAGCGCAACGCCTCTTCCAGCGCCTGCATCACTTTCTGCCGGTTGCGCCGCTCGTCCATGTCGATGAAGTCGATGATGATGATGCCGCCCAGATCGCGCAGCCGCACCTGGCGCACAATTTCCTTGATCGCATCCACGTTCGTCTTCACGATCGTGTCTTCCAGGCGGGCGGTCTTGCCCACGTATTTGCCGGTATTCACGTCGATGGCAACCAGCGCCTCGGTCTGATTGATCACGATGTAGCCACCGCTCTTCAGCCAGACTTTCGACTTCAGCGCCTTGTCGATTTCCTCGTTCAGCCCAAACTGCTCGAAGAGCGGCGTCTCCTTGGTGTAGAGCTTGACGCGCTTGACCAAGCCCGGCTGGAAGCGGTTCGCAAACCGCAGAATGCGCTCGTATTCCTGCTCGGTGTCGACCCAGATGACGGAAAACTCCGAACTCACCTGATCGCGGAGCACGCGCTCCACCACATTCAAGTCGTGATAGATCAGGGCGGGCGCTTTGCTGTTATCGGAGCGCGTCTTGATCTCGCTCCAGAGGTTTTTCAGAAAGCGGATGTCGGCCCTCAGTTCCTCGTCCGTTGCTCCCGCCGCCGCGGTGCGCACGATAAAACCGCCGCCTCCGTTTTCGCGCTCGCTCTGGATGATCCGCTTCAGCCGCAGCCGCTCTTCCTCCGATGAAATCTTGCGCGACACGCCAGTGTGGTTCACCGTTGGCATGAAGACCAGAAAACGTCCCGGCAGCGCGATGTGACTCGTGATGCGCGCGCCCTTCCTGGCGATCGGTTCTTTTGCGATCTGGATCAGCACCTCCTGCCCTTCCTTGAGCAGTTCGCTGATCTGCGGCACCACCGTGTTTTCGCGGCTGCGGAAGCGCCGCCCTCCACGCCGTCCGCGCCCTCGATCGAACCCGCGGTCGGGTCCGCGGCGCTGCGTGCGCTGCAATAACCTGGCCTCGGGTGTGGGACCGCGAACTTCGGCGCTCGCATCCACGGCGCCGTCGCCGATCGCCTCGGCCTCGAGCAGCGCCTCGGCTTCCGCTTGCGCCTCTTCCAGTTCCAACTCCTCGGCTTCCCGCTCTTCGGCTTCCAGCACGGATTCGGGAACCGCTTCGCCGCTCGCCGCCGCGTCCGGAGCAACCTCTCCCGCTCCCGATTCCGGCAACCCTCCGCCGGCCGCCCGCGTCTCCTCTTCCGTTTCTTCGAAGCCCTCGTCGTCGCCCGGTTCTTCCCCGTAGGACGTGAGGTCGGCTTCTTCTTCCTCGATCTCCTGTTCCTCCACGGCACCGTGCATAACATCGTGAATCACTGCTGGCGATGCTTCGTCGGCAACTTCGTGTGCGACTTCGTTCGTGGGTTCGTCCGTAACGGCGGGTGCAAGGTCGGGTTGAACTTGCGGAGCAACCACAACGTCCGTTTCACGCGAGGTCTCTTGCACGGCCGTCTCCGTCGCCGCGTAAGTCTCCTCCTCGGTGTAAATCTCTTCCACGGTTGGCGCTTCGTTCCGGAGTTCCGCAATTTCCGGCGCCACGCTTACAGCGGCGCTGTGGATCTCTTCGTCGACCTCCGCCTCCACCACATACTCATGCTGTTCGTGAAGCGGCTCCGCGACCGCCGTCGCGAAGATGGGCTCGTCCTCGGGGAAGTTCGCAAGGACCGAGGCTGAGGCCGGAACCGTTCGCTCCGCAGGCGCAGTCTCCGCCGGCATAGCCGCACTGTGAGCCGGACTCTGAACCAGGTGCTGGTACTTCGAGATCGATTCTCCGGGAAGCACGATCGGTTGGTAGCCCGGGGGCGGACCGTAATCGTAGTCGCGCCCTGTGCGCGCGGCCGGAGGCGCGGGCCGCTGGAATCGCGCGTCGGACCCAGTGCGTCCCCAACGGTCGCCACGGCTGGAGCGTTCGTTTCTTGGTTCGATCCTTGGTTCGATCCTTGGCTCGATCCTTGGCTCGTTTCGAGGTTCGTTTCGTATTTCGCTGGCAGTTTCGCTGTGGACTTCGCTGTGTGGTTCCGCACGGATTTCGCCGCGCGCCGCACTCGATCCACGCCCGATCTCGCCACGACGGCCGCGACGGCGACGGCGTCCACGAAAGTCGCGTCCAGCGCCAGCTCCATTGCCCGGCGCTTCCGCGGTGGGAACTTCCGGTTCTTGCTCGTCCGCCGCGCTTTCGTCCTCGCCCAGCGGTTCTTCGCTACTCATTGCCGGCCCTGCCGCTTCCAAGGCGGGGCGCGGACGCGCCTCCATCACCGGACAATTCGTCGGGATCGGTTCATCCAAATCTTCGTCCTGCGTTTCCAGTTCCATGAAGTCGGAGACGTAGAGGAAGGCATCGCGTTCCAGCCCAATGTCCACGAAGGCCGACTGCATGCCGGGCAGCACGCGCGTCACTCGGCCCTTGTAAATCGAGCCTGCTAAGGTGTATTCGTTTTCCCGTTCGAGGTAAATTTCGGCTAACTGATCGTCTTCCGTGATCCCCACTTTGGTTTCGTGGGGCGTGGTCGATACATACAATTCCTTGTTCATTTCTACTCCGGTTTTTCTTCACCGGACCAGAAGCGCAAGGCGGACCAAGGGATCGATGGCGTTCAGCGCCGCTCCGGGTGGGAGCGGGCGCGGTCCCGGAGTTCTTCCCGGGGCCTACACTGCAGTGATTTGTTGTTACTCGTCTGCACTGATCGCGTTAAGCCTTCCGTCAGGTCTGTGACCACTCTCTCGCATTCCGCTGAGGGGGCCGTTCCCCGCCTGACTGACTTCAATCCTGTCCGGCTCTCACTTCCGCCGGGATTCTGCCCTCCTTTTTCGCGAGGGCTTTCGTAATCTTGTTTCCTGCGTAAACTTGTTTCTCGGCGCCGTTTCTGAAGGGCGCCCCCAATTCCGCCAAACCGTCTCAGTTCACGAAGCGGCGCATGCGGACGTTCATTACGATCCCCATCGCCAAGAACATGAAAAGAACGGAAGACCCGCCGTAACTCATGAGCGGCAAAGGTATCCCGGTGACGGGCATAAAACCAACCACCATGCCGACGTTGACCAGAACGTGAAAGCTAAGCACAGCCACCACGCCCATCGCCAGAAATGCCCCGGCGCGGTCGGGCGCCGTTTGCGCATTCTGCGTCAACCGCATCAGCACTATAAAGTATAACAGCAGAAGGGCCAAAGCTCCTACAAACCCGTGTTCCTCGGCAAACGCCGCAAAAATGAAGTCGGTCTGCGGCACCGGCAGAAAGGCCAGGTGGGTTTGCGATCCCTGGCTGCTGCCAAAGATGCCGCCCGACCCCACCGCAATCAGCGACTGATTCACTTGATACCCGGAGCCCTGCCGGTCCGCATCCGGATTGATAAAACTCGTCAACCGTTCCTTCTGATACGGCTTCAACACCTTGATCCAAGCCACCGGAACCAGCAGCCCGGCGATCATCAGCACAATCAGCGCCTGCTTCCACCGCAGCCCGCCAAGAAACAAACCCATGATCGCCACGGGCATGTAAGTGAGCGCCGTCCCCAGGTCCGGTTGCGCCAGCACCAGCAGCATGGGAAAACCGACGATGGCGCCCGCCTTGAGAAAATCCGGCCACGACAGCTCCTTCTCTTGCAAATCCTGAAAGTACTTGGCCATCGCCAGAATCAGGATCAGCTTCACCCACTCCGACGGCTGAAAATGCGCGCCTTCCGGCATCTTGATCCAGCGCCGGGCGCCGAGATACTTCTGCCCGAACATCAGCACCGCCATCAAAGAGGCCAGCGATGCGATGTACATCCAGTGGATTTGTTCCAGCACCGCTTGATAGTTGATCAGGCTGGCCAGGAACATCGCGCCCAGGCCCGCCAGAATCCAATAGATTTGCTTGATGTGGGCCCCGGCAAATTTCGTGTGCTCGGTCGCGCTGTGGATCTGCACCACGCCCAGGGCGCAAATCGCCAGCGTGAAGCCCAACAGGACCCAGTCGAAATCTCGGAAGGAAACGTAGCGCGACATGAACTCAGCGGTCCACTCCGCAACCCATTACCAGGAGCCGGCAGCGGCCACTGGCTCGCGAAAAAATCACTGGCAGGGATTCGTCGGGCACGACGGACTTACCGGTTGCGGACTCTGCAACACAAGCCAAATGCCGACGCCAGCAACCGCGCCGAGCCCGGTATAGATTGCCGCAGTGGAACTCATGACTCCTCCACCCGCCGCCGGAGCCGCCCCGGCTGAGCGACGGCGCTTTTTCTTCTTTTTCTCCGTATCGGTCGTGTCGTCGCGCGTGGTCTGCTGCCCCTGCGTCACGGTTGTGGTCGTGCCCTTGTCGTCTTGCACCGTAACATCGCCCTTATTGGCTGCGATCTCCATGCGGCCGTCCACGTCGGCCACCTGAAACTCAGTCCATGAATTCCCCACCGGCTTCACGGTCACGTCGCCGGCGCGCGCCGCCATGGCACGCGAAGTCGTGACCCGCACCGCGCCATGCTCGATCTCCACCGCCGGACCGTCATATTTCACCAGCGAGTCCGCCAGCACCATCACGCTCGATCCGTTCGCTTGAATGCGGGCGGTCGAATCGGGCTGCGTCTGCAACATATCTCCCAAAAACACCGCTGCCGATTTCGGCACCGCGCTCCCGTTCAACCAAGCCGCCCCGTTCGTGTACAACATGGCCGAAGCCGTCTCTCCCGCCAGCATGGGTTGCGCCGGAAACAGGATCGCCAGCAGGCAGCACATCGCACACCGAAGCCTTGACTGTGACATGAGCTCGGACCATTCTCGCATTTCTAGAATTTTTTTTATCGTAAGCGGGAAAGCGTTGCAGGTCAATGCGCTTGTTCCCTTTCATGCACTCCTAAAGTTACTAGTACCGTGACCGCGTGATGATTCCGGCGTGGAAAGCAAGTAGCGCGGCATCTTGCCGGCTGTCCCGAGGGCGTCTCGCCCTCGGCGCGGCGGGCGAGGAGGGCGGCGCTACTCTCAGCGGTGAAACGGTCGATCTCTCGCTTCCATCTCCCGCTTTTGAAAATTCCTGTCAACCCCCTGTTTCGCCTGTTTTCCCCGTAAGTCATTGCCTTGCCTACGAAAATAAATCCCCAGATCTTGTCGGTGTACCCCCCTCCAGCTTGATAGAATAGATATAGAGATTAGAGATAGAAAAGGGTGCGGCTCCACTCCCGCACCCTTTTTCCTTTGCTGTCTTGAAGGTCTTGTCCAAGCCGGTCGGTAGCCAGCTTTTCCTGACGCCTGACGGCTGACAGCTGCCCCTAAGTCTTTAATTCCGGAATACTTTAATATAAGCCCTTTAGATTCAAAGACTAAAGCAAAAAAATCCCGCCAACCCCATGATTCCATTAGACCGGGGGGGAGGGGGGTACCAGTACTCACTAGTTACTACCCTTAGCTTAAATCAGTGGATGCAGTGGAGCGCCAACTGGCCCGGCGGCTGGCTCACCGATGAGCATCTCACCATTCATTCCTTCGACCGTCACATCCATCCAGCGGTTGGGCTCGTGGCGACCGGGAATTCTCATCTTCAGGTAATTGCCGGTCAGCGCCTCGGTGAAACCCGCTGTACCCGTTCGCAGCGTGATCGCCTCGACCGCCGTCCCCACCAGCGAGCGCATAAACGCCTCTTTTTTCTGCGATGCAATTTTCCGCAGCACGCGGTTTCTTTCCCGAGCTACGGCCACTGGAACCTGACCCGGCTGCTTCGCCGCCCGCGTTCCCGGACGGGCCGAATAGGTGAAAACGTGCAGATAAGTAAACGGCAGCTCTTCGATCATGCGCTGCGTCTCGTCGAACTCCGCTTCCGTCTCGCCCGGAAATCCCACCATCACATCGGCGCCGATCGCCGCCGTTGGCATGGCCGCGCGGATCTTCAAGACCTTTTCCCGGTAATGCCAGGGCCGGTATTTGCGATGCATCCGCCGCAACACCGCGTCGCTCCCCGACTGCATGGGAATATGCGCGTGCTTGGCGATCCGCGGCGACGACGCGACCAGCCCTATCAGGTCTTCGCTCCAATCCATCGGCTCGACCGAACTGATGCGCAATTTCTCAAGCGACGTTTGCGCGAGAATGGTACGAATCAGAGAGACGAGTCGTTGGTCGTTAGTCGTTGGTCGCTCGGGGCGCGAACCCAGTCGTTGGTCGTTCGTCGTTCGTCGTTCGGGGTTCGACTCCGGTTGCTCGACGGAAATCATGGGACTGCAAGGCTCTTGTCCGCCAACGACTAACGACGAACGACCTACGACCTCTTGCTCGCCAACGACTAACGACCGACGACCAACGACCAAATCCCTTCCCCACCGTCCCAGATTGATCCCCGAAATTACCACCTCGCGATATCCCGCCTCGACCAGCGTTCGCACTTCCGCGACGACGCGATCCGGCGGCAGCGAACGGCTCTGTCCCCGAACAAACGGTATTACGCAGAACGAGCAGCGGTTGTCGCATCCATCCTGCACCTTCAGGTTGGGACGCGTCCGCTCGTTGGCCGCTTCAAATACCGGAGCCGCCAGCAGTTCGGTATGGGCAAAAATGTCCCCCACCATCACGTTTCCGGCGTCGCTTGGGGGGCGTTCGCGGAGAGGATTCAGTCGTTGGTCGTTGGTCGTTCGTCGTTCGGGGTTCGACTCTGACTGCTGGCTGGAAAGTGCGACGCCAATCGGCTCTAGCTCGCCCACGACCAACGACTGACGACCAACGACCCCTTCTTTACCGGCCAACGACCGGTCGCTAACAGAAAGCTGCGCTAGTGAAACAAACCCCACCGAGCCCGACGTCGCAATCTCGGCCGCCTGGTGTTTGTGCGAATTGCCCACGACCCAGGTCACGCCGGGTAGCGCTGCCAGCTCTTCCGGTGCGCGCTGCGCGTAGCAGCCGGTCACCAGAATGCGGCAATCCGGATTCGACCGCTGCAACCGGCGTATGGATGCGCGCGCATCTTTGTCGGCGCCCTCGGTCACCGTGCAGGTGTTGAGCACGACAATTCCGGCGTCCCGAGCAGACGCGGCCCGCTCCAGTCCGCGCTCCAGAAATTGCCGTTCCAGCGCCGCCCCATCCGCTTGCGCAGCGCGACAGCCAAAATTTTCGATGTAGAAGCGGGCCACGCTCCCATACTAAACGATTGGATGTTGCGGCTGAAGCTCCCGCGCTCGCCATGGGCAGGTCGCCGCGGACCAATTTTGCAGCGCGGTACATCCGGACGTCGGGAAAGTCGGGGCCGGAAAAAACTCGGCATCGCTGTTCATCAAGGCGCTCGACGCCAGCGAGCTTCTGCTTCAGGTCGAAGCCCCGCTCATCCGCTGAGCCGAAAAACTCCCCTGGCGCATGCGACCGACAAAGCGCAAGAAGCCTACCGCGACGCAAGATAGGCATCCCGCTGGCCCCGCTTCCCTCAACCTTCAGAGAATAATCAGGCGCTCGCGACCCGTCGCCCCTGCTGGAAACACTCGCGGCACAGGACCGGACGCCCTTGCGTCGGACGGAACGGCACCGTGGTCTCTTTCCCGCACTGCGAGCAGTTCGTCCTGGTCTCCGTCTTCGTGTAGGAATGCCCGCGCGACGGTTCCGGCGAATTGGCCCCCACAACCGTCAAGCGTTTGCCCTTGCAGTTCCTGCAGCGTTTGGGTTCGTTCTTGAATTGCTTGTCGTGGAAGAATAGCTGTTCGCCCGCCGTGAACACGAATTCCGTGCCACAGTCCACACACTTCAAAACCCTGTCTTGGTATTCCATTGGAGAGGCTCTCCCATTCCGCGTCCCTGCTCTGCACGGGAGATCCGAATAGGGAAAGATCCGGTTCACATCGTGGGCAGGAGATTTACATCCCCTTTATCTTGCCCCTTGGGTTCGGCCCGCCATGCGGTGTGCGCCGCAGGGCCATGCTTTACGGATTACGACGCTTGCCGGGAGATCTCCAACCAGATTTGGCCCGGATTACTCTCGCCTCGTCCATTTTCGAACCGTTTTCGAGTGCGAGGAGTGGGCCGTCCCCGACAGCGAACGGCCCATTCTTTCCTTAGTCTTGCTCCTTGCGTGCTTTCTTGCGGCTGCGTTTGCGAGCCAGCGCTTCTTTGACCCGCTTCCTCTCGCCGGGCTTCAGGTAAAACGAGTGACGCTTTACTTCCTTGATAATGTCCTCGGTTTGTACCTTCCGCTTAAAGCGCCGCAGCGCGTTTTCGAGGGATTCACCCTCTTGAAGTCGAACTTCCGCCAACGGACTACACCCCCCTACTCGTCCTCACTGGACTGTTAAGTTATGGCAAGCATTGGCCTCTAAGTCAAGTGGAATATGTGAAAATCTGGTTCGCGCCTCAAAAATTCAGCCGCAGCGACATTTGCATCTGCCGCGGAGCGTATGCGCTCATCGGTTTCATTAGGCTTGTAGGTTGCTGATAGTAAGCCGGATAATTAGTTCCCGGCAGCGTGTATTTTATGAATTGTCCCGCAGAATTATAGTAGCCACTGTCGCTCAAGTCTTCCCTTTGATTGTCGCGATTGAACAAATTGAACGACTCCGCAGTCAACTCCAGATGATACCGTTCGCCCAAGTTCATCTTCCTTGCCAGCCTCAGATCCATGGTTGCGTAGTCCGGACCGATGAATGAATTGCGCCCATACCCCGACAGACGGTCGTTGCTCGTGTTGCCATCCTGGTTCGGATCGCCCGACACCATCGCGCTCGCCGGGCGCCCGCTGCCATAGGTCATGATGCCCGAAATTTTCCAGTGGTCGAACATCGCCGCCAGAGCCTTCTGCCCCGCCGCAAACGGATTCGGTTCCTCAATCGCTGCAATCGACAGCCGTTGCCGCTGGTCGGTCACACTTGACGCCTTCTCGCTCTTCGTCGAGTATGAATTCTGCACGGCCGGCGCTCCCGTCGCCGGCGCGTCCTGCCCGTTGTCGATCGCGTGCGCCCAGGTGTATGCCAGCCGGAAGTCCATGCCTCCCGACATCCGCTTGCGCAGCGACACAGTCATGCCGTGATACACGGTCGAGGCCGCGCTCTCGAATTGGTCGATGGCCCCGAGTTGCGCGATCGGGCGCTGCAATGGGTTGATGCACGGCGGATACGGACAACCGATGGCATAACTCGTCTGCCAGGTCGCAAACGACTCCACGTTATAGAACTGATTTGGAACAATGTTGCCGGTCGAGTCGACGACGGGATAGCTGTAGTAAGTCGGGGGCGGCAGATTCACATCTCGCGCCCGGATCATGTCCACGCCGTGCACAAACAGATAAGACAACGTCCCCGTGAACCCGCCGCCCACTTCCCGCTCCAAACTCAGACTTGCCTGCTGCACCCGCGGCGTCTTAAAGTCCGCAGCAAACGCCGACAACTGGCTGGTCGCATAGGGCTGCAACCAGGCGGGCAGCGTGCACGCGACCGGCCCCTGCGGACAGTTCACCGCCGCATTCGGATAAGACGGAAACACCGGATGCTGGGTGGAATCCGCATTATCCAGGAAAAGAAAGTTGTCGCTCAGTCCATTGTTATTGATCAGTGACGACTGATAAATCGCCGGAATGCGTGTATAGAAAATTCCGAATCCCGCCCGCACCATCAGTGGCCGATCGTTACCGAGCGCGTAGCCAAGTCCCACCCGCGGCGCAAAATTCGTCCCCTTCAGCGGCATCTTCCCTGCCTGCGGCCATAGCGGATTGCTCGCCATTCCCTTCTTCGAAAACGTCTGTAAGTCGTAGCGCACGCCCAGGCTCACGCTGAGCTTGGGCGTCAGCCGCGCCGAGTCCTGCGCGAACGCCGCATAGTCGTTGCTGTCCGGGTGCGACACCGGATTGCCGAAATTCTGCATGTAATATCGCGCCAAGTTGGCCGGCGATCCAGTCCAGCTACCAGCGTCCCAATTCCAGCTCGGCATGATGGTGTGCGCATACGCCCGCAGCGGCGTCAAATACAGCCCCCCGCGCATCGGCACAAACGTAAGCGGATTCACCGAAATGTCGTCGAAGTAATACTCTCCCCCGTACAGCGACGGAAAGAAGTTGTAGTCCCAGGTCCGCATCGCGTCGGCCCCGAACTTCCACTGGTTGCGTCCGCGGCTCAGGCTTAACGTCTCCGCCAGATGCAAGCGGTGTTCCCGGGTTTGCCGCGGCAATGTCGAAGATTGCCCCAGGTCCGACATCCAGCCGTAAATGCTCGTACGCACGCCGGTCGTGTTGGGAAAGGACTGCTCCAGGTCGTGCGAAAACTGCACCCGCAAATGGCTCGCCAGCCGCGGCGTAATGCCGCCCGACAAACTCAGCGACGCGCTTTCCGTCGCCACGTCCTCTTCCCCATTCTCGCTCATCGCATAATTCGTGATCGGACTCCCTGAATCGAAAGAAACGTTGTTCATTCCATAAGACCGGGCTGTGCTCAGCCGCGCCGAAAGAAACTGGTGCGGAGTCAGCACCCGATCCAGCTTCAAAGATCCCGTTTCCCCCAGTAAATCCGCATGTTTCGTCCCCCCATTCTGCGAAAGCAGCGCCGCTACTCCGCCCGGCGGCAGCACATTCAATTGGGGGAGTCCGATTACGATTGCCTCGTCACACGCCGACCCACCCACACTGGGAGGGCAGATCTCGTAGTCCAGTGGCAAGACCGCGCCCAACTGCGGCACAACCGTCGTCGCGCCGTCCTCGAACTGCACCACCCTGGGCACGTCGAAAATGTGCTGATCGTAACTCCCATACAGGAACGTCTTGCTGCGCTGGATCGGTCCACCGACGGTCGCTCCAAACTGGTGCTGCACATTGCTCGGATTGAAACTCATAAATGGAGGCGCCGCTCCCCCCAAGGCACTGTCGCGCAAGTAATAGAACGTGCTGCCGTGCCACTGGTTCGTGCCCGACTTGGTCACCACATTCACCACCGCGCCCCCGGCCCGCCCCGACTCCGCCCCATAACCGCTCGACTGCACGCGGAACTCCTGCACCGTCTCGTTCGAAAACTGGTAAGGCGCACGATACCGTCCCGAAGCCTGTGCAAAGAACCCGTTATTGTTGTCGCCTCCATCCACCAGGAAGCTCGTGTTGTATCCGCGAATGCCTCCATAAGAAAGATCGCCGTTAGATCCCGACGTCTGGTCTCGCGGGTCCTGCGTCACCCCCGGCATCAGCAACAAGAGGTCCGTGAACCTGCGTCCATTCAGCGGCAGATCCTTGATCGCGCGGTCATCCACCAACGCCGAGAGCGCACTCGGATCCATCTCCACCGTCCGCGGCGCATCCGACACGGTAATCGTTTCCTTCGGCCCCGCCACCTTCAGCTTGAACGTCACCAGCGCCGCCGCTCCGATCTCCACGCGAACCGGCGGAGAAATCTCCGGCGACATTCCTTCCGCCTCGGCCCGCAGCGAATACTGCCCCGGCGGCAGCATGTCTACCGCGAACCGTCCCGCCGAATCCGTGGCCGCGTGGTAGCGGATGCCCGTTTCCACCCGGATGGCTACGATGTCGGCGTTCGTGATCGCCGCTCCCTGCGTGTCCAATACCGTGCCCCGCAACGCACCCGTGGACGCATCCTGCGCCCAAGCCAGCGAAGCTACAAGAATTAGCGCAACCAGTGATATCCGGAAGATACCGGAGTGAAAGATATTGCAACTGCTAAGCAGAAACGACTCGCCGCAGCGGTACATACGAATCCCCTCGTGTCCGAGACTTCGGAATCGGAGGGGATTCCAGAGACCCTACGGAATCTATATAGCAAAGCGCGGCGCGCAGGAATGTGATGCAGGTACAAAGAGAATGTTCGGTTTTTGGGGTGGGGCAGTCGATGGTCGTTGGCGGGCGGGGGGTCGTTGGTCGTCAGTCGTTGGTCGTTGGCGAACAGGCAGTCGTTGGTCGGTGGTCGTTAGTCGTTAGCGAGCAGGATCTTTCCACCCGAATCAAGCCCCGAACGACCAACGACTAACGACCAACGACTGCACCACCCGCTCAATGTGCCGGAGCCGCCGCCGGAGCCGCCGGCTTCGCGCTGAAGTCCACCTTCGGCGTCTGCCGCGAAGCTTCCGAGGCCTCGAAGTACGCCGGGTTCTGTTTGAATCCCGCAAAGCCCGCATAAAGATTGTTCGGGAACAGCAGCACATACGTGTTGTAATCCTTCAGCGTGTCGTTATAGCGCTTGCGCTCGACGGCAATTCGGTTCTCCGTTCCCGCCAATTCATCCTGCAAGCGCATGAAATTCTCGTTCGACTTGAGCTGCGGATAGTTCTCCACAATCAGCAGCAGCCGCCCGATAGCGCCATCCAACTGCCCGTTCGCTGCAATCTTCTGGGAGGGAGTGCCCGCCGACAGCAGCGCCGACCGCGCTTTGGCGATGTCGCCGAACACGGTCACTTCCTGCTGCGCGTATCCCTTTACCGTCTCCACCAGGTTCGGAATCAGATCCGCGCGCCGTTGCAGCACGATGTCCACCTGCGACCACGACTCCTTCACCGACTGGTCCTTCGCCACCAGTTGATTGCGTACGCCCACATACTGCCCAAACAGCGCCAGCACGATCACCACCAGAACAATCAGTACAATCCAGCCCTTGTTCATGTCACTCTCCTGAAAACAGAATTTTCTTTCCGATGTAGCACCGGGCGTCCCCGCCCGGCCCCGAGCTACGAGCCACGAGCTTCGAGCGAACCGATTGCTCGCAGCTCGCAGCGACTTAGTCGGAAACACCGATTTGCCTGCACGCTCCTACGCCGCCGGGTCGAGCATTTTGTCCACGGCCGCCGTCACCTGTTCGACCAACGTCAGGTAGCGCGCAAAGATTTCATCAACCTTCGCCGACTTCCGCTCTTTCTTTCGCTCTCGAATATCGAGCAACTCACCAAACACGCTGGCATCGATCCCCAGCTTGCCCGCGAGCGCCGCCGCCGCTTCCCGCTTCGATCCCGCCCCCGAGTCGCCGAACGCGATCAGCGCATGGCGAAACAGCGTGCCAAACGACGGCAGCGAGCGCAGCAACAGCTCCCACTTCGCGTCCGCATTCCCCGGCGCCGTCAGCAAGTGCTGCCGCAACAGGATCGTCTTCTCGCAAAGTTCATACTCCAACTGCGCCCTATGCCAACGCATCGGAATCTCCAGCGTCTGCAGAACGTCTTCTCCCCAGAGCAGGCGATAGTGCCGCCGCATGTCGAGAAATTCGATGGAGAAAACGTCCGCCGACCGCCGCATCTCTTCCGCCGTCAGCAGCAGCGGCGCGCGATGCTTTTGCTTCGCCCACCATGCGATCGCCGGAGCCAGCGCCGCAATCGCGGCGAAAGAAGTTTCGCCGAGCACGCACAGCAGATTCACGTCCGAGTAGTCGTGAATATGATCTCCCGCTGCCGCCGACCCATAAAGGACCGCCGACCGCAGGTTCGTTCCCGCCGCCGCCCGCATCCGTTCGACAAATTCATTAATCAGTTTTTCCGCAACCATTCCTCGCCTCTCACTCTTTGCCAACTGCCGCTCTACCAACCGCCGCCCGCCCCGCCACCGCCCGTACTCCCACCGCCGAAACCGCCAAACCCGCCGCCGCCAAATCCGCCGCCACCGAATCCACCGCCTCGACCGCCGCCCATATTGCTGAACAGCATGGCCCACAGCAGTCCCGACCAAAATCCAGATCCGCCGCCCCGTCCACCTCGACCGCCGCGCAGGATCGCCCGCAGGATGGAAAACACAATAAAAATGACAATGAGGACGACCACTCCCGGCGCACCACCGGACGAAGGCCGACGACGAGCCATGGGAACAGGAGGCGCATTATCCAGCGTCACGCCCGCATCCTGCGTAATCACCGTGGCCACGCGCGTGGTCATCAACGTAAGCGCTGCCGCGTAATCTCCGCTACGGAGCACGGGAACCATATCCCGTCCAAACTCGCCGACCTTGCCGTCCGGAAGAATTGTCTCCAAACCGTATCCCACCGTAGTCCAATACTTGTGATCGTCCGTCGCCACGAGGATCAGCACGCCGCGGTCTTTCCCTTTCGAACCGATCCCCCACTTCTGATAGAGCGCGACCGCGTAGGTCACCGCGTCCTCGCCATCCAGCGACTTCACCGTAACCACGGCAATCTGCGCCTGCGCCTTCTGATCCACCTGCCGGCAAAGATCGTTCAGGCTCGCCTGCGTGGCGGCATCGAGCACGCCCGCAAAGTCGTTGACGTAGTTCGTCGGGCGCAAGGAAGCGATGGGCTCGGCGGCAACCCACGCCACCGCTCCCAGCAAAACCCATAGGATCGCCGCAGATCTAACCAGCCTCTTCATTCGTGAAAATTGTACAGGAGCGCACGCCGCAAAGCTCGAACACGACCCCTGGGCATTCCAGTGCCCCGCGTGGTCACTGCGGTCAAGCCTAGTGCCTCTGCCATCTGACGCCGGCAATCGCTCCATGATATGTTTTTTCTTGGCGGCCCATGCCGCGGGCAAAACTATGATCCGCTCCTACAAAGGCGTCACCCCGCAGTTTCCCGATACCTGCTACATCGACGACTCCGCCCAGCTCATCGGCGATGTCATTCTCGGCGAGCACGCGAGCGTCTGGATGAACACCGTCCTGCGCGGCGATGTCCACGAGATCCGCGTCGGCCACTACTCCAACATTCAGGACAACACCGTCCTCCACGGCATGAAAGAAAAGTACGGCGTCTATCTCGGCGACTACGTCAGCGTGGGCCACAGCGTCATCCTGCACGGCTGCAGAATCGAAGACCGCTGCCTCATAGGCATGGGGTCGATCGTCCTCAACGGCGCTGTTATCGGAAGCGGTTCCATCATCGCCGCCGGCACGCTAATTCCGGAAAAGACCATCGTCGAGCCGAATTCCCTCTGGATGGGCTCTCCTGGAAGATTCCGCCGCCGCCTGGAGGAAAAAGACCAGGCGATGATTCTCGGTTACGCCGAAAATTATCTGGGATACAAAGAAGCGTACTTGTTGGAGAAAAAGGGCTCGTAGCGGTTGGCCCTCGGGATGTAGAGACGGGGCTTGCCCCGTCTCCTGCTGGACGCGAAGGAGACGCGGCAAGCCGCGTCTCTACCGGAATTCAGATGCCCCTTGGGGGCGAAGGCCAATCTCGTCGCTACTCTTCTTTAGGCGCGTAGCAGAATTCAAGAAACGGAAGCATTGGAAGCGCGGTTCAACCACCGGTGGTGTCGAGAAAAAGACCTCGTTCCGTCACCGCTGGAGATTCCTTCGGGTAAGATTGCCCGGCCCGCCGCTTGGGGGCGGCTGTGTGGGGTCGTGGGGTGAGGCCGGGCAATTCTGTGCTTCCAGGATTGCTATTGCTAGCTTTATACCGCACAAGGCCTTAGATCGCGTGTGACCGCCGTCACCAATCTGTGTGACTGCCTATGTAATCACCGATACTTGCATCAAGGACGAGCTCTGCGTCGAAGTCTGCCCCACCGACTGCATTCATCCGAAAAAGGACGAACCGCAGTTTGAAGCCGAGACCCAGCTTTATATCGATCCCGAAGGCTGCATCGACTGCGGCGCCTGCGTCCCCGCCTGCACGTCGGATTCGATCTTTGTGGCCGACGAACTGCCGGATGACAAGAAAGAATTCCTGGATAAGAACGCCGCCCATTTCGCGAAGTAGCGATCCCGGCTCCGACAGTCTGCACCGTGCCCCGTCCAAGCTCCGCTTGGGCGGGGGTTTCCCCGCGAAAGTTGCCGCCCGATTTCAGCGCGCACGCCCGCGCGGCTCCAGCCCCTGCATCCCGTCAAAGCAACTAACCGATTGCTTCCCTATCTCGCAATCTATATGCTTGGCACGGAAATAAATCTCGTACCTGCTTCGAATCCTCTTCCATGAGGGAGGCTCTTACCGGCCATGAATTCTCGGATTGTGTTTGTCGCGATCATCCTGCTTGCTTCATTTTCTCTTGTTTACGCTGCGGATAGCCCGGCCCCTGCCCCTAACTCCGACCCGACTTACCAGCAACTTCGTAATCTGACTTTGGGCGGCGAGGCGGTAAGCGTCACGAACTTCGATTTGAAGCGTGACGCTGGCACTTTCCACCTGCACTCCGGAACGGTGTGCTTCGTGACGCCGGTGCAAGGCAAGGTCACGGGAGCGGTTTTCGTGGGCGACGGCAATTTTGTCCTCGACCCGCCGCTCGAATCCGAGCGCAAAAGTTTGAAGCTGCTCACGAAAGAAAACGAGTTCAGCGAGAGCTTCAATCATGCGGTCCTGCGCTTTACGGATTCGACCTATGACGACATCAAGAAAGGCGGCAGGCCAGCCTCTGCTTCTTGCGACCCAGGCTTGCTGAAAGACAGCCAGAATACGACGCGTCACAGGCTCAAGAACAATCTGGAAGCCCGCATCCTGGAGGATGTATTGAGCCCAGAGCCGGGAGGCCTTTTTTTCGCCTTTATCCATGGCAAGCGCTACAACGACAAAGAGATTTATGAAATCGAGCCGAACCACGGGTCCGAGCAAGTCAGCTTCCGCACTTACGATGAGAACAAGTTGGGCGACTGGGCGTCGTTCGGTCTTTCCGGGGAACACGCGCCGGGCGCTATTGGCAGGCCAACGCGGATTGATCATCAACAACTGGATGTGACCTTCGAAAAGGGCGGCAAGCTGATAGGCAAAGCCACTACCGACATGGTTGCGCGACGCAACGGCGTGCGGGTTGTGCCCTTCAATCTGTTCCGGCCCCTGCGCGTGCAAAGCGTGACTGCGAATGGTCAGCCCCTTTCCTTCATTCAGGAGGACAAGAACGACGACGGCAACTTCGCCGTCATCCTGCCCAAGGCTCTTCCTGAAGGCGAGAAGTTCTCGGTCACCACGACCTACGAAGGGAAAGACGCGGTCAGCAATGAGGGCGGCGGAAACTATTTCCCAGTGGCCCGGGAGAATTGGTATCCGAACGAGCCGGGCGCGAGTTTTGGAGAATACGCGCTCTACGACATGACGCTTCGTATTCCCAAAGGAATGAAGATGGCGGCGACCGGCGTGCTCGTCTCCGAGAGCAATGAGGGCGGCCAGAATGTGACCGTGTGGAAGAGCGAAGTTCCGCAAACCGTGGCGGGATTCAGCTTCGGCCGCTTCAAGGAAGAAGAAGCCAAGCTCACCAAACCCGAATATTTCATTCAGTCTTACGCCAACGAAGAATCTCCGGACTGGGTGGAGGCGTTGAAGCGTCGCGCCGAACCTAAGATGAGTTTGGACGGGTCCCACATGGGAGCGCCGGTGGCGCTGGGCACGATGAGCACCGTCTCGCTGAATAAGAAAGCGCTGGCGGAAGGCCAATTGGCAGTCGAACTCTACACCGACTATTTCGGCCCATCGCTGTTCAAGCACATGCAACTCACGCAGCAGACGGCGTGCAGCTTCGGGCAATCATGGCCAGAACTGGTGTGGCTTCCGATCTGCTACTACTTTGACACCACCGTTCGCGATTCGCTTGGTCTGGAGTGGCGTGACCGTGGATATTGGAAAGCGGTCACGGCGCACGAGGTCGCTCACCAGTGGTGGGGACACACGGTCGGCTTTGCCTCCGGCCGCGACCAGTGGATGAGCGAAGGCTTCGCCGATATGTCCGCGGGACTCTACATCAGCATGATCGAGAAGAATCCGAAGAAATTTATCGAGTTCTGGAACGACGAGCGCGAGCTGTTGCTCGAGCGCGACGCTCAAGGTTTTCGCGCCATTGACGCAGGTCCTTTGACCATGGGATATCGCGCCAGCAACTCGCGGACAGGATTTGACACAACTCGGCGACTCATCTATCCCAAGGGCGCTTACATTCTCCACATGATCCGCATGATGATGCGGGACAACAAGACGGGCGATGAGATTTTCAAAGCCACCATGCAGGATTTCGTGAGGACATATTCCGGCAAGACTGCCACCACTGAAGACTTCAAGGCGATGATGGAGAAACACATGACCCCGGACATGGATTTCGATGGCAATCATCGTCTGGATTGGTTCTTTAATGAATATGTTTACGGCACTGCCCTGCCCACCTACAAGATCGACTCCACCTTCGACAAGGACGCAAGTGGTGACGTGGTGTTCAACTTCAAGGCCACGCAGTCCGGCGTCGACGATAAATTCCGGATGCTCGTGCCCATCTATTTGGAGCTTGCGGACGGCCGCGTTGCACGCCTTGCGCGCGTGCGCATGACCGGGAACACCACGGTGGACCAGAAAGTCCCGCTGAAGGGATTGAAAGACACGCCTAAACGCGCGCTATTGAATTACTACGACGACGTACTGGCTTCCAATTGAAGCGCGCGGGCACCCCACTTCTGGCGTTTTTCGAGAAGTGGGGCTTTTCGTTGTAATGGCCTCGTCCGCTGTTTGAGCTTGTTTGATCGTCCACCCGCATCCGCAAAATGCCGATTCGACGTTAAACTAATCAAGTCGCGCACGGGCACGAGGAGCCGGGCGTGAGCGAACAGCTATGAGCGAATAGCGAACGACGAACAGCGAACCACCCATGATCAAATCTCCCCGAGGAACCCGCGACCTGCTTCCGCCCGACACGGCGCTCTGGAATTTTGTCGAAGCCGCCGTGCGCGACGTTTTCCGCGCCTACAACTTTCACGAAATTCGCACGCCGATTTTCGAGTCCACCGAACTCTTCGCCCGCAGCGTCGGCGAAGAAACCGACATTGTCTCGAAGGAAATGTTCACGTGGCAGGATCGGGGGGGAGCCGAGAGCGACACCATTGCTTCGATGAAAGATATTGTCGACTCCTGGTTCTTATCGGGCCAGCTTTCCATGGAAAAAGCCGTTGACTCCATCGCGGCAATAGAGAAGCTTAAGCGCGAAGGCAAATGGGATTTTATGCGCGGCCAATCCCTCACTCTGCGCCCCGAAAATACCGCCGGCGTAGTCCGCGCCTATATCGAGCACAAGCTCTGGGATCGCGGTCTCAACAAGCTCTTCTACATCGGACCACAATTCCGCCGCGAGCGTCCGCAGAAAGGGCGTTATCGCCAGTTCTATCAGATCGGGGCGGAAATCATCGGCCCCGCCGCCGCCGGCAGCCAGTCTCCTGCCAGAGACGCGGAACTTCTGGAACTCCTCGCCACGCTGCTCGACCGCGTGGGCGTCGCCAACTGGACGCTCGAACTGAACTCCGTGGGCTGTCCTGCCGACCGCATAAAATTCAACGAAGCCCTGCGCCAGGCGCTCGCGCCCGCCGTGGGAAAAATGTGCGGCGACTGTCAGCGCCGCGCCGTGACCAATCCGCTGCGCGTCTTCGACTGCAAAGTTCCCGAAGACCAGCCCATCATCGCAACTCTTCCCACCATCAGCCAGTTTCTCGACGAAGATTGCCGCTCGCATTTCGCGGAAGTGAAGAGCATCCTCGACGCCGTCCAAATCCCCTACGTCGAAAACCCGCGTCTGGTGCGGGGCCTGGATTACTACACGCGCACTGCCTTTGAATTCACGCACGGTGCGCTGGGAGCGCAGAATGCGATCCTGGGCGGTGGACGATATGACGGATTATCGGAGTCACTCGGCGGACCGGCGGCACCGGGCATCGGCTTCGCCATCGGAGAAGACCGGCTGGTGCTTTCCCTGTCAGCGACTGCGACGGCCGAGTCGGTCGTGCGCAAACCCGACGTTTACGTTGCTCCGCTCGGGGCGGGGATGAATCGCGAGGCCGCGCGTGTGGCTCGCGAACTCCGGCGGCACGATTTGGTGGTCGAACTCGGCGACGAGTCGTTTCGCTTGAAAAAATCGTTCGAGGCCGCAGCTAAGATAGGCGCACGCTACATTCTCATCGTCGGCGAGAACGAAGTGGCGGCGGATGCGTTCGCGCTCAAGCACCTGGCCTCCGGCGAACAGGTCACGGTTCCGCGCGGCGAGTTGGCGCAGCGGATTCTTCTGAAGTAATCAACCGTTGTGAGCTGCCAGCTTTTCGCTCTTGGCTCCTCGCTCTTCGCGTTTGCTGTCCTCGTTGTTTTTTGGTTCAGTGATTCGCTTTGGTTCGCTTTGACTTGGCGTATCCGGCGTCTCGGCGGTGGACGGACGAAAGTTTCCGCGTAAAGGCGAGCGCACTAAAAACAAAAGCAAAGGCGGGCGGACAGGAGTGTCCGCCCTACATGTTTACAATGGCCGGCGTCCGGGCGGTGAAAGTGTCTTGCGGTCGCGCCTCTATAGAGAGTGTGTGAGAACTGGGTCGTCCCTCCGGGACTTGAGTCGTTTCTTCCACTTTTCCCACCGCTGAAGCGGTGGGCTAAGCTAGGCCGCCCCTCCGGGGCTGGATTCTAAGATGTTCCGTTCCACCGAATTGCTCGAAAACGAGTTCTCACACAGTCTCTATAGCGGCTTCAGGCCAACAAGGGAGAGCATCTGGCCTACCTCGATTTGGGCTTGGCCTGGGTTGGGGGAAATCTTCTGAACCTGCGCCCAAGCGGAGTCGGCCTCCGCGGTACGACCGGCCCGGCGCAGAGCTTGCGCGAAGAGAACGGCATTCAGGTCGCTGGGATCGACGGTCACCGCGTGAAAGAACTGCATGACGGCCACGTCAGGCTGCCCCTGGCGCAGCGCCAGCAGGCCGGAAACCATCAGCGCGATCGCGTCCTCGGGATTCAGGCGGAGGGCGGTCTGGTAGCTGTCGGCGGCCCGATCGTAGTCGTGCAACTGCAAGTCGGCATACGCATGCTCGCTCCACGCGGCGGCCTGGACCTTGGGATCGGCGGACGCGCGCAGCGCCGAATTGCATTCCTCGATCGCTTCCTGCGGATGTCCGACACTCAATTCGTACACTGCGAGCGCGAGGAGTTGGGCGGGCGGATAGGTGTGCAGAGACTTGCCCGCGTGGAAGTGCATGATCGCCTCCTCGGGCCGGCCCTGCTTGAGCAAAGCGAGCGCGAGATTGTCGTGCGCCGTGTAATTCCGCTCGGTGACGCTCAAGGTGTAGCGCCAGAGCGTCTCATCGTCGTGCCAGTAAGGGATTTGGCGATAGGTACGGCATCCCAGAATGACGACGACGGCCACGGCGGCCGCAGCGCGCCACACGCCGGGGATTCGATGTGCCGAGGCCACCGCGTCCAGCGTCCACACGACCGCGATAAACAAACCGATGAACGGGATGTAGGCATAGCGGTCAGCCATCGCCTGCTCGCCGACCGTGACAATGCCGATCATGGGGACCAAAGTTCCCAGAAACCAGAACCAGCCGACCGGCAAATAGCGGCGGTCGCGCCAGCGCAGCACCAGCGCCGACGCCAGGAGCAGCAGCGCCGCGGCTCCCACCACCTGCCAGCCCGGCAGCAGATTCACTGGGCGCGGATATAAGGGAACGAGCCGGGACGGCCAAAACGCTTTCCCGATGTATCTCACATAGGAGACAAGAACGTTCTCCAGTCGCACCGGCATCGGAGCTTCCGCAAGCGTCCGCACCGAGGCCCCGGCGCGCTGCGCGATCACGGTGACGACCGAATCCGCCGCGGCGAGAACGAAGAGGGGCAACTTCTCCCAAACGAGATAGGCGAAGGAGCGTGGGGTGGGGGCAGCAGGCGAGCCCGCTGCCGTGCCCGCCACCGCGGACGCCGCGCCCATTCGCCCCAGCGGCCAGTAGTCCCAAAGCAGAAGCACAAAGGGCAGAGTGACGATCTGCGATTTCGCCATCAGGCCAAGCGCAAACAAGACGGTGACCAACGAATAGAGATAGCGGCCGCCCGTGCGCGCGTACCGGTCGTAAGCATGAAGGGTGAGCAGGAAGAACAACATGCTGAGCACATTCTTGCGCTCGGCGGCCCAGACGACGGACTCCACGTTGACGGGGTGCAGGGCAAACAAAGCGGCCACCAGAAGACTGCACCCGCTGCCTCCAGTGGCCCGCCGCAAGAGCAGAAAAAGGAGCACCACACTGGCCGCATGCAGCAAAAGGCTGGTGTAGTGGTGGCCCAGGGGATTGAGGCCAAAGAGCTGGCAGTCCAAGGCGTGCGACAGCCAAGTCAGCGGATGCCAGTTTCCGTCGCGATTCGTCGTGAACGCCCACTTCACGGTGTCCCACGTCAGACCATGCAGAACATGGAAATTTTTCAGAATATAGGACAGGTCGTCGAAATCGACGAACCGGTTATGAACGACAGGATTGTAGAAAGCAAGCGTCGCAGCAACCAGCAAGAGACAGAAGATGACAACGCGCATTTCGCGGGACGTGGACATGCCGGTAGTCGGAGACGGCTCGGTTGGCCGGAAGTTCGCTGCTCTTCGACAATATCGCGAAACTGCCTGCCGAAACCGATTCTAACGCGCGCGGTGTTGACTTAGACGATGCTCGGCCGCCCTGTGCGAATCCACTGTAACCAGATCTGCCCATACTGCTTGTCGTCAGTTGTCATTGGCCGGTACGCAGTTTCCGGTTCTCGGTTCTCCATACGCCGCTTTGGGCTGGGCATCGAATGCCGGCTCTTCCCGCAGGCTGTCATCCGGGGGAAATCTGCGGCAGAAGCGAATACAAGAAAAGCGGAGGCGAGCGTTCGTAAGGGCGGAGCTGTGCCGTCTGACTTGGGGATTGGCGGTCGAAGATGGAAACGAGGGGCCAGTGCCAAAATTTGTCAGTCTCGTCTCTAAAAGTGTCATACTGACAGAATCGCCAATCGTTGAGGAGGTGACGATCACGCGGAAGGCCACTGAAAACACTGAGCTTCCGCCCAGAAGGACATCTGCCTTCCGTCACTTGGGCCTCTGGCCCTCAGAGTGCGATAGTAGACGCGAGTTGGTCATCCAACCAAGAACAACCAAACGGAGACGAGGATAATTTCAATGCGGAAACAAAAGGGCTTCTCACTGATCGAACTGCTGATCGTGGTGGCGATCATCCTGATCATCGCCGCGATTGCCATCCCGAACCTGCTGCGCGCGCGCATTGCGGCCAATGAGTCGTCCGCAGTCGCTGGGGTTCGCACCTTGAACACGGCACAGATTTCATACTATTCCGCCTACCCGACGATCGGCTATGCATCCACCATAGCCTATCTGGGGGGCACCTGCACCGGCGCTGTCGCACCCGCCTCGAATGGCGCTTGCTTGATCGATAGCGCGATCTCATCGGGATCGAAGAGCGGCTATAACTTCAACGTGACCAATGTGACGGGTGGACCTCCGGCTACCGCGTATCAGGTCAGTGCATGGCCGATCGGCTATAACCAGACGGGCGTGCGCTACTTCTGCTCGACCCAGGATGCAGTGGTGCGTGTCGCCGCTACGACCGCCAACACCTGCTCCGGAACCGAGACCGCCCTGCAGTAAGTTTGACTTTGGCAAAGTACCTGGGGGAGGGTACGAGCCGGAAGGAAGCAGAGGAGAAATCCTCTGCTTTTTTTTGTTGTGCAGCGCATTCGACGATCGCTCGGCTCTAGATCCTGACCATTCACTGGCAAAAGTGTCATTCGCGCTGCGGGGGACTGCCGAAAGCGCCGGACAGTGAGCTGGGGCGTCCGACAATTGGCTTGAAGATAACGATGGGGACGAGGAGCCAGTGCCAAAATTTGTCAGTTGGGCTCTCTGAAAGTGTCACACGGCAGAATCGCGAGTAGCCGAAAATTAACTAATCCACGGGAAGCCACTGAAAACACTGAGTTTTCGTCCATAAGGACATCTGCCTTCCGCTACTTGGCTCTGGCCCTCAGAGTGCGATAGTAGACCCGAGTTGGTCATCCAACCAAGAACAACCAAACGGAGACGAGGATAATTTCAATGCGGAAACAGGAAGGCTTCTCACTGATCGAACTGCTGATCGTGGTGGCGATCATCCTGGTCATTGCCGCGATTGCCATCCCGAACCTGCTGCGCGCGCGCATCGCGGCCAATGAGTCGGCTGCCGTATCGGGGGTTCGCACCTTGAACACGGCACAGATTTCATACTATTCCGCCTACCCGTCGATCGGCTATGCATCCGCCCTGTCAAATCTGGGGGGTTCCTGCACCGGCGCCGTCGCACCCGCCTCGAATAACGCGTGCTTGACCGATGATGCGGTGGCTTCGGGATCGAAGAGCGGCTACTATTTCAATGTGACCAATGTAACCGGCAATCCGGCTACCTCCTATCAGATTAGTGCATGGCCAACCGGCTATAATCAAACGGGTATCCGTTACTTCTGCTCGACTCAGGATGCAGTTGTGCGTGTCGCCGGTACGACCGCCAACACCTGCGCCGGAACCGAGACCGCCCTGCAGTGAGTTTAACTTCCGCAAAGTGTCTGGGGGAGGGTACGAGCCGGAAAGAAGCAAAGGAAAAATCCTCTGCTTTTTTGTTCTGGAGCGCATTCCAGGACGGTCCCCTCCGAGCCGGCAATTTACCTTCGTAACGGCCCCGCGTGGCCACGCACTCGCACGCTGCAACGGCCTTGCTTATAATCCTCTTAATTAGACGGAGCTTGAAACCCACGCAAGGGGCTTGGCACTGCACACATGGCCATGGCTGCGATTGAAATTCTCGACCTCGAAAAGACGTACCTCGTCGGATTCTGGCGCCAGCGGCCGAAACTCGCGCTGCATCCGCTCCGCCTGACCATCGAAGAGGGAGAAGTGTTCGGCTTCCTCGGTCCCAACGGCGCGGGCAAGACCACTACCCTCAAACTCCTGATGGGGCTGGTGTTCCCAACGGCGGGAACGGCGCGGATTCTGGGAATGGACATGGACGATCCGCGGGTCAAATCGCAGATCGGATTTCTGCCCGAGCAGCCCTACTTCTACGACCATTTAAGCGCGCGCGAATTGCTCAACTATTATGGGCAGCTTTCTGGCATGGCTGCGAAAGGGCGCTCGGCGCGGGTGGAGCAGATGTTGGCGCGCGTGGGATTGAGCGATTGCGCGGGCCTGCAGTTGCGAAAATTCTCCAAGGGCATGTTGCAGCGGGTGGGGCTGGCGCAGGCGGTGCTGCACGATCCCAAGCTGGTGTTTCTGGATGAGCCGATGTCGGGACTGGATCCGATGGGGCGGCGCGAAGTTCGGGACCTGATCCAGCAATTGCGCGCCGAGGGCAAGACGGTTTTCTTTTCCACCCACATTCTATCGGATGCGGAGGCGCTTTGCGACCGGGTGGGGATCATCCACCAGGGCAAGTTGCGCGGAGTGGGGGCGGTCGCGGAATTGACTTCCGGAACGCAGGGCAAAATCGAAATTATTTTTTGCGCACAAAAGGTGCCAGCCGATTTGGCCAGCCTGGGGGCGGAAGCTCGGGTCAGCGGCGACATGGTGAACGCGATATTGCCGCAAGAGAGGCAGGATGCGGCCCTCGAAGTGTTGCGCCGCGAGCGGCTCAGGCTGATTTCGTTGACGCCGGTGCGCAGTTCGCTCGAGGAGTACTACATCCAGAAACTTCAACCCACTGAAGGCCGGCAGCAAGCAGACCGGAAAGGGGTGGGCGTATGAACTCCGGGAGCATGACCTCGCGCATCGGTTCGATCGCCTTCAACACGTTTCGCGAGGCGGTGCGCGACCGCGTACTGTACAACCTGATCGCATTTGCGCTGCTGCTCTCCGGGGCGGCGATTCTGGTCGGGGAAATCTCCATCGACATCGAGCGCCTGGTGGTGGTGAACCTGGGCCTGACGGCGGTGTCGCTGTTTGGAGTGGTGATCGCCATCTTCATTGGCATTGGCTTGGTATCGAAGGAGATCGACAAACGCACGCTGTACACAGTGCTGTCGCGGCCGGTCCGGCGCTGGGAGTTCGTCGTGGGCAAATTTCTTGGGCTCACGGGCACGCTGGTGGTGAATACCTTTCTGATGGCCGTCGGCGTGTTTCTGGCGCTGCTCTATGTGGCGCACCGGTTCGAGAAAATGGACGCGTGGATCCTGGTCGCGCTCTACTTCATCGTCTTGCAGTTTCTGATCGTGTGCGCGCTGGCCCTGTTTTTCTCCTCCTTTTCGACGCCGCTCATGTCGGCGGTCTTCACCTTCGCGCTGTTCGTGATTGGAAGCCTGGCGGAGGACCTGCGCGGCTTTGCCAAAATCACGCATGGGATGGAGCGCTGGATCGCGACCGGCGTCGCCTATCTGGTACCGAATTTTTCCGCTTTGAACGCCATCGGCCAGGTGGCGCACGGCGACGCCGTGCCTGGCCGCCTGATCTTCTACAACACCGTGTACGCGCTGCTCTATTCCGCGATGACGATCTCGGGAGCGGTGCTGATCTTCCAGCGCCGGAACCTGAAATGAGCGGCCCGCGGCGCGTCAACCTGGTGGCGGCCGCTGTGCTCTTGTTTTCCATGGCGGGCACCGTGGCGACGCTCAATGCCATAGACCCCATGCGCCGGGGAGCGGCAGCGCAGGCGGCGCTTTATGTGCGCTCCCCCAAAATGCTGCGGCGGATGAGCCTGGGTTACACGGGCCTCCTGGCCGACATTTACTGGACGCGCGCGGTGCAGTATTTCGGCGAACAGCATCACGCCGGTTCCAGCGATTTCCACCTGCTGGCGCCGCTGCTCGAAATCACCACGGAACTGGATCCGAGGATTTTGCCAGCCTATAGCTTTGGGGCCAACTTCCTGGCTCCAAAACCGCCCAACGGAGCGGGCTCGCCCCAGTCCGCGCTCGCACTGATGCAGTACGGCGTCGCGCACAACCCCGAGCAGTGGCGGCTGTACTACAACCTGGGATTTCTCTACTACACCGAATTCAAGGACTACGCAGGGGCGGCAGATGCGTTTGCGCAGGGAGCCAAGCTTCCCGTGACCAATGCCTTCATGCCCATCCTGGCGGCGCGGATGGCACAACATGCCGGCGAATTCGACACCGCGCGCATGTTGTGGTTCACGACTTACCAGAGCACCAAGGATGAATTGATCCGGCAGAACGCGGTCGAGCATTTGCTCGCTCTGCAAGTGGATGAAGAAGTGACGCGGCTGGAACAGGTGGTCGAAAAGTACCGCCAACAGACCGGACAGTTACCGGCCAGCATGGGCGATCTGGAACACGCGGGCTTCATCCATGGGACGCCCACCGATCCCACGGGACGACCGTACAAGCTGATGCCGGATGGGCGCGTCGAAGTGCGCGACCCGCAGAGCATTCTATTCATCACCAAGGGCTTGCCACCGGGCGTCGAGCCGCCGCAACCGCGTCCGGCGGGCAAGAAAGAGTCGAAGTAGCGGGGGCGCTGGTCGCGGTTCGCTGTTAGTCGTTAGTCGTTGGTCGTTAGTCGTTCGCTTTTGGCTCCTAGCGAATAGCGAACAGCGGCTTCTCCATTTTGATAGCATCGTTGCGTGTCCTCTAGTTTTCCCCAACAACTCTGGATTGCGCTACGCAACTGGTGGCGCGAGCAATCGCGCGAGCATGGCGCGCGGCGCGCGGCTTCCCTGCTGGCCCGCAATCTCTGGAGCTTTGCGCGCGAGTCCACGCCCGAGCGCCGGCGGCAACGCTATGGCGACATGGAGTACGACTGGGACAATCGCGTCAACACCACCAGCGGTACCGTGAGCTGGCGCGCGCGGCTGCTGGGGATGTTTCATTCACCGTATCAGGCGACCGACGCTGCCCTGTTTCGCGAGATGATGGCGAGCCTGCCCATCGCCTTCGATCCATTCACCTTCGTCGATCTCGGTTCCGGCAAGGGACGGACGCTGCTGATGGCGTCGGAGTATCCGTTCAAGAAAATTGTGGGAGTGGAGTTGATTCCGGAGTTGCATCGCGCGGCGAAGGAAAATATTCGCGCCTACCATTCCGCCACGCAGCGCTGCTCGCAAATCGAGGCGGTGTGCGCGGACGCTTGCGAATTCGAATTCCCGAAGGAGCCTCTGGTGCTCTATCTGTTCAATCCATTACCAGAGTCGGGCTTTAGGCGCGTCATCGTCAACCTGGATGCCAGCCTTAAGGCTCATCCGCGTGCGGTGTACGTGCTGTATCACAATCCGCTGCTCGGGCATGTGATCGGTGAGAACGCAGTTTTTGTCAGAATCGGCGGGACTGAGCAGTACTCCATTTACTCGGCGGGCTATTCCGCGGGAAAAGCCGGCTAAATCGGGTACCCCCCACCCCCCCCTTTTTTATCAAATTCTTCAATCTAAAGGAGTTATATTAAAATCTTCACAACAAAGGAGTTAGAGGTAAACTACTGGGAGGAAAGGAGTTAGTGTCACACCGAAATTATTGCATTCCTTTAGAATCAACTGGTTGCAATCATGATCCCTCGCAAAATCTAGATTTCAAAGAACTTGGGGCCGATTGCGCCTACCGTCACGCTGGATATTCGCCCGGAAGACTCGGCGCGATGCCGACACCTAAAATCATGCAAGGGCGCGCGTCGTTCCGGAAACCGTTCCTGGCAACATTGGCGACGCTGTTTGCCGTAGTTGCGGTCGTCTACGGCTCCCTCTGGATGTATGCTGTGCGTCACCCGGTTCCAGGGGTAGAACTCGGCTTCAATCTCGTCAGCCCTTCTCGCTATGACGAGAGAACGCACTCGCAATCAGTCGAAGATCTGGTGGAAGGAAGCCCAGCGGAGCGTGCCGGTCTGCGCGTTGGCGACCGCGTTATTGGCATCAACGGGCGAACGCTAGGCACCGACATTGCCTCCGACCAAGCCTATGTCCGTGGCCGGCCTGGCGACCCGGTGGAATTTACCGTAGAACGCGCCGGTGAGCCCAAGCCGCTGGACCTGCATGGCGTCTTTCGCGCCGCCACACCCACTAGAACGCCCGAGGGCCTTGCCCGGTCCTCCGCTCTTCAAGTCATGGCATCATTCCCCATCCCTTTCTTACTCGTGGCATTCGCCGTCTTGTTCTTGAGGCTGGAGGAGCCCACGGCATGGCTTCTGGCATTGCTGTTCTGCGCCTTTGCCGCAGAGGCAGATCTTTCGAACTCCGCGGGCATCCCCCCTCAACTCGGCACATTTGCGTTTGCTTTTCGTGCGGTGTTTGCGGGAATGCTGGCTCCGCTTTTCTATCTTTTCTTTGCTGTGTTCCCAGTGCAATCGCCTCTGGATAGGCGCTTACCGTGGTTGAAGTGGGTGGGGCTTTTATTCGGAATCTGTATTGTCATCCCAGGTTTGCGGATTGGGTCTCCAGGCCTTCCACGAATGGTCGCGCACCTTCTAGGCAGCCGCAATGCAAATTTCATCAACGCTGGTCTGAACTACGACTTACTGATTCTGGGCTTGATCTCTCTGGCGCAGAATTCATTCATGGCTGCCGTCCCGGCAGAAGCGCGGCGCAAGTCACGCGTGATTCTGTGGGGAACATTGGCCGGGGTTCTGCCCATCGCACTCGAGCACGCGTTAGCGACCTTCACCGGCTACCGCCCCTCTTTCTGGGTCAATACTGTGCTGGTACTCGTTCTGTTCCTCTATCCCCTCTCCTTCGCATATGTGGTGGTCAAGCACCGCGTGATGGAAATTCCAGTACTGCTGCGACGCAGTGCGCGGTACGTTCTCGTGCAGAGGGGCTTTTTCGTTTTGATGTTCATAGTTGCGGCTTCCGCCATCGCGCTCTTCACTCACGTCTTCTCGCGATTCCTCCACGCGGATACGAATATCGGCATGGCTTTGGGCGCCGTATTTGGCGTTGTCCTGGCCTGGACATCGGCGCCTTTGGTGAAGCAGGGAACCATGCGCATCGACCGGGCCTTCTTTCGCAGCGCCTATGACTCTCGCACCATCTTGCACGACCTAGCGGAAAAAACCCGGACGGTGAGCGACCGCAGCCAACTAGCTATGCTCCTCGAGCGCTATGTAAGCGAAGCGCTGCACCCGAAAACCCTAGCGTGTTACCTGGAATCCGGCAATGGCCGGCTGGACGCGATCTCCGGAACGCTCCCCGCGACGCTCGAAACGCTCGCGGCCAGCGCGCCGGTTCTTGTCGAACTTGCGCGCCGTGGGAAAGCGTGGGAAGCGCCACCCGGCGCGGAAGAGTTAACCGCACTGGCGCCCCTCGCGCCCGAATGCCTGGTGCCGATCCTCGACCGTGAGAACAACCTCATCGGCATGATCGTTCTTGGGCAGCGGCTTTCCGAGGAGCCTTATTCTGGCGAAGATAAGCGCTTGCTCGATTCCGTTGCGGCCCATGCGGGCATCGCTTTAGAGAACATTCGTCTCGCAGAAAAGATGGCGGAGCGAATGG